>JBHLMP010000025.1:0-55464 GCA_048938025.1 Promethearchaeota archaeon
ATTAGGTTGACCAATCTCATCAAGTATCTTAAATATATTCGTTTTTGGATATTTTAAATAATCAAAAACAGTATCGGGAGTTTTTTTAGGTTGATAATCTGGAAATAAATCTTTTTCATTCAAGGTGATTTCGATCTTTCTAAATTTTTAGTATAAAGTTTAAAATTGTTAATTTCATTAAAATTTTTAATAATTATCAATTATAATACAACTTAAAAATTTTACCAAAACTAGTATTAAATGGAGGAAGTAAGAGATGACTGAAGAAAGACCAATATATATTTTCAAAATAGTCATTTTGGGTCAAGAAAGAGTAGGAAAAACTTGTCTTGCAAGAAGATTATGTTTTGATACTTTTGACGCAAATACAAAAGAAACTATTGGGATAGATTTTTATACATATAATTTTCCTGCTGTTGTTGATGGGGAAGATACTTTTATTCGCCTAAGTATTTGGGATTTTGGCGGTCGTGAACAGTTTAAAAAATTCTTTCCTTACTATATTAATGGAGCTAATGGAATATTTATGGTATTTGATCTAGTAGATCTTCAAACTTTATTGAGATTAGACTGGTGGTACGAGAAATTAGGTGATTATAATCATGGAGATACTCCAAGGATTTTTATAGGAACAAAAAATGACCTAGTTAAAATTGCTGACGAGAAAAGCAAGGTTGATGATTTAGTTATTAAAAGATTTATGGAAAGACATGATGAGGGGGTATTTTTTAAAACTTCTTCAAAAGAGAATTATAATGTTCAAAAAATTTTTAAAGAACTTGTTATTAAGGTATTAGAAAATAATAAATTAGATTTTGATAAACTCTTATAACAAATCTAGTTTATTCATTTATGAAGAAAACATTTATGGAGAAGAACCAACAACACAAAAGGAAGTTGCTAATTAAAAAAGATTGAAGAAGAATTAAAACTTTTTGAGCAATATTATAACTAATTTATTATATATTAGGTTAAATGGTTTAAAAGGTGAATTTTTATAGTAAGTGAAATATTTCCACCATCATTATATAATTTCGTTAAATTTATGAATGAAAATTCAAATGAGAAAACAATACTTGATTGTGGAGCAGGAGGTCGGTTCCCAAAGTTAGCTTTATTTTCCTATTATGAATATGAAACTTATGGTATCGAAATTTCAGAGGAAAGAATAGATTGGGCAAATGAATATTGTCAAAACAAAGGTATTACATTAAATATTAAAAAGGGAGATATGCGAAATATAGAATTTGATTCTAATTCATTTGGTTTTACATACACTTATAATACAATCTTTCACTTAACTAAAAAGGACACAAAAATTGCATTAGATGAAATGTTCCGGGTATTGAAAAAAAATGGACTTTTATTTGTAAATCTTCTTTCTGTTGAAGATTCTTTTTATGGAGATGGTAAGGAAGTAAGATCTGGAGAATTTGTAAAAAAATATGACGACGAACAGGTATTACATTGTTTTTATACTGACAATGAAGCAGATATTTTTTTCAAAAATCATAAGATTATTTTTAAAGAGAAGAAAAGGGTTTTTATTAATAATATTTCATATTTGCCTTGTATGTTAGATTATATCATCAAAAAATGAAAAATGATACAAAAGAAATTTCGCTTTAGTAAATAAGAAGATTAAAAAGTTCTTTTGAAAATTAATTATTATTCGATTTTAACTTTCTTATCTTTTCTCCGTATTCAAATAAATTCAAGAAGGATTTAGCAGCTGCTTCTATTGTGGGATAAACAAGAAAATTATCTTTTATCAACATTTCATAAAAAACTGTTCGAGATTTACTAGGATATTGGTGTAAAATAATAATGAAGACCTTATTAAGAGATTCAACATACTTCTTTAATTCCAATAAATTATGATAATATCCTTTAAAAAATTCTCCTTCCCAATCTCCCCAAGCATCTGTTTCTACAATTATTAAATCAATATTTTCATCAATAGCTGCTTTACTAACTTCTAAAAACACTTTTTTATGTTCTATCCAAGGTAAGTCAAGAGGATTTGATAAGCTACCGATTGTAATAGGATATATTTTTTTTAGTTTTGCCAAAGTCTTACCTTCAAAATAAGGCAGTTCTAGACCCATTTCTGTTAGGGTATCTGTAGCTAAAATTCCAAAACCACCAGACCAAAGAATCATTAAAGTTCTCTTACTTTTTGGATATATTACTTTTTTTTTGAGTTTTTTAAATCTGTTTATATGTTTAGAGAAGATATAAGCATAATCAATTAATTTATCTAATGATGGAGGGACTTCAATAACGGATGTTTGTTTATATATTGCATCCCATATGCTTCGTTTAGTTGCCATTGAACCTGTATGGGTTAAAACTGCAGTTTGACCTCTTGTAGTCCTTCCACCTCTCATAAATAATACGGGTTTATTCAAATTTTTTAATACATCCAACAGATTTTTTCCTTCATTGATATACAATGGTGAAATTCCTTCAAAATAAACACAAATTAAATCAGTTTTTTCGTCATTATTAAAATACTGTAAGAATTCAGAAATTTGTATATCTATACAATTTCCTAGACTTACACCCATCGAGAATCTAAGATTGTATTTACGTGAGCCAAATTTAATCATTTTTGAATGTAAATCTCCCGATTGAAAAATTAAACCAATATTGCCCTTCTCTACGGGAAAAGAAGGATAGTAAGCAATTTTTCCACGGGGACTATATAAACCCATACAATTGGGTCCAATTGCTCGAGTATTAGGATATTTATTTAGAAGTTGTTGTAACTGTTTTTCGATTTTCACTCCTACTTCATCAGCTTCTCCTGTGCCTGCTGTAAAAATGTGAATGAACTTTACTTTTTTCTTTGAGAGAATTTCTTGTAATGACTTAATAAGTAAATCCCTTCTTACTGATAAAATTAGAAGATCAATGGTATCTGTTGGGATAATATCCACTGACTCATAACATTTTACACCTGTTAAAGTTTCTAATTTAGGGGAAATCAAAAATAAATTCTCAAAATTGAAACCTTGTCTCTTAAATCCTTGAATATAAAAAGAGATTTTCTCTTTTGCTTCGTAGATAGCAATAGTTTTAGGATTAAAAATCAATTCTAAAGAATTATCATAATTATTTTGCATTTTCAACGTTTTCCCCTGTATTAAATGTTAATTTAGTATTACAATTATAACAGAATTGAGGAATTGAATTAAATTGAGTTCCGCATTTTGGACATTTAGATTTACATTTGCTTGCAATTAGTTGTAAATCCTCATAATGAACCGAAGCTTTAGGTTTTATGAGAGCCTTTAAAATTAAAGATAATCCAATTGATATTGATACGATAAAAATCCCAAGGATAATTGTTTGAAAAAAATGTGTAGGAAAATTAGAATCAAAATAATCAGATGAATATCTATCTAAGAAGATATAAAAAAAGAAATTAGGAAAGAAAAACGTGATTAAATTCATAGAATAGGCTTTTTTATAATTATTATATGAAAAAATTGGTATTAGTGATACCAGTATCCAAATTAAATAGATAAAAAGCAAATTACTAAGTTTATCAAACATTATGTAATTAGCTAAAATTTGTATTATTTTTTTATGTTCTATTGAAATATCTGTATCGAAATTGATATTAAATTTATAATCGAAACTATAAATAATTAAACTTAAAATAACAATTTGAATCACAAAAATTACTATCTTGCTTTTGAAAAACCAATTTTTCTCCATATTAAATTACTAAATTCAGCATTTAATTAAATTTATTATTTATTAATTAAAATTTTATATATAATTTTCCTTGCTTTTTGATTTCATTAAATTTCCAAGTTAAGATCATTAGGATAATAATTTGATGAGTGAGTTATTTTAACATTGTACATCTGGAAAAATTAGTCTAAAATCGTAAAATTTTTAATATTTGGTGTATTCTTTACTACACAGTGGAAAGCTCATATACTTATTTTTTAAGAATATCATTATTATTTCAAAACCAAAATAGAGGATGTTTTCTCCTATGAGTTATACTTTTTCTAGAACTAAAATGATTGAAAAGATTAAATTCGGGCTACTTAGCCCAGATGAGATTCGAAAAATGTCTGCAGCACGAATAATCACTGCCGATACTTATGATGAGGATGGACTACCTATTCCATCTGGATTAATGGACCAGAGATTAGGAACAATAGAACCAGGACAGCGGTGTCAAACATGTGGGAATCTCGTTAGTAATTGTATGGGACATTTTGGACACATCGAACTTGCTCGACCTGTCATTCATGTAGGATATGCAAAGAAAGTTTTGAAAGTTCTACGTAGTATATGCCCAGAATGTTCTCGATTAATGCTCACTGAAGAAGAAAAAGAGAGATTTAGACAAGAGCAAATCAAGCATCGAAAATTATTTTTTGAAGGAGATGAAGATGCTGCTAAACTTGTATTCAAACGTGCTCGAAAAAGTAAAATATGTCCTCATTGTGGAGCTAAAAAGAAAAAAATTATTATTGAAAAACCTACAACATTTTATGAAGAAGAAGAAGGGAAGGGTTCTCGGCGAATAACACCTATTGAGATTTTAGAACGATTAAAGAAAATGAATGATATTGATCTAAGAACTCTGGGTATCTCTCCTGAAAATGCTAGACTTGAATGGGTCATATTTACCGTACTACCTATACCTCCTGTGTGTGCACGACCCTCAATTACACTAGATAGTGGTATTCGGTCTGAGGATGATTTAACCCACAAACTAGTAGATGTTATTCGAATTAATCAACGATTAAGAGAAAATATTGATGCTGGAGCACCTCATTTGATTGTTGAGGATTTATGGGAATTATTACAATATCATATTACTACTTATTTTGATAATCAAGTCTCTGGCATCCCTCCAGCCAGACATCGTTCCGGTCGAGCACTTAGAACACTTACTCAAAGATTAAAAGGAAAAGAAGGAAGATTTAGAAGTAATTTAAGTGGTAAAAGGGTTGATTTTTCAGCAAGAAGTGTAATATCTCCAAACCCATACATTAGTATTAATGAAGTAGGAGTACCAATAGAAATTGCTAAAATATTAACCATTCCAACTAATGTTAATGATTGGAATATTGAAGAATTGAAACAACTGGTTTTAAATGGTCCTTATAGGCATCCAGGTGCTAATTACATAATACGAAATGATCGCAGAAGAATTGATCTTCGTTATGTAAAAAATCGAAAGATTATTGCTGATATGTTAGCACCCGGATTTACAGTTGAACGCCATTTAAGTGATGGAGACTTAGTTTTATTTAATCGACAACCTTCACTCCATAGGATGTCGATAATGGCTCATGAAGTTAGAATTATGGATGGTAAAACATTTCGGTTAAATTTAACTGTATGTCCTCCCTATAATGCAGATTTTGATGGTGATGAAATGAATTTACATGTACCTCAAAGTGAAGAAGCTCGAACAGAAGCAGAATTATTGCTTAAGGTTCAAGAACATATATTATCACCCCGATTTGGTGGGCCAATATTAGGAGGGATTCAAGATTTTATATCAAGTGTTTTCCAATTTACGAGTAAAGACGCAGTATATAATAAAAAAAGCGCATTAAAATTATTGTATATAGGAGATATTTTTGAAAATAATCCTGATTTTAGTTTGGATCAATTAGAGCCATTAGTTACTGATCCTGAAGCTATGTATTCGGGTAAACAGATTTTTAGTACTTTATTTCCTGATGATTTAAATATTAGGGTAAGATCGAAGTTCTGTAAGAAGTGTGATGTATGCGAAGAAGAGGATTGTCCCTATGATGCATACGTAGAAATTAAAAATGGTCATTTAATAACTGGCACAATTGATGAGAATTCATTTGGTGCTATGCAATCAAATAGCATTTTACAACGTATTATAAAGGATCATGGCAATGCTCGAGGAAGGCAATTTTTAGACAGCGCAACAAAAATGTTATTACATGTTATTCGCCAAAATGGGATGACTATGGGATTAGATGAAGTTTACGTTAAAGGTAAGGCTTTTGAAGCTATCCAAAAGATATTAGAAGAAGCTAATGAAGAATCTGAAAGACTTATAAAAGCTTTTAATGAAAATGATACTAAAACATTGAAAAGAGCTCCTGGACGTTCTATGAGAGAAACTTTAGAATTACGAATTCGACAAGTATTAGCTGAAGCCCGTAAAGAAGCCGAAGAACTTGCAGCAGAGTATATTGGGGATGAGGCTCATTCAGTTATCATGACAAAATCCGGTGCTCGAGGTAATATTTTAAATCTAGGTCAAATGTCTGCTGTTGTTGGACAACAAGCAATCAGAGGAGAAAGAATTAATCGTGGATATAGCCTTAGAACACTTCCACATTTTAAGGTTAATGATCTTAGCCCCAAATCAAGAGGATTTGTCTCATCATCATATCGTAATGGATTAAAACCAGTAGAATTTTTCTTTCATGCAATGGGTGGAAGAGAGGGTCTTGTTGATACAGCAGTACGTACAAGCACATCTGGATATATGCAAAGAAGACTTGTAAATGCTTTACAGGATATGGTAATTGAAAATGACGGAACTGTAAGGAATTCTGATAAAAATGTAATCCAATTCGCCTTTGGCGATGATGGTGTTGATGTAATGCACACAGACCATGGAGATGCGGTTAACTTAGACGTTTTGCTCCTTAAAGCAAAAGCCCTTGATGTCGAAAAGATTCGTACCGAAATTAAAAAAGCTCCTGTGAAGAAAAAAGAAATAAAAATTGAAGAAGACACTGAAAAGAAACCAAAAGAGACAGCTCTTAAGGAAAAATCTAAAAAAGCAGACGCAAAAATTCATGATGAACAAGCAATCCAAAAACAATATGAGGAGGAAACAGGAAAACATGCAGTTTGGAGAGGTAAAGAGACAAAAGTATATATAGAATGGAAAAAAGAAAAAATTGGGTAGAGAAAAATGGCTAAAGTAACACTTAAAATTTTAGAAGAACGTTTAAATTTTTTAATAGATGATGGTATTCCAGAAGATTTAATCGAAAAAATTCGAGAAAAAGTAAAAGATGTAGATTTAGAAGAAGAACAATTGGAATACCTTTTAAATAAAGTATTTATTAATTATAATAACTCATTAATGGAAGCAAATGAACCATGTGGGACAGTTGCAGCTCAATCAATTGGTGAACCAGGAACCCAAATGACTCTTCGAACTTTCCATTATGCAGGTGTTGAAGAGTTCTCAGTTACTCAAGGTCTTCCACGCTTGATTGAGATTGTAGATGCTCGGCGTTTTCCCTCAACTCCACAAATGACTATTTACTTAGAGGAACCTTATAATAAAACAGAAGAAGCGGCTATCAAGGTTCATAATCGTATAGAACAAATAAGAATTGAACAGATAACCCATGATGTAGATCTTGATTTTGTAAATTGGCAAATTCATATTAATCTTATTACTGAAATTTGTGAAAAGAAAGGGATAGATATTGAACAAATCCCTGAAATTTTAAAAAGGTATAAGAAAAAAGGTACAATTAAGCGAGAAGGAAGCACGATCATTATTGATCCTGGGATTGAGGATCTTCAGAGTTTACAGAAATTAAGAGAAAAAATCCTAAAAAAAGTTGTAAAAGGAATTAGAGGAGTGAAAAGAGGTTTATTAACACCTTCAGACAATAATGAAGAATGGGTTATTAAGACTGAAGGTACAAACATGCAAGGTGTAATTCAAATTGATGGAGTGGATACAACAAGAACAGTTTCAAATCATATCCATGAAATAGAGAAACTATATGGTATAGAAGCTGCACGTAAAATGATTATTACTGAATCACAAAAAGTCCTTGAACAACAAGGATTAGATGTAGATCTAAGGCACCTACTAATTCTATCAGATTTAATGTGTCATACTGGATCAATTCAGTCCATAGGAAGACATGGCATTTCAGGCTCAAAATCGAGTGTATTTGCAAGAGCGGCTTTTGAAGTCACAGTTAATCAATTACTGGATGCTGGACTTTATGGAGAGGAAGAAAGATTACTTGGGATCCCTGAAAACGTTATTATAGGACAAGTAATTCCCATAGGCAGTGGAAGAGTGGCTGTAGCTTTTGATTTAGATGAAAATTTAAGAATTTTAGAAGAAAAGAGAAATTTGAGAAAATCCAAAAAAAGCTCAGAAGGATAAGACTGAAAAGATAATAAGAATTAAATTTCAAACCTCGGAGAAATTTAATATAATTAAAAACTAATGAAAATGAAGAAATAACTTAAACTAACAAATAATTAAATTCAAGTATAAATTATAATTACTATTACTCAATTAAAAGATACTTTTTGACAATATAATGGCAAAGAAGAAGAAGAACAAAGCTACATCAGAAAAAGTTGACTTATCGCGTAAGAAAGTGAAGGAATTTGATATTGACACAAATATCAAAGTTGCATATAAAACTGGAAAAATTGTATTCGGTAGAAATCAAGTGTTAAGGTCAATGAGACAAAATCAATTCAAAATGATAATCATTGCAAATAATTGCCCTATGGACCTTATAAAGCAATTAAACCACTATAATTCACTTGGTAAGGACAATATTTTTATTTATAAGTATAAAGGTTCAAGCTGGGATTTAGGGTTAGCATGTGCGAAGCCATACATGATTAGTATTATAGGTATTTATGACTATGGAGATTCCAATCTACAAAGTTTAATTAGTAAAAGAAAGTAACTTAATTGGTTCAAAAATGTTAAGAAAAAATATTAGAATTGATCAGAAATCAATGGAACTTATTTCCTTGTTTAATAATATATCTGGCGCTATAATAAAAGACTGTCTGATTTTTAGATCTCCTGAAAATAATTCTGAAGTAGTTATCTTTTTAGTAAAAAAAGAAGATGTAGGTAAAGCAATTGGAAAGGCTGGAGAACATGTAAAAGATTTAAAGTCAAAACTTCAAAAGAATATAGATGTCATCGAATTTTCTGAAGATCTTAACCAATTTATACAAAATATCTTAAATACTACTAAAAATGCCATAAAACTCCAAAATATCGAAATTAAAGAGAGTAAGAATCTAAAAAAAACAGTTATTATCTCTGTTCGCCCCCAAGATCGTGGAAAAGCAATAGGTAAAGAAGGCAGTATGATCAGAAAAATAAAAGAATTAGTTTTAAGGTACTTTGAAGTAGATAATGTAATAATTAATACAAAAAATAATTTTTAATCCGAAGAACTCATTCTGTTCTATTTAAGATATTTATAATATTCATAAATTTTAAGTTAAAAGAACTATTCTATTTAATATTCATAATTTTAATAGCTGGTGTTTAAAATAGGAAAACCAAAAGGTTTATACGCTGCGAGACAATTAAGAAAAAATCGTAGACGTTTTCGATGGTCAAAATCTAAATATAAGAGAAAACAGTTAAAACTCAAACAGAAAGTTGATCCTCTTGAAGGAGCTCCACAAGCCCTAGGCATCGTGCTACAAAAAGTTGGGAGAGAAAGTAAACAACCTAATTCAGCTATTAGGAAATGTGTACGTGTACAATTAAAGAAAAATGGAAAGGGTGTTACTGCATTTCTACCTGGAGATGGAGCTTTAAACTTTATCGAGGAGCATGATCGTGTTCTACTAGAAGGTATTGGCGGAGCTAAAGGACGTGCTATTGGTGATCTCCCGGGAGTAAGGTGGAAAGTAATAAAAGTAAATGGTGTGAGTCTTCAAGCACTTTTAACTGGTAGGAGAGAAAAGCCACTTAGATAGAGGTAATAATTAATGAGTAAAAGCAAAGCTGAGATCAAGTTATTTAATAAATGGTCGTTTGAAAACATCGAGTTAAACGATTTTACGCTTGAGAAATATATAAACTTAAAACCAATCATAGTACCACATTCAGCAGGTCGTCATGAACATAGGCGTTTCTGGAAAAGCTCACGTGTTTCTATAATAGAAAGATTTACCAATAGATTACTTTCTCCTGGCTTTATTGGAAGCAAAATAAGAGGTCATAAGAGTTCTTATAATTCTGGAAAAAAAAGTAAATTAGTAAAAAGTCTAAAAGATTCACTTACATTAATAGAGTTAAGAACTGGTCAAAATCCAATTCAAGTGTTAGTTGATGCCATTGTGAATACTGCTCCGAGAGAAGAAACAACCAAGATAGCAATGGGTGGAATCAGTTATGCTTCAGCCGTAGATATCGCGCCCCAACGCCGAGTTGACTTAGCTATAAAGTATCTTGTTCAAGCAATTGGTGCAATATCTCATGGGAATGAAAGGATGTTTGAAGAAAATGTAGCTCATGAATTAATTTTAGCGGCACAAAATAGTCAAGAATCTAGAGCAGTAAAACGAAAAGATGAAATTGAGAGAATTGCTGTATCTGCACGATAACTTTTTTTAAAATTTTTTAACAAATAACTAATTCTAAATATAAAAGAAATTTTAAAATTAAAGATTTTAAAATTTTTAACCAAATCTCTTACTATAGTTTTCAATATCACCTACATATTATCTATCTTTATTAAGGCAATGGAAAAACCCCAAATTTTTATATAATTGATAAACATATTATTTAGATAAGCAGTGTTAAAGGTATACAACTATATCGATAATTAAAATTGAATCCGACAAAAAATAAAATATGTTAGAAAAACAATTGAAAACATTAGGACAAAAAATTAGAATAGATATTTTAAAGAAACTAAAAAATATTAAAGAACCTATTTCATTTTCACGACTTCAAAAAGAAGTTATTAATTGTAATAATACATCTGTAAATTTCTCATTTCATTTGAATGCATTAAAAGACTGTAATTTAATAGAATCTTCTGAAGATGGATATTATATTACAGTTTTAGGTAAGCAGATATTAAATAGTGTATTATCTATTGAACAGATCTTAGTTGAAAAAAATAGGGTAAAAATGATTAGAACATCTAAATATTCGAAAGAAATCTTTGATATAAATAAAATTAAGGAATATCTCATAAAGGAAGGCGAAATGGAATCTTTTATAGCTAAACAAATTGCTCATGAAGTTGAAGAGCGCCTTTCGAAGACTAATATTGAATATCTAACTGCTCCTTTAATGCGTGAATATATTAATGCAATTTTATTAGAAAATGGATTTGAAGAAGTAAGACACAAATTAACTCGTTTAGGAACACCTCCATTTGAAGTATTTAAATTATTTAACTCAGAAGGCAACAATATTAATCCTGACAAGTTCATAAAGGAATTAGGATCTGATGTTTCTGAGCAATTTTTACTCTTGAACTTATTGCCAAAAAATCTAGCTGATTTATATTTAACAGGAGAAATAGCTCTACTACACTTAAATTATTGGAGTTTGAGACCTTTAAGCGTATATCTAAATACAAACTCAGTAATTGAGGTGATTATTAAAAGAAATTTGAATTCCTCGAGTAAATTAACCAATTCTAGAGAATTAACTAACTTAATTCTGCTTTTTATTGATCTTTTACATAATTTTAAGCCTTATTTCTCTCAAGATTTAGTATTAGGTGATTTCAATAAAAATATTCTTTCTTATATGAATTCCCATGAGAAAATTTTATACTTTATTGATATTTTGAAATCCCAAATTCTCAAGTTTAACAATTCTTTTGAAGATCTGAGACATGGTTTAACTATTGACTTTAACTATCATGATTTTAAGGATTCAACTGATTTGGTCTTAAATCAATTCAAAGTCGATAAAGAATTTTTGAATTATAAAATAAGAGAAAAAGAATTTGATAATAATATTAAACCTTTTATAATATTTGATTATTCAAAATTAAATACTTCAAATTTACAAAGTATATTTTTAGAAGATGTAATACCTATTTTAAAAAATAATAATATTTGCTTCTACAACTATAATTCCTCAAATTTTCTAAATTCTGCTTTAATTAAAATTAAAAATTCTAACAAAAATCAGATAATTTTAGATAAAATTTTAATTAATTTACATTCAATATCAGTAAAGGCAAATCGAAATGATGATTTATTCCTAGATTTGCTATTTGACAAAATGAGTTGTGTTTTTGATTTATTTAAACATAAAGAATCGTTAGTAAAAAAGAAATTAAATTCTTTAAATGGTTGGCAACGTTTAATTCATGATTTTTTTGGAAAAATTGAAACCGATTTTTATAAGAATACAATCAAATCTGTAAGTTTTTTTGGTTTAAATGAAGCAATTTTAAATCATTGTGGAATAGAACTTGATAGATTAGGGAATAGTGAAGAATTTGCCTTAAGGATCTTATCTTTCATGAAAAAATTAATTAGAGAAAAAAATCAAGAAGAGAACAATTATTATATTTTAAGCCAACCTCATAATGATACGTATTTACATAATGCGTGGCATAATGGAACAACTCTAAGAAGTGATATGGCACATAGATATTCATCAAGCATTATTAGACACAATTCAAAGTTACCTTTAGCTAAAAGAGTTAATTTATTTAAAAAATTTGAAAAAGTTATCAACGGTGGAATTATATTTGATGAATATATTGATATCAATGGGACATCAATAAAAGGGCTCTTATCTAATCTATTCAAATCAGAATTAGAAGCGATTTGTATACAGAAAAGGATTAAAATTTAGGATATATTAAATAGAGAGATTTCTCAGCTTTTATTTGACATCAATTCTGCTAGAAGTGCTTTTCTCATTGGGATTCCGTAAAATGTTTGTTTAAAGTAAAGTGATTTCTCAGAATTGTCTACTTTTGGTGAAATTTCGGAAACACGGGGTAAAGGATGTAATAATCTAAATTCATTTTTAGTGTCATTTAGATCCTCTTTTCTAAAAACATATATATCCTTAACCTTTTCATATTCTTCCAAATCAATGAATCTTTCTTTTTGAATTCGTGTCATATAAAGAACATCTAACACACTTAGAATCAAACGATATTTATTAATTTCTTTATATTTTACTTGTCGTTGTCTTAAAAAATCTTTATCTCTATTCCTCATTCTAAGCTCCTTAGGGCTTATGAAATAGAGATTTACATCAAAATAAGAGAGCAAAATTGAAAGTGAGTGAACTGTACGACCATACTTAAGATCACCCATTATACCAATATTTAAGCCATCTAAAGATCCAATCTCTTCAGTTATAGTTAATAGATCTAATAATGCTTGAGTAGGATGTTCACCACTTCCTGACCCTGCATTAATTATCGGGACGTTTGCGAACTTTGCTGCCATTCGAGCAGCTCCTTCAAGGTTATGTCTCATCACTATACAGTCACTATAATTTTCAACCGTTCTTATTGTATCGGCAATGCTTTCTCCTTTTTTGATAGAAGAAACATCTCCAGAATGGAATCCTATTACATTACCTCCTAATCTATACATTGCAGATTCAAAACTGAGACGAGTACGGGTTGATGGTTCAAAAAATAATGTTGCTAAGATTTTTCCTTGAAGAATATTAGAATTTTTAATTTGAATCATTTCTTTAGCTTTTTTTAAGATATAATCAATATCTTCCCTATCAAATTGCTTAGCACTTATTATTCCTTCATTAAATTTCTCTTTAAACTTCAATATTCTCATCAATATGGTTTTATTAAAATTATGCAAATAAGATTTAAAACATTTTTTATTAAACAGTAGAAGTATTATATGAAAGAAAGAGAACTAATAAAATTTAAAATTCATAAATAACTACTTAACTTAATTAGATATTAAGGTTAGTGAATTTTGAAATACCCTCGGTCAATGAATAGATACTGCCCAACCTGTAGAACACATACAAAACATAATGTTGCACTCTATAAAAAAGGCAAGGAACGGATGCTAAATCAAGGTAGGCGAAGATTAGAACGCAAAAAAGTGGGATACGGAAGTTTCCCCAAAGAAATCTTTCATAAAAATGCAAAGCTTAACAAAAGGACAACACCCCTTTTGGAATGCTCTGAATGTGGCAAAAAGCAATATGCAAAATCTTATCGTGTAAAACGGGTTGAATTACAAGAAGTTTAAAAAGCGTGAATTAATATGGTCCATAAAAGAAGAGAAAAGGAACTTATTCCCCAACCAAAATCTAGGTTTTTACGTGTGAAGTGCTTAAATTGTGGAAATCAGCAAATTATTTTTGGATGTTCTGCAACTGATGTAGAATGTTTAGTATGCGGTAAAACTTTACTACAATCCACAGGTGGTAAAGCCCGTATTCTTACTAAGATATTGGAAGTTCTTTCTTGAAGATGTTTAGAATAATAAAACTTTGATTTTTTAGGAGTCAATAAAAATTACAATTTTGATGCAACCATCCTATTTTATTTTAATATTTTCGTGAAACAATGGTTTCACGAATATTATATTTGACTTTAATATCAATATAAGAGTATATAATAAGGAAAATGCGCGATCCGGGAATTGAACCCGGGTCATCGGCTTGGAAGGCCGAGATCATAACCCCTAGACTAATCGCGCTTAAAAAAATTTAGAAAATCGTGTAAGATCACAAATTTTCCATATCTTTTAACTTTGGCGGTTTAGAGAATATTATAGTTTAATTCATAGTAGGTGATAATTTTATTAACAACAACCCATGCATCTAGAGAGTATTGGGAAATAGAAATTAAATTTTCAGATAAACCTATAATTTCTTTTGAGAAATTACTTTTTTGGAATCCCCCAACAATAGCTATATAATTTTTTGTAAGATCTTTTGAAAATAAATCTTTGTAGGTATTTATTAACTTACCGTTAATCGAAAATAAATAAATTTCCTTACTTTTAAACTTATTAATAAGTTCTTTTAAACCTCCGTTAAATGAAGCAATTAATTTGGAAGATCCTGTTTCTATACTTCCATCTATTAATAATTTAGCAATTAATCCTTTAAATCGGTTAAAGTTTCTCGTAATTCTAATCTTTGGATTAAATTCAAATATTTTATTATTAATTGTATGTAGATAAATTTTTAAATTTCCACTTTTATTTAGTGTTGAGCCTAAGGCATTAAGTAAACATAAATGAGTTATATCAGGACGACCTCTCTTTTTAATGTTTTGTAAATTAATCATAGCAGAATGATGAAGTGCATTATCTAAAAGTTGTGTAGCATAAATTTGAGGAGATAGATTCTTCTGGATAGCAGAATGTTTTCTAATTTGTTTTGGGATAAGTTCTATTCCACATTCAACTAAAATAATTATTAATGGCATAGCTAACAATTATTATTTTTTAATTTTATAAAATAACGAGTTGTATTTCCACAAGACAGACAAGTTAATGAAACATGTGAACCCTTTCCTTTTCTTGACTTTAATCTTGTTCTACAGTTAATTCCCGGATACAAAAACTTTTTGCATTTATGACAGACCCTTTGCTTCCATTTTGTTGGAATTTTAAGTTTAGCTCTAGCAGCATACTTTCTAGCTAAGTAAACATACCGATTTGCTAAATCTCTGTTCTCAGGAAAAATATTGTGGGCTCTTTCGAACAAAAATTGCATTCGGGTCTTTGCGATTTGTTTCACAATATTCTTATAATTAGGCATTTTTCTATAAGGATTTTATAGTCTTTTATCTATTTGAGTTTTTGAGATTATGATTATTTTACCTCGTACATCTAATAGATAAGAATTTGTTTTTTTAACAATTTTATTGGCTAATTCTTTGATATTTAATTTATTGGCAATGGAACTTAATGCCTTGATTTTAATTATTTTATTTCTTCTTAATAATTTATTTAAATAATCGACAAACTCGTCTGTAATACCTTTCTTGCCTAAAATACAATGTGGATCATTTAGTAAAACTTGTTTAAACTCTTTGCTATAGCTCATTTTTTTTCATAAAATAATAAAATTTTTAATTTTGACTTGATTTTATAAAGTATTAAGATTAATGAATTTAGTATAATATTTTAGCATGTCGATTTATCTCATTGAACCCCGAAAATTTATTCAAATTTTGGCAGAGAAGCTAAAGGAATTTCCTGAAATTCAACCACCTAAAGGAAGCAAATTTTGGAAAACAGCGTCATATAAAGAGTTAGCACCTATTGACTCAGAAAATTTTTGGTATATTCGAAGTGCCTCTATTTTAAGAAAAGTGAAAAAATATGGACCAATAGGAGTAAATAAGTTAAGAAAGCATTATTCAGGAAGAAATAGAAAAGGTAGCGGTTTAAACTACTCTTCAAAAGGAAGCGGAAAGATAATAAGAGTCATTTTACAGCAATTAGAAAAAGAAAGTTTAGTAATAAAGGATGGTAAAAACGGGAAAAAAGTTTCTCCTGAAGGAAATAGTTTATTAGAAAGAACAGCATACTCTATTCTAAGAAAAAAAAGTTAAAGAATTAAATAATAACCTCTGGGAGTTTAAATTGAGCAACGATGAAGAGTTAGATGATATCAAAAGGAAGAAGTTAGAAGAATTAAAACAAAAAGCCGCACAGCAACAATTAATGGAAGCCCAACAAAAAGAGTTTGAGAGCAAAAAATATCAATTGATGCGAAAAATTTTATCTCAAGAAGGGAGACAGAGATTAGAAAATATTCGAATGGTTAAACCCCAATTTGCTGAACAGATAGAATTACAATTAATTCAACTATTTCAATCAGGACAACTAAGAGGAGCAACACCATTACCAGATAAAGCATTTAAAAAATTATTAGAACAAATATCTTCACTGGGGAGAAAAAAAGAATTTAATATAAAAAAATAGTCAAGAGAGAGGAGTATAAATGGCAAGGAATAAAAACCTACCGTCTAAATTAAGACGAGCGAAGAGTATGTCCCAAAATAAAGCACTACCAAATTGGGTTATTAGGAGGACAAATGGTAAGGTTAGATCTAATCCTTACTCGAATAGAACATGGAGGAACACAAGGTTAAAAAGAGATTAAAATTTGATTTAGAAATACTACTTTTGAATGATATAGAATGGCAAAAAAAGGAAAGGATATTAGTCTAGACGAGTTAGAGGAAGAATTAAGTGAGGATGAGTTAGAAGAAGAATCCGAATCTGATGAAGAAATAGAAGAGATTGAGGAATTCAGCCTAGATGAAATATCTGAAGAAGAAGAAATTAGTGAAATTTTTGAAGAGGAAATTGAAGAAATTAAAGAAGAGGAAGTTCCAAAAGAGGAGATTATTGATGAAAGAATATATATTGTACCTCTCGCAATAGCACGAAGAGGTCCAAGAAATAAAAGAGCAAAAAAGGCTATCAGGTATCTAAGAGAATATGTAACTCGCCATTTTAAGCCAGAATCTTTAGTTATCTCACAAGAAGTAAATGAGAAGATATGGGAACGTTCTATTCAAAAACCTCCACGAAAGTTGCAGGTGAGAGTTACTAAAAATATTGATGGACTGTGTGTTATATATTTAGCTTAAATGTCAATTTTTAAATCAATGTACAAATATAAACTTTTTTTAATGATATTCTAGTAGAAAAATATAATTTTATCGTTATTTCACATGGCAATTTTAAGGTCTCAAGTATTTGGGAAGAGTCTAATAGGTGTTTACTTAACATGTAATAATTCATATATCCTATATCCTCCTACAACATTAAAGAATACACTTATAAAATTTAAAACTATATTTGGGGAGCCATTTTATCCACTTACTATTAATAATTCGAACTTATTAGGAATATATGCTGCATCAAATAAATATGGAATTATTGTTCCTCATATAATAACAGATGAGGAACTTGATAAATTGAAAAGTTATTTAAATGACTTAAATAATTCCTCACAAATTGGTATTTTGAAATCAATTGATAATGCTTTTGGAAACCTTATCTTATGTAATGATAAAGGTGCTATAATTAGCTCGTTGTTAAAAAATTATAAAAAAGAGATCGAGGATATTTTAAGTGTTGAGACCGTCATTTATGAATTTGCTGATAATTATCTTCCTGGTTCAATTTCCTTAGCAAATAATCATGGTTGCCTAGTTCATCCTCTTTCAACCGATGAGGAAATAGAATATATTTCTACAATATTAAAAGTTGATGAGATCGATGTATCTACTGTAAATCGTGGTATTCCATATCTCTCTTCAGGGGCAATTGTGAATGATGAGAGTGGAATTTTTGGAGCTGATTGTACAGGTCCAGAAATGATGCGCCTAACAGATATATTAAAATTGTAGGAGATTGACTAAATATTTTTTTTCCCTAACACTTTTAATAGGTTAGAAGAAGTAGTTATAATTTTTAGTATTGAACTTAATAAAGAAATTAAAAAAGCAAAATTTAATATTTTTAAAATAATTATCAATTTTAAATTCATGGATACAATAGGAATGAAAATTTATGTCAGAGATAAAAATATACAGAATTATTGGCAACTACATTAAAAATCATAAGAAATATTTGTTTCGTAAAGAAGTACGTGCCTTAAAAGAAGAAGACGCTCTTGAAAAAGTTTTATGTAATATTACTTCTATTGGTATTTTTAGACGTCAAATTACAATTCAAGAAATTAAAGAGATAAGTTTAGAGGAATCTCAAGACTATTTAATCCGTGAATTATCTTAATAATTAAGGAAAACATTCTTAAAGTTTTGATACAAGTGGTCAGTCCTCAAGAATATCAAGAGCAATTAATAAAATTTCGTTATTTAAGGGAGCAACGTGATATGTATCAAAGTCAATTAGAAATTATTAATGCATCACGTGCAAATGTAATGATTTCTAAGAGTACTTTAGAAAATTTAAAAGAAGGAGTAAAAGAAGATGACGAAATTTTAGTTCCTATTGGGGGTATAGTAAATATTAAAGCATCTATTAAAGAACCAGAAAAAGTTTTACTTGCTGTTAACCAAGATGTTGTAATTGAAAAGGATTTAGCAAGTGCGATTGAATTTCTTGATAAGATAATAGAACAACATAATAAGCAAATAGAATTCTTAGGAACTCAATTACAAAATCTAGATGTAGACTTAAATAAAATCTCTAAAGTCATTCAAAGAGATATTCTTCAAAGATAAACTTGTTTTATATTTAATCTTGTTATAATTTCAGATAATTTTTAAATCAGTGAGGAGAAATAAATGCTTGAAAAATTGAAGAGTACTTTTTCACTTTTTGTAAAAAAAACCCTAACTGAAAAAAAAATGGACGATGCTATTAATGATTTAAAACTCTTGCTTGTGAGTAGTGATGTTGCTATGGATACTTCTGATGAAATTTGCAACAAAATTGTTGACTCTTTTAAGGGAGAACAAATTGGTCGTTTAAGTTCAACTAAAAAAATGTTATTTGATACACTAAAGGATGTTATAACAGGTATACTAACACCTGAAAAAGAAATAGATTTATTAGATGAAATAAAGAAAAAGAGAAAAAAAGATGAACCATATGTAATTGTTTTTCTTGGAGTTAATGGAACTGGAAAAACAACGACTATGGCTAAAATCGCTTATTTTTTAAAAAAAAATGGATTCTCGATTGTAGCAGCCGCAGCAGATACATTTAGGGCAGCAGCAATCGAACAATTATCCTATCACATGAACAATGTTGGTATACGAGTTATTAAACATGCATATAAATCTGATCCTGCCTCAGTTGCTTATGATGCCATTGAACATGCTAAAGCTAAAAATATAGATGTTGTTTTAATAGATAGTGCTGGTCGTCAAGTATCAGATAAAAATTTAATGATTGAAATTCATAAAATTTGTAGAATCGCTCAACCTGATTTAACTATTTTTGTGGGAGATTCGCTTGCTGGTAATGATGTATTATACCAAGCAAGAGAATTTGACAAGCACGTAGGGATTGATGCAAGTATCTTAACTAAATTAGATGCTGATGCAAGAGGTGGTGCAGCATTATCTATCTCTTTTGAAACAAAAAAACCAATCTTATTCATAGGAACAGGTCAGAACTATGATGATCTACAACCATTTAGTCGTGATTTTTTCATATCAAGTATTCTCGATAGTTCATAATAAAAAATATGAGTATTTCCTCAAAAGTTAACTTTTTTAAAGAATAATTCTTAATTTTATTGTGTCAAATTACCCAAAATATGAAAAATATTCTCAATTTGAAAAGAAGAAGAAACCTAGTCTTTATGAAAGGTTAGGGATTTTCTTTCAAAACACAAAAAGAATTTTGAAAGTTTCAAATAAACCCGATAGGAAGGAATATTTTTTAGTTTTTAAAATTTGCGCGATTGGACTTGTTCTTTTAGGGGCAATATCATATATCGTTCAACTAATTTTTAACTTTGTACCCTTTGCTAGATGATTTTTTTATCTACAATTTTTAAATAAGATCTAATTTTTAAAATAATAATGAAAGTCACACTTAATTATTCAGAGAACCTCCATTTTTTAGCAGAAGCAAGGCATTTTAAAAACATTCATATTGATGAACCTGAATCATTTAGTGGTTCAAATCTAGCGCCTAGCCCTCTTGAATATTTACTAATTGGAATCGGGGGTTGTATTGGTAATTCTTTTATATATTGTCTACAAAAGCATAATATTCTAAGCGAGAAATTAGAAATTGTTGTAGATGGAAAATTAAAGCATTCAGGACCTAAATATACTTTAAAATTAGTAAAAATTGATATAGAGTTATTATTTACTCCTAAAAGTGGACAATCAAAAGAGAAGATTGATATATGTAATAAAATTTTTCATGAATATTGTCCTGTGTCAAATATGATTATTAAAGAAACACCACTTAATATAAGAATTAGACAAGAACAATAAAGAAAAAAAAGAAAAGAGTTATCAAAATTTGATTAATTAGAAATAGTGCACAGTAATATAATCAGGTATTACTACTTCATCTTCTTTATTTTTGCAAGCAACAAAATTTATTTTCATGTTTATTGATAGTGAGAGAAGACGTTTGGTTAAAATACCATCTATTATCAAATATTGGGTATGTTTATAATTTTTGATTTTTTCAAAAAGTTCTCCAACCGGTATATCAAATAGCTTCTCCATTGCTTTATTAAAACCTATACTATGACCAGGTTCAATATCTTTAATAGCCTCAATGATCGCAGATTCATTTTTAATATTACGATTTTTTAAAGCACTATATAGTCTATCTTCTTTACCCGTATATTCCAATTCAACTTTTTCCATATCTTTTATGTCTTTAAACAAATTAGCGTCTTTTTTGTTTTGTAATGCTTTTATCAATTGCTTTCTAGTTAATTCCTCAACCTCATATCCATCAGGAGCTCTAGCAATGAAATCAATTTTAGCAACTTGTAAAAGCTCCTTTAAAATGATCGTTCCACCCCTATCTCCATCCATAAAAGCTGTTACCGAACTCTTATTTTTTGTTAATTTTATTACTGACTTAGGTACTTGAGTTCCTTGAACTGCAATTGTATTTTTAACCCCAATCCTTAATAAGTTTAAAACGTCAGCACGACCTTCCACAATTATTAATTCAGGATTAATATCTACTTCGGGTCCAGCAGGTAATTTTTCTTTACCCCAAGAAAGAATTTCTCCAAGTTTAATATCTGTATCAATTTGTTTTTCTATTTCACTTGGTTCTAAAGATTTTTGATCCCACTCTTTTAGAAGTTCAGTAGCACGTTTAATTATTTTTTTTCGTTTTGTTTCGCGAACATCACGAATCTCTAAGAGTTTCATATCTGCTTCGCAAGGTCCAACCCTAGATACTGTTTCAACAGTTGCAGCTAATAGTGCTGTTTCTTTACGCGTGAGGCTACTAGGTATTTTAATGATCCCTTCGGAAATTCCTTCCTTGGATTCATTATCAACCTCGATTCTTCCAATTCGTCCAGATTTTTGTAAATCCCTTAAATCCAGATCCATAAGAAGTCCTTCGGTTTAGCCGATTAAGCCGAATTGGCTTCAAGTTTCTTTATCTCTGGCCAAAAATAGCCCCCACAATATCGCTTTTTTCTACAACACCTTTAATGCTAAATTTTACTTTTATAATATATTTAGTAGTAAATTCATTTTGACTGGTAATCTTGATCACTTCCTTAAATTTTATTTTTCATAATGAAATCTAAGCTCACATCCAAAATTTATGAGAGTTAAATGATAAATTGTATGAGTTTGATTTTTTGAATTTTTTAAATAATTTTAATATATAATTTAAAATCATCATAATTGTGATGATTATATTTTAATAATATTATTCAATCCATTTATTTTTTGTGAATCTAAAGAATTTCTAAAAAAGTAAAAAATAATATCCTCATGAGATATTTATTTTTTAGATAATAATTATAATCTATATCAATGAGTTATTGGAACAGAATTTTATTAGAAAAGCTTTTTTCAGAATCTAAAAAAAATTATGTGAAATATAAATTAAATACAGACATAGGTAGATTTTATTTTTATTTTAAAAAAGAAAAAGGATCTGAATCTAAAGTTACAGGCAAATTGATTTTCTATCCTGATCCAAAACAACAGATTCCTAATAAACCTTAAATGATGTCTTTATCTATATTCTTCTTTAATATTAGTTTGAATCTGATTAGCTTTTTATGGCATTTTTATTTTTATTATATAATCTTAAAAATTTAAAAACGAAAATGCCATAAATGGAGAAAATTCTCGTTTTAGGCGGAAAAGGAGGAGTGGGAAAAAGCTCTATTAGCGCTGCTACAGCAGTTTTATTATCAGATTTGCTCCCTAATAAAAAGATACTTCTGATTTCTTTTGATATGGCACACAATCTTAGTGACCTATTTCAATTACAGATTAATAATAAGCTTACTCCATTATCTAGAAACCTCTGGGGAATTGAACCCGATGCTAATATATATGCTGAGGAATACACAAAAGAACTGATACAAAAAATGAAAACCCTTATGAAACAGATGCCTATTGTTGGGATGATCCCCCAAATTGAAAAATTTATAGATAAAACTTTTACAGCAGATTCTATTCCATTGGCTTTAAAAAATGCCATGTTTTTTCAAAAAATTTTAGACGCTGAAGATATTAATGCTGATGATGTTCAATTTGATATAATTATCGCAGATTTCCCTCCTACTGCAAACATGATTACTTTATTTGAGATTCCGGAAGATCAAGTAAAAGTAGTTTTAAAATATTCTTTAAACTTCTATAATTCAATTAAAGGAGCTATTAGAAATGTTTCAAAAATGTGGAGGAATATCATAAAACCCTTTGATGATCATGACCAAAGAAGAGAATTAGGAAGAGAAATTTTTAATATGGTTGTAGAGCTTGAAAAGCGGGGAGAACGAATTTCAAACTTAATTCATGATATTGGTTCACTTAGACTTGTCACTATTGCTGAAAAGCCGAGTTTTGAGGAAATAAAAAGAGCTAGAGATTTAACGGAAAAATATATTAAATTAGAGGGTGTTCACATAAATATGATTACTCCTGAAGCAAAAAAATGTGATTTTTGCAATATTCTACGTTCAAATCAACTAAAATATATAAAAGAAATTAACATTGAATTCAAAAAATTAAAGATCTGGCAATCTAACAGGCTTAAAGAAGAACCTATTGGAATAAATGGTTTGAAAAAATTAGCTTATGAGATTTATGGGGTAGATATTCACGCAGAGAATATTTTAAACCCAAAAATATAATAATATAAAAAAGAATAAGCTTTTAAAAGGGTAAAGTTTTAGGTTCCTTCAAGATAACCATGGATATAATTATATTGTTCTTTTGTTAATTTATCGATCTCAATACCCATTGATTCTAATTTTAGAAAACCAACTTTATCAACAATTTCAGAAGGAATATCTATTATACCAGGTTTAAGATAGTCCTTATTTTCTACTATATATTCAGATATTAAAGATTGCAGGGCAAAAGACATATCCATAACTTCGCTAGGATGCCCTTCAGATAATACAAGATTTGCCAAGCGCCCCTTTGCCAATAAATATATTTTATTACCATTTGGAAGTGTTAATTCCTCAACGTGTCTACGAATAGGTTTAATTTCTATTGCGTATTCGTATAATTCTTTTGTGGGGATTTCAATATCAAAGTGTCCCAAATTTCCAAGAATAACTCCATCCTTAAACATGTCAAATACTTCAGGTTTTGGAGGTATAACATGCTTACAACCAGTTGAAGTTAGGATAATGTCTGCATCTTGAATTGCTCTAGCAATTGGCATAACCTGATATCCTGCGAACCTTGCTTGAAGTGCTTTTATTGGATCAACTTCAGTTATAATAACATCAGCTCCTAAACCTCTTGCTCTAAGTGCCATTCCTGAACTACAATGGCCATAACCTGCAATGACTACTTTCTTACCCGCAAACAGAACATGCATCCCGTAAATTGCTGAAATTATCCCTTGTCCTGTACCTAGTTCATTATCGAACTGATTTTTACATCTTGCATCATTTACAGGAAATAATGGAACTTTTAATGCTCCTTGTTTCTCCATAGCCCTAAATCTCTTTACTCCTGTGGTTGTTTCCTCTTGGCATCCAATAATAGTTCCGCTTTCTATTAATTCTGGAAATTCATTATGCAATGTAACGATCATATCTGCTCCATCATCAATTAAGATATTTGGTTTAGCTTCTAAGCATTGTCTTATACACCAATAAAATTCTTCATCTGTATTGCCATGCCACGCGAATACATTTATATTTTCTTTAATCAGAGCCGCAGCAACATCATCTTGGGTAGATAATGGATTACTACCGCATAGATAAACTTCTGCACCTCCCGATTTTAATGTTCGAGCTAAGTTTCCCGTTTCTTTAGTGATATGAAGACATCCTGCGATAGTCACACCTTCTAAAGGCTTTTCCTTTGTAAATCTATCTCGAATTACTTTAGCAGTTATAGGCATTTTCCTCTCCGCAATATATAATGCTTCTTTTCCCTTTTCACTTAAAGACTTATCAGCGATTTTGTAATTTACCATTTTATAAATCATATATTTTAAATTATTATGATTAATATTAGTAATTTTATGATTTTATTTAAATATAACCTTGGAAAATTGTATAATAATTATGAAAAATTTAAGCAAATTATTATTTATTTAAAAAATGCATACTGGATTAATACAAAAATTGTATTCCAAAACAAAACCGAATATTACAAAAATTTCAAGAGAATTAAAGATTACAAGAGTTACTTTCCAAAATAGATTTGAACAGTTAGCTCGAGAACATGTTATCAAGAACTTCACTATAAATATTAATCCAAATATTTCACCAAATTTGAAATATATCATTCTTGAAATAAAAACTAATCCAAAAGAACCTCATCTTGTAGAAGAATTACAAAAAATACCTCAGTTAAAAATTTTAGATGGAATTTTTGGTGAGTTTTCACTCCTTACTTTATTTATTTTTAAAGATTCAAATGAATTTAGCCAAGTTTTAGATTCAATTGATAAAATAATGTCAAATTCTTATTTTAAAAAATATCAATTAGTTGAAGCAATTAGAGTTTATAAAACCTATGGAATTGAATTAACTAAAGTTAGACTAGATGTCAATTATGCTTTGGATAAGATAGATCATTTAATTTTAAAAATTTTGGAATACGATCAAGGATTAAAACTGCTCTCTACTTTTGAAATTTCTCAGATATTAAAAAGAAAATATCAAATTGAGATTTCTCAGTCAACAATTTACAATAGGATTAAAAATCTTGAACAAACAGGAATTATCTTAAATTATGCAATAAATTTTAATCCAAGTAAATTAGGATTTAAGGGAAAATTTTTTATTAGAATCAAACCAAGAGATACTTCAAAATATAACCAAATTGCTTTAAAATTAGAAAAGAAGCAAGAAATCACTCATCTATTTAGGATTGGTGAACAATATGGATTATTTGCCATTGTTCGAGTAAGAAATATTGAAGATTATGCATATTTTATAAAGTATCTTTATGAAACAGAAGAAATAGAAGATACTTTTACCATTTTTGTCCTAGATGAGTTAAAACCATATACGAATTTTAAGTTTTATTAAAAAAACTGTTTTATAAATCCAAAAAAAATTGTGGAATTTAGGAAATTTATTTCTAATTACATGTAACTAAATTCTTAATAACTTTCGGATATTCCATTAATTAATACGAAAAATAAATCCTATAATCTCTTTTATTAAAAAAGATGACTCGTTTTTTTGAAGTAATAAGTACTACGGTTGGTTATTCAAGAATAGGACGCGTTTTAATATCTAAAAAACCTAAAATTTATGGCAAAACACCTAATATCCTTATTCCTATAAGAAATATTTTAATGCATCAATTGGATTTTATAGAACAATTTGAAAACCATGATTTTTTCGTAATTACTAAAGAAATATTTTTAAAAATTAGTTTTATCAGGGATAAATTCAAAAAAACAGGATTTATTTTTACTCACACAGGGAAATTAGAAAGATTTCAACAATTGTTGGTTGAAAATTCAGATATTTTTTTTGAGGATAATATAATATCAATAATTCCATTTAATATTCCAACTACAATTATTAATAAGGATTTTGTTCATTGGGAAATTGAAAATTATATTAATTCTGCTGAAAAAATTCTAAAAAATAATCCGAATCTTAATTTTGGTATAACTATAAAAATATTTGATTACCCTAAATTAGTTAATCTATATTTTCCACTAATAAGAAACAATGAAAATATTAAAATATTAAATTTAACGGATATTTTCGATAATTTTAGCAACTATAGAAACATAATTGGACTTCTTGTCGAAATTAAAACACATTTAGATAACAATATTATTATAATGGCTTCTGGTAGGGTAATTCCTAAATTTTATCCAATTTTAATATACCTTGGAGTCGATCTAATAGACAGCTCTTACTTAATGTATTTATCAGGAGAAAATTTCTATGATTCGATAGAATACTTGTTACCAATCTATAAAATAAAATTTTTACCTTGTTCTTGTGTTGCGTGTCAAGGAAAATTAAAGAATTTATTAGAAGATAAATATTCAGCCGAAAAAAGTGATCTACTTTGTTTACATAATTTAATATCAGCGTTTAATTATATGAAAAAAATCAAACAGTATATATCTTATGAAGATTTTAGAGCATTTGTCGAAAAATCTTCTCTAGATGATACTAATGTAATTTCAATTCTAAAGATTTTAGATAAATCTTATTTTGACCTCATGAGATATGAGACACCAATATTCCAAGAAAATAAAAATATTAAGTGTTTTGGGCCTTCATCATATTATAGACCGGATTTTCAAGAATTTAGAGTAAGAACCATTGAACATTTTAAGCCAGAACCATGGACTAAACTAATTATACTTCTTCCATGTTCTGCCAAAAAACCATATTCAGAATCAAAGTCACATAAACTATTTCATAAGGCAATTAGAAAATTTCCTGAATTTCCATTATTCCAGGAATTTATATTAACTTCACCTTTAGGGATCATTCCAAGACAATTAGAAAATATTTATCCTGCTAATTCATATGATATTTCAGTTACAGGAGAATGGGATCCTGAGGAACTTAATATTGCCGTAGAAATGCTTATAAAAGTATTAGAGAACTATAATGAAGATATTCCAATTATTTGTCATCTTGAAGGTGGTTATATTGAAATTGCCAAAAGAGCCGCTTCTAAATTGCGGAATAATTTCATCTTTTCTAAGATATATGGAAAAGCAACCTCTAAAGAATCTCTTCAATCTTTGGAGAATATAATTAAAGAACAAAAAGATAAATTATTTGAAAACAAAAATTTACCAATAAAAGATTTTATATCAAAAACGTGGATAAGAAAGTTTATGAAAATATTAGATTATCAGTTTGGTCCCGGTTCAGGAGATAAAATTATGACTAGTGGAATAATTCTAAAGAAAAATAAAGCTTCTACTCAAATTAGTTTAGTAAACTCTAATAATAATGAAGAAATAGGCAGTTTCAAATTTAAGACTGGTCAAATTAGCTTAACTCTGAAAGGAGTTATTCAATTAACTCAGGATCCAAGTTCTATTAAATCCAATTATATTGTGTTTGATGGAGAAGAGATTATGGGAAACACATTATTTCGAGCAGGAATTTTAAATTGGAGTTCTGATCTAATTCCAAACAACCATGTTATTATTCTGGATAAAAAAAAGAAGAATGTAATTGGAATAGGAGAGCTTTTAGTAGGGTCAAACTTTATCAAAAATTCAAAAGCAGGAAGGATAGTAAAAATTTATGAAAAAGCACAATTCTAAGATTACCTACAATGAATCATTGATCGAAAAAATATTTTTTTATAGGCAACAAACCTTAAAAAGAAAGAAAAAATACGATCAAGAGCAATTAAGCAAGCCAATAACTTTTTGGATAAAAAAGGAAAGACTTTTAGGTGAAATTGGGAAGGAACTCACTATTATTTTGAGGACTAGAGGATGTGATTGGGCATTAGGTACTCATGGTGGATGCTCAATGTGCGGTTATATTAAAGACGCTAATATAGAAAATGTTGCTCCTACGCAAATAAAAAATCAGTTTGATTATGCTCTAAGTAATAAATTAAATGAAATCAATAAAGATACTGATAATTATGTTATAAAATTATTTAATTCTGGTAGTTTTCTTGATGAGGGTGAAATAAGTGAAAATGTTCGAAGATATATTTATGAAAAAATCGCAAGCATAGGAAAAATTAAAGAGGTTGTTCTGGAATCACGAGTAGAGTATATAACTCCAGATAAACTCATTGAAGTAAAGCGATATTTAAAAAATAAATATCTTGAGATTGGAATAGGACTTGAAACTATAGATGATTACATAAGAAATAATTATATCAATAAGGGGCTTTTATTTAGTGATTTTAAAAATACTATTCAAATATGTAAAGAACATAATATTGGGGTAAAAGTATATCTATTATTTAAACCTCCATTCGTAAATGAACAAGGAGCAATAGATGACTGTGAAAATTCAATAAAAGAATTAATAGATTTAAAAGTAAATTCTATATCAATAAATCCTTTGAATATTCAAAAAGGTACATTTGCAGAATTTTTATGGTTTCAAAAAAGATATAGACCACCATGGTATTACTCACTATTTAAATGTTTAAAAAGATCATTATCACCAGAGGATTTAAAAACAGTGAGAATTTTATCTGATCCTTCAGGAGCAGGAACTAAAAGGGGGATTCATAATTGTCTAAAGAGGAAATGTGAGAGCTCTGCCAAAGAAGTTTTAAGAAAGTTTGTTCTTACTCAAGATTTAAGAGAATTAGATAAAGAGATATTTAATTGTAACTGTAAAAAAAAGTATAAAATGCAAAAATCTTATTATTGAACGTCTCTATTTCATGATTAGCTTTTTTTGTTATAAGAGGATTTACCATTTTTGTAATTTATTATCAAAAAAACCATTATATTTAAATAATAACCATCAATGTTTTATTTTATATTTGAATTACTAAGCTAGGCATTACGCTTGAAAAACTGGGTTAATTTAAATCTACTGTATGTTGGCAAATCAAAAAAGCATTATATTTTTAGAGCAAAACAATGGAATAGAAAATTAGAAAAATTGCTAAAACAATCACTTTTTAATGAAAAATATGAGAAGATTGGATATATTAAAGATATATTTGGCCCATTTGAATTACCGTTTCTTTCAATAAAAACCTTACCTGGTCAGCAATTTGACCCTAATGATAAATTTTATGCTAAATTGACCTAGATTTTTAAAGATCTTTTTAAAAAATGTTTTAAAATAAGGTGTAATCTATTTCAAGTTGGAAGGAACTTAATGCAGAAGTAGAGGAGAACTTAAGTATAGAAAATAATATCTGTACAGAATGTGGAAAAAGCATTTTTTTTGATGAAAATAGAGGATTATTAGTTTGTGAAGAATGTGGTTTAGTTCACTCAGAGAAACATATTGATCGGGGCCCAGAATGGAGAGCTTTTGATGCAGATCAAAAAAAGAAAAGAACTAGGACAGGAGCACCTATGACTTATATGATCCATGATAAAGGTCTCAGTACAATGATTGACTGGAAAAATCGAGACATTTTTGGAAAAGAGATTCCTGCTAAATTACGGGGTCAAATATATCGACTTCGGAAATGGCAATCTCGGATTAGAATATCTGATGCAACCGAAAGAAATCTCACTTTTGCTTTAAGTGAACTTGATCGAATGGCTTCAAATCTTGATCTTCAAAAGAATCTAAGAGAATGTGCAGCAAAAGTTTATCGTGATGCTGTTGAGGCTAATCTTATCCGTGGTAGAAGTATAGAAGGTGTAGCAGCTGCTAGTTTATATGCTGCTTGTAGAATGTATAAAGTTCCTCGAACACTTAATGAAATTGCTGATGTAGCACGCGTAGATAAGAAAGAAATTGGTAGATCTTTCAGATTTGTCTCTAATGAGTTAGACTTAAATTTAAATCCAACCAAGCCAATAGATTTTCTTACAAGATTTATCTCTGAACTCAAGTTAAGTACAAGATGCCAAAAAATGGCAAAAATTATTATTCGAATGGCAGAAGAACGTGGTTTAACTTCTGGTAGAGGTCCAACAGGAGTTTGTGCTGCAGCTATTTATGCAGCGAGTAGTTTAACGAAAGAAAGAAGAACTCAAAGAAGGATTGCTCTTATAACAGGGGTAACAGAAGTAACTGTTCGTAATAGGTTTACTGAACTGATAGAAAATATAAATTTAGGGATATCCTTAAAGAGAAATAATAAATTATAATTTATAGCTAATTAATATTAACTTTTTATAAGTTAAGACATTATAGTTTATTTTATAGAGAAAATTTTAAGATATAACAATTCAAATTATGAAAGTAGAATTAAGATCTAATGGAAAACCAAGACTGCCACCTGGTCAACATCTTGCGAAACGATTCCCTATTCTCCAAAAAGGAAGTGTAGTTCATCTTAATAGAGAAACATATAGGTTAACTTTAGAGGGAGAAGTTGAAAATCCTATGACTCTCACACTTCAAGATCTTGAAAAATTAAAAGATAAAGAAATTGTTGCAGATATTCACTGCGTTACGTCTTGGAGCAAATTTGATACAAAATGGGGTGGAATTTCTTTTTCAACGCTTTTTAAAATTATAAAACCAAAAGAAGTTGCTCATTTTGTTGAATTTTACTGTGCAGATGAAGGTTTTACAACCACAGTTCCTATTGAAAGGTTAAAAACAGATAAAGCTATTTTAGCATTAACTTACGAAGACCTTCCTATAAATAATCAACATGGAGGACCTGTACGCCCAATTATTCCAGATTTATATTTTTATAAAAGTGCAAAATGGGTTATAAAAATAATATTTCTCAAGGAAGATAGATTGGGGTATTGGGAAAGAGGAGGGTATAGCAATAAGGCAGATCCATGGAAGGAACAACGCTACAGTTATCACGATTAATATACAATTACGAAACATAATATAATTCGCATTAATTTGAAATAATTATTCTAAGTTAAATTATAATATCTTCATAATATAGCATTTAATGACTGAATTTTCTTATTTTTAACCTATCAATTCGATCAAATTGATAGGAAAGGTGTGAAAGATTGGATGATCTAATAAAACAGGATGAGGTAAACTATTTCTTATATAGGATAGAAAAAAAGTTTCCAAATTTTGTAGCAGGAATTATTACGGACAAACATGGATTTCCGGTCGCTTCATCTATTTCAAAAAGACTTTGGATCCTTGAAAATACATTAGCTTTATCTGCAGTTACTAAAAATAGAGACTTTATTGATGATTCTAAGCTTATCAAAATTAAAAAGGATTTAGATAAATCAAGAAATTATAAACTATTAATCTTATTAGAGAAGACAAAAGATTATAAGAGTCGATTAAAGCCATTGAAAGATTTAATTAAAACGCAAACACTTTTTTAATCGTTTTATTTGTGGTAAAGGAAGTTAAGCAATTTTTATTAGGGGCTGTAAGAAAATAAATTACTTACTTAAATTTTTAAATAAAAAATTTCATTATCTATTAGAATTGCTATAAACGCAAATGTTTAGTTTAAATAATTATTTTACAAGATTAAGAAAGCTTTTGATAAAAATTAATGATTATTTAGGTTGACAAATTAGTGAGCTATTCTGAAGATGAATTTAAATTAAAACAAATTTTAACCACGATTATAAATAGTACTTCTGGTTTGAAGTATGCTATAATAATTGATGATACAGGAATAACTATCCTAAGTCAATCTAAATTTAAGTTTTCTAATGAAAATGATATCTCTGTTGAAAAGATTGGAGCAATTGGAGGAGCTGTTTTTATTGCTGGAGAGGAACAAGGCCAAATTCTCGGATATGGAAAAATTGACCTGCAAATTACTGAATATTATGGGGGAATGATTTTTTCAGCTAAAGTTGATCAGGGAGTGTTGTGTATTATTACTGACAAGAATGTTCAAATAGGTTTTATACGTGCCATCATGAAGAAATGGGCTCCTCAAATTGCTAAAATATTACGTAGGTACTTACAGGCTGAGCCCAAGGAGATTAGTAAAGAAATTAGAGAGTTATTTAATCAACACGTTGTTTAAAAGCAGCATATTATTGTTGCCTAAAACACTAACACATTTTTCTCATTTAATGGATATACCATAAAATTGATAATGTTCTCTCGTGTTAGGCGTTAATTTATATGCCTTCTTGGGACAATAATCATGTACCCTGCCTGGGTATACTGGCGATAACCTCATAGCATGGTCCTTACCTTTGCTTGGTTAAGAGCCCATTTTTACAGGATTAGTATTGATTATTAAACTCTGGCTGTTAGCATTACCATGCACTTCATAATCATCTTTTTTCATATGAGTCCTCGAAAATGCATTTATTCCATCATTGTTGTCCCATTATAATAATATAAAGACTTAATTAAAAAATTTTTCTGAACTTGTTTTCTTAATCGTTCTTAATTAACTCACGAATTTTATCATAAGATCCTAACAATTCTAAAACTTGGGTATCATTTAGCCCTTCTTTAGGTTCTCCTTCAAAAATATTCTTTCCATTTTCTAATACGAGCATTTTATTTGCCCAGTTCTCAACAAAAAAGAGGTTGTGTGTAGTAAACAAAATGGTGATATTTTCGTCTCTCTTTAAATTCTCTATAATTTTAAGGTGATTATATATTGCATTGAAATCAAGATTAGCAAATGGTTCATCCAATATCAACAATTTAGGCTTTAATACTAATAAACCTGCTAAAGCAGCTCGTTTCTTTTGGCCCCAAGATAAATTAAATGGAGAATACTCTTTAAATTCTAAAAGGTCTACTGCTTGTAAAGCCCAATTTACTCTCTTTTTTACCTCTTTTTCATCTAACTTTAAATTTCTTGCCCCGAAACTTATATCTTCTTCGATTGTAGGAGCAAATAGCTGATCGTCTGGATTTTGAAATAAAAATCCAATTTTTTGTCTAATCTTCCATAATTCTTTTTTATTTCTTGAAAGTGGCTTATCAAAAATCTTAATAAACCCAGATTCAGGTTTCAACAAACCAACCAACAATCTTAATAAAGTAGTTTTCCCCGAACCATTGTTTCCTGTTAATGCATATATGGAATTCTCTTCAATTTTAAGTGAGAGATTTTGAATATTAAATCCAGAATTATAACTAAAATTCACATTTTCAACCTCTACGGCAAAAATAATGAAATAACCCCCTGATATATAAATTCTAAATTAATAAAATAAATTAAAAGAATTACTATTATTATACAAAATGTTAATAGGGTGAAATCATGCAACTTAACCCTTTTTGCTGCAAATGTTATCTTTCCCGAAAAACCTCTCATCTTTAGACTTTCAAATAACTTTTCACTTCGTTCCATGTTCACTATAATACTTTTTCCCATTATATAAGCATGTGTCTTTAATTTTTGCCAATAAGTTGTGATCTTTTTACCTCTCACTTCCTGTGCTTCTAATATTTTCTTATTTGAGCTTGCCAGTATTGGAATATAATGAAGCATAATTACAAAAGATCCAATTAAGAATGCAGGAATTCTTAATTTCGTTAATGCTTCTATAAACTCTGAATAAGTTAATGTTGAGAAAAAGGACATGAATACAAATAATGCTCCAAAGACTCTTAAAAAAATCAGGAAAGCTAAAGATAAACCTTCTTTGTATATATTAATTTTAATCCCAATTTTTAACTGATAAATAATGTTGTCGCCAACATATAAAGGAATAAACAATGTAATTAAAAGAACAAATGGAAAGATAACTGTAAATCTCGAGAGAATATTTAAAATATTTAATCGAAAAATTAGATTGAAAATTAAAGTAAATATCAGAATTGTGGATATTAGATAAATATTATTAATTACAAGAAAAGGTAATACGAGAATAAACGGTAAAATTAAGCGAACTAAAGGATGGATTTTATTTAAATAAATTTTTTCATTTTCATGACGAAATGGTAATGTAATTTTCAAGATTGTATCAGCAAGCCGGTTAGAATTTAAAGTTCATACTGAAATATAATATAGTAATATTTTATAATAATACTAAATTATAGGATAATAATATTCATTATAAAAAAAATTATTCATTATAATTAAAAATTAAGTAAAGGTGAAAATAATATTCATATCCCTGATGGATTACTTAATCCCACGATATTAATTACCCTTTCGATTGTTGTTATTATTGTAATGATTCTTGGATTTTTCAAGATGGGTAAAGTTTTTGAAAACGAAGATTCTGAAAAATTAATACCATATATTGGTGTATTGGCAGCTGTAATATTTGCTTTTCAATTTGTAAATTATCCTATTCTTGGAGGTACATCAGGTCATTTAGTAGGGGGAACTTTAGTTGCAGTTATATTAGGTCCATGGGCATCTGTTATTGTATTGTTTTTAATTTTAGTTGTGCAAAGTTTATTTGGAGATGGGGGAATTACTGCTTTAGGAGCAAATACTTTCAATATGGGAATAATCGGAGGTATTGTTGGATTTTATATTGCAATGTTTATTGTAAGACTATTGAATAATACTTCAATTAAAAAAGAAATGAAGGTTGTAATTGCCACTGCGATTGGATCTTATATTGCTATAGTGTTAGCCTCACTTATCTGTGGTATTGAATTAGGTTTATCTGGAGAAATCCCTCTTAAAATTGCTATTCCTGCGATGGTTTATTGGCATATTTTTATTGGCATAGGAGAAGCAATCATCTCTGCATTGATTATATTTTATATATATAAGACAAAGCCAGATTTTATAACAACAGAATTAATGTTGGGGGTAAAATAAAAGATGAGTGTTATTAATAAGTATAAATGGCCAATTGTTTCAGTATTTGTAATCGTTGGTGTATTAATGGTTATGATAGCTGTTGGATTCACAATAGGGATTTTATCAGAAGACCCAGATGGATTAGAAAGAGTATTAATTGATGAAAATGGTGAATCATGGTTAGAGAATTTAGCATCTCCTTGGGAACCAATATTGAGTTGGATAACAAGTGATTATGGAGCAGGTATTATTGGGGTTCTTATTTCTATTACTGTAATGATTTCAGTTTTCTACGGTATAATTTATTATAAAAAAAAGAATCCGTAATTAGTATGAAATATTTTTTCCTATTATTATAATTTTTTATAAAAAGATTGATTTAATTCTCTAGGTATTTCTAAATTTTTAATCTAATAAAATAATGCCAAATTAATTAGAGAGTAATTTCTATTTAATATATTAGAAATTACTTTTTGATTTTTTTATGAATCTGATATTTTTTATTAAATCTGCAACAGTTAATCTTAAAAACTACACTATTAAAGATATTCCTGGGTCTTCTGGTCGATTAGATGTAATATCGCGATGTATTCTTGCAGCAATATTAAGTAATAATAATTTTGAAAAAAAAGTTGAAATTTGGGTATTTTTAGATAATTATGGTACTTATATCTTCAATCCAGAATCGCTAGATTATACAAATTTTCCAAAAAATGAATTATTGCTTACAGATTATTTTGTTAATTTCCTTCAAAAATTAAAAGCAAAAGAAAAATTAAATCAGAATCCACTGAATTCTATTAAAATTTCTAAATTGAACATTATTGAAGCAATAAAAAAATCTCAACAAATGAATTATTGTATATTTGTTTTAAAAGAAGATGGAAAAGATTTTTTTAAATTAAAAAATATCATTCAAGAAAAGGATAATGTTATATTCATCATTGGTAGTCAAGAAGGCAAATTTATTAATTCAAAGGAATTACAAGCTTTAAATCTTCCATATCTTAGTCTAGGAACTCAGTCATATTTAGCTTCATCAGTTATACGACTAATAAAATTACATTTAAAGCAATTATAATAAATTTTTTATTAAAAAGAACTTTTAAAAGTATTACTTAAATTAAAGGATTTTGAAATTAATTTGAGTGAAGAAAATAGAAAACGAGTAAAACAAAAACAACATCTATACAAATTTATTGATGGCCCAGTAGAATTTCTAATTAAACATAATTTTTCTCCAAATTTACTTTCATATTTAGGTTTTTTTTGTTCTGTAGGAGCAGCGTTTCTTATAGCATTAGGATTTATTCATTATTTTTTCTGGTTCGCTTGGCTTGTTCCTTTCTTACTGTTTTGGGCTGGTGCTTTTGATGTATTTGATGGTGAAGTTGCTAGAAGAACTGGTAATATTACTAAATCTGGTGCTTTCCTTGATTCAAATTTGGATAGACTTTCTGACGCAATACTTATACTCGGATTAATATATGGTGGTTTTCTTCATTTTTTACTTGGTTATACAATAATGTTTCTAATTATTATGATCTCATATATTCGAGCAAGGGCAGAAAATGAAGGTATTAATATGAAAGGAATTGGGTTTATGGAAAGGGCAGAAAGAATAATATTTCTTTTAATTGCCTTAATTTTAGAAACATGGTTTTATTATTTTTCAGAATTAATAACAGGAAAACCTTGGACTATTTACAATCCAATTATTACTTCAAAACCGGTCACCTGGTTTTTCCTATTTTTTATATTGGGTTACATTTTCTTGCTTATTTTAACAGTAGGGCACAGACTATTGTATACGTTTAAATCCTTGAAAAATTCTGATGATGATAAAGAAGAAATGGATTTAAACAATATATAAAAAGAAGGTATATCTATTTTGACATTTCTACAAGAATCCATAAATTATTTAAGCCTTCTCTAATTCTAATACTTAAAATAATAGAAGTTTTAATACAAATAATCTAAAAAGAGGTCATAATTATACCAAAGAAACGAAAATCGGGAGGAAAGTCTGGTTCGAGCAAAGGAAAATATAATTTAGTTCAATGCTCGAATTGTGGTAAACACGTACCAAGAAGTAAAGCAAAAGCTTTTACTAAAAAAGTTAGTCTTGTTGATTATAGAATGTATTCAGAATTAAAAAAACAGGGTACTCTTATTCAAACACCAGTAAAAAAATTATACCTCTGTGTGAGCTGTGCTATTCATAAGGGTAGGATTTCACAGAGAGCTAAAATTGAGCGTAAAGGTGGGTAATAGCTTATATCTTGAATAAATTAAAGGAGATATTAATCAATTCCAATACTTTTAAAAAAACTTGGTAGAGTATATATAATTTCACACTGATTTTCTTGAGTAATTTCAATAATAGCTCTAATCAAGTAAATGTTCTTAATATCCTCATTAGGGTCGTATATTTTTACTTTCGCTGTTGGCTTTATTTTAAGGTTGTAATTCTCAGCAATTCCAGTGATATTTTCATTGGTTTTTACTTTAATTCCGAATAATCCTAATTCATAATGTGAAACAATAAATAGAATTTGATTTTTCTCCTCATTAATTTTCTCAAAATGAACTACTTCTAAATAGTTCTCTTGAAGTTCTTTTGGAAGTTTTGAAAATGGAATTAGTTTTTTCTTCCCCGTAATATAAGGAAATGGTGTATAAAATAAGACATTAAAGCTTGAGATCTTTTTGATCTGTTCATTATATTTTTCCACATCTTTAACAGAATATGCTTTATCTAGTAAAATATCCAATTTACCTTCAGTAATACCTTCAGCACTATAACCTTGTAGTACTGTAGCTATATAAGCTCTTTTTAATTTTTCTATTAAAATTTCACTTTTAAAAGGTAATTTGTAATCAATAGATATTTCTAATGCTTGATTATATAAATTAGCACCAATCTGAGGATGCCCTAATGCTAAAAAATAATCACCTAATTCACTAAATACAATAATGGCATCTAAAAAATTTTCTTCTAGATTCATGCTTGAAATTTCTTCCATAATATTCATAGCTGTATTCTTATCTTCTCCTTGAATGTATATAGCAATAGCTTTTCCTATAGCACATTTTAATTTAAGTTTGTCATCCTCGTAAATCTCTGCCAATTCTTCAGTAAAATTATATTGTAATATTGCAGATTTATATAATCCGTGAAAAAGAAAAATTAAAGCCTTTAAATAATTTAAAGTTAAGCATGTTTTATAGTTGTGAATAATGGTGGAAAATAATGCTGCTCTCTCAATAGAATCAATTGCAGCATTTACATGCCCTAAAGATACTAACATGAAACCTCTTAAAAATTCCATTTTTGATATTTCAGAACATATTAATTGTTCTACAATTTCATAATCTTTTCGTTTGTTTAACTGTCCTGCTGCTAACTGTAGTAGGGATGATAAGAATCCATTTCCTTTTTTCAAAAATTGTACAGCGTCTTTAGATGCGTTTTTTACAATTGCTTCTCGAGCTCGAATTATATATTCGCGAGAGATTTTTAAATTTTCAAGAAAATTAATTATACTTGCGATTTTCTCTTCCTTACTTGCAGGAAGATCTTGATTATCTATATATTTTTCTGCTATTTCAATGTCGTCAGCATATTGTGTTGCGCCGATTTCAAACTTTACTCCCACATCTGGATTTTCTATCTCTAAATCAGAAGAAATAATACTACTCTCTGTTACACTCACAGCCCTCTCAATCAACCATGTGATTTTTTCTTCAGCAGGATAAATTTTTGAACGTTCGATCATGTAAGAAAGAGTATAGTTTAGACTTCGTTTCCAAATATTCTTAAAATAACTACGCATTTGAGGTTTTGAGATAGTTCTTTGAATTTTCAATAAAAAACTTGAGAGTGATAGAATGTTTATTCTACCTTTATATAATAAATTTGTATTTTTAGCTAGCTTAAAATCATCTGTTACTAAATGTACTTCAGCATTTTCTTTCTCTTTCATTAGTTTTTTTCCCAATACAACAAGAGTTAAATCAGGATCTTGAGCAGGAAATCTTATATTATGAGATAGTAAGTCCAACTTAATCTCAGCTATTTCATCACTTCTAACTTTAATAATATTTATTATTTTTTTGAATTTATCTATAAAAGATTGAGCTGCTCTAATCTCATTAAAAACAACTTCTGAGATATAATATTCGAAACCTAAATCTAAAGCTACTTTATTCAAGTTTCCCAGAATATCCCATGCTCTAATTGAATTCATACAAATAAAAAAATTTGCATCAAACACAATTTGCTGTTTATGGAAAGACATAAAATATCGAGAGCGTTTTTTATTCTATAATATATTAAACTAATATTAATTTTTTTTAATTTTTCAGATATTTATAATAATATAATATTTTTAAAAAAATGTGATTGAATAAGTCTATCCTTAGTATTTCATTGCAATAGTAATTTGCATAACAATAAATATATAAATATTTATATTATTATATTTAGACTAATTAAAATTCACTTAATAATAGATCATAACCTTTATTACCGACTAATTAATAGATATCTATGAATTAAAAAGGCTAAAATCAAGGTTGACATGTATGACATCAGTGATCAGTGTTATTGGATATTCTGGAACTGGAAAAACGTATTTTATATTGAATGCTATAAAAATATTAAAAAAGGTTTTGAATAAAGAAGTTTCTGTGATCAAATTTATTCATGAGCATCAAATCGATAAAGAGGGAAAAGATTCATACAAATACTCTGAAGCAGGAGTAAGTTATTCTGTTTTAAAGAATATTGATAATGAGACGACAATTTTTCTAAAAAAAGATGTTGATATTAGTTCAATAATAGAATGGCTAACAAATGGCCCATATAAAACAGACTTCATATTTACAGAAGGTTTCAGGGAACTTAATTATCCAACTGTATTATGTGTCAAAAATTTTGATGATGTTGAATCTCAGTTAACGAAAAATGTAAAAATGATTTCTGGGTCAATTTGTTTAATGAAAGACTATCAAAAGCATTACTTAGATTTGCCAATAATTAATATTGAAAAGGACTTTAAGAGATTTTTAGAAATTTTTAATATTAAATAAATTGATAAAAATAAATTTTATTCAAAATTTTTCCAAACGCTAGCAAATTGATGACATAAAAACTTGAAATTTTGTAAACTTTTTTTCCCTTCAGTATTTGAGAGAAAAAATTCGCTTAATTTTTCATAGACTTCAGTTTCATTTGAAAGATTATTTACTGAATCCTTAATCATCGAGATAAAGTTATGAATTGGTAAAATAATTTCATATAATAACCATTCTTCAAAAAATATTTGATCTGAAAGAGATTGTATATTATAAGTAATCATAATTTGCGTCAAATCTTCCATTGTATAAAAATATTTATCTGGAATCTCAATCTTATAAACTTTCAGATCTTTTTTAAGCTGTTCCTTATTTAGACTGATAATATAATCTGGCCAAACATCATCCGAATAGTTAACGTCTTGGAACAAAAACAATTCTAAAACTCTTAATGCTATATTTTTACCAATATATCGACTACGTGGATCAATGAAATTCTTTGATGCTTCATCTGGTGTGGGTTGAATAAATATTTTCTCTATTAATACATAAAGAATTCTACAAATATGGTCTGCTATAATATCAAAATTAATTGGAGTATTACTTGGATCCTCACATAAAGCTTTATTTTCACGATTCATCAGATCAAAAAAGTTTGAATTTAAACTCTTCAAAAAAGCTCTAAAAAATCCGTAGTTTAATTGAGAAACATTTTTTTTAAATAATTTTTGAAAAAATAAATCAATATCATCTATATTTGAAGCGATAGATAAAAAATTCAAAAACTTCCCAATGTTTTTAATTGAATTAGCATCAATAACATTATGTACTCTTTTATTATACTGATTTAATGTAGTTTTAAATATTTCAGGTAAAAATAATAAACCACTTACTTCTAAAGCTTCAAGTCCGCTCCCAAAATAATATTTCATATATAATAAAAATAAATTTAATTGAGATTTGGCTGATGGAAGGTTATTTGCTTGAAATGTAGCATATAAAGTAGATTTTTTGTCAAGAAAATTAAAAATTTTAATTATTGAATTTTTTTTCTCTACACTGTACTCCATATTAGCTAAAAAACCCTTTTTTATAATATCGATCTTTGAAAACACGGAATCTTCTACTCGAGATCCAACAAAATTAATAAAATCTAAAATGGGAGAAAAACTTTGTAATAATTTGCATTTTCTATAGAAATAATACAATAAGTCAACTAAATTTTCTTTTGAATTTGGATATTCTTCTAAAGCAATTTGATATAAGTTCTCTCTTCCGTTCAATAATTTCTCATAAAATTCTTCTGGAACACCTTTAAAATACTTAAGAAAATAATATAAAACCATATCATAATAAGAGTTAAAAATTGCATCTTTACTATCTTTTAATGTTATCATGAAATTCAGACCAATACCTTTTTCTTCTTCTTTAACTTTAACACCATCAAGTAAGATAAAGATTTTTTTTTTAATTGTCTTTCTGATTACGATTCCTAAAAGTCGAATAAGTAAATATAGATATCCTGCTGGAAATGTAAAAATATATAATAAATCTTCTTGTATGTTGTTAGAAATTTTATCAAAATATTTCTTTACTTCTAGAGTTAAAAAATAATTATATTCTAAAATTAAAATTTTATCAGAGATTTTTTCTTTAATTATTATTTTTAATGAGTTTTCATTAATTCCAAAAAAATTTTCAACAAAATACTTAAAAAAATCATGAAAATTCTCATAAAAAAAGGTTGTATAAGTTTTTTTTAATACATTTTTTTGATTTTTTAATTTAAAATCATTCCATTTTGATTTAATGCCCATTTTAAATTGTTCAAACTGGTCTTTTTTCCTTTCTAAAATTTCAAAAAATATGTTTGTTTCCGTTTTATAATTGGGGCGATTCCCTTTAACCCTTTCTTCTATGAAATTTAAAATATCTTGTAAATCTTCAAAAGTCATTCTCAAACAGACATTAAATTTAAATGTTAAAATCCAATATAAAACAACCCTTAATATTAAAAAGTATTTATAATATTAAATAAAATTTAGAAAATAAAAATATTAGTTAACAATAAAAAATCTGTTAATATCTGCTAAATTTGAAAAAATCTTTTTATTTTCTGAGATTAATCATAGGTAAATTATAAAATCTTTGTAATTTCATCTGTCTCAGAGTATTTAAGAGGATTAATTCTACCGTCTCTATCTTTGATCATTAATCCCTTCTCTTTTGATATGAACTCTCCAATTTTTTCAGCACTAATATTATTCTTTTTTAATAATTTAATCAATTCAAAAGAATAGTCATCATTTATAGCAATTAATAATGATCCAGAAGATAATGTATTCAATGGATTTAAATTAAAAATTCTACTTAATTCTAAAGGTTCAGGTAGAATATCAATCTTACTTCTTTCTATCATTACTCCTGTATCAGAATTCATCGCCATTTCAGCGATACCAGTGGCAAGTCCCCCTTCTGTTGGATCATGCATAGATTTAATATGAAAATGCTGATTAGCTAAGAGGGCTTCTTTAAAAACACTTATACCTGGATGATATAGATAATTTTTACATTTTTCTATAAAATCGGAAGAATACTCCTTTTTCACAAGAACATGTTCTTTTTCTCGACCAATAATAGAGGTTCCTTCAATAAAAACGCCTTTAGTCAATACTAGAGCATCACCAGGTTCTGCTCCTGATGTTAAAACTAGTTTTTCTTTCTCAACTTCCCCTAATAAAGAACCAATTACAATAGGTCTTTCAAGTCCTAAGGAAATTTCTGTATGACCTCCAACAACGGAAATATCCATCACTTTACAGGCATCATAGATACTTTTAAATATCTTTTCAATTAATTCAATCGTTGTACCATTTTCTGGTAAAAGAATTGTTGATTGAAACCATTTTGGTTTTGCTCCCATACAGACAACATCATTAACATTCACATTTACTGCATAGTATCCAATCTCATTTGTTGTAAATGTAATAGGATCCGTTTTTGCTATTAGATACTTATTACCCATATCAATAACAGCCGCGTCTTCTCCGATTTTAGAGCCTATAATAACTCTTTTATCTTGATTTATTAAATCTGAAGCAAAATCTTTTAGCATTCTAGCTAAGTATTTATGTTTGAGTTTCCCCACTGTGAAACTTTGGTTATTATTTGTCATCAATTATCATTATAATAAGAGAAAACTATTATTTAAATTATTGATTTGAATTGTAAATCTTAATATATTAATTTGGTTATAAAATCTCTTAATTTATTAAAAAATAATGCTATAAAGCTTAATAACATCTAAGAAAAACATAAAGAATTTATCACAAAAATTATATTTACCCTTAAAAGTTAATTATATTTATAAATTAGATATTTAATTTAAAACTGAAAAAGAAAATTAAAAAATATTGATCGCTATGAGTTTTGCTAAATCATTTGGATTGAGCTTAGTTATTTTTATTGGACTAAATGTAATGTTTTTCTTTATTGGATACACACTCATCGATGGAGGATTAGATGCATTTTTTACTGCTCTTGAAACTGACTTGTCAGTTATTCTAGAACCATTATTTGGACCCTTATTTGGGCCAATTATTGCCGGAATACTTTACGCGGATCCTGCAATTCCAACTACAGGTATGGGCCCTGAATCAATTTTAAACGTTGCTTTAGCAGCATCTGATCTAGAACTAGGTTTTATCATATTACTGATTGGCTATGTTGCCGCTCCTTTAGTTGCTGCTATACTGGCAGGAAGATTCGCAGAGAATAAGATTGAAGCCTTATTGGGATGGTTTTTAGCCATAATGGTAAGTGTTGTTATTCTTTTAAGTTGGAGAGGTTATGCTTTGAGTGATGCGGGCAATCCAGCAGATCTTATAATAGATTTCGCGATTTTCACAGCAGGATTAGGTGTTATAATTGGTATCTTTTATGGTTGTTTTGCTTTACTTTTCACATCAACAGAATATTTTTAAATCTAATTATTCATTAAAATATCTTTTTTTCTATTATTAAATACTTTATTCTAAAAATAGAAGATGCTTCTAATTATATTAGGTTTTTCTGAGTATTTCTTTTAAATATAGTTTCATGAAATACCTTTGGCTATTGCAAAAATCAAATTTTTGCTTTTTTGTTAAAGTTGAACAATTTAGTAAGATAAGATGAAGACTTTTGATAATATCGAAATTGTCATCCAAATCATTTATAATTTCTTTGTTTAATTGATTATGAGAATTTTTTTTAAATTGTTTCTTTAATTGAACCTCTTTCTTATCTAGACTTATTAATTCCTTGATTTTATAATTTTCTTTTACACTTTCAAATCTCTTGTTTTTAATTCTACCCGAACTCATATCTCATCTTATCAAAATTATGATTTATTTTTCCTTATTTTTTATAACAATATTCTTAAGTTTCAGATATAATATCCAAATAGAATGTATATTCCGATAGGTTCATTATTTACAATGACATTTATGGAAAAAGTATGCTTTTTCTCAGATTTTACATATACTATTATTTTACTTATATAAATTTGAGAGCGGAGCTTTTATTAATGGATTAATAAAATAGATTCTGATAAATTCAAAGATTTTTCACACAACTGAATTCTATATAGAAATAGGAAAGAAGGATGACAAAATTCAAATCTGAAATAAAATAAGTATTTTGAGGGCGAAATCCAATGTGAGATTGAAAGTTTTGTTTCCCTTCTTATTAATTGCTTTATATCTACCTTTAAAAACTAAACAAAAAAATATTGGAACTGATTTCTAAAAAAAAAGAAGAATATAAATGGATAAGAGAAGAGAATTCACGAGAAGGTTTAGATTTTCAGAAAATTTAAGATTTTAAGAGATTTTCTCATAAAGTTTTTTTTAATCCTTCTCGCAGTCCTCTCTATAAAATAAGTGAAAATAGTGATCAATTCAGTAACTAAAAGTTTTAAAACAATTATTTAAATAACACATTTTATCTTTCTAATTTTTAGAAAAATATTAATCTTTTACATTAAGAATTTAATTCTAAATTAGATCAATTAATTTATTTACTCCTGTAATAGTGAAGTAATTGGATAAATGGTAAAAATGGATATAAAAAGGTTATTCATTTATATTTTCCTTAATAAAGCAAACTGGAATAGTTGAAATCATAATTAGAATTCCAGCAATCATGATTATTATTTCAGTATCAATATGGTTAAATAAATATGTACCCAACGGAGTGAAAACAACATTAGCAGCTATACTAAATAAAGCCATTAATTGATAATAGAAGACTTTGTTTTGAGAAAGTTCCATCATTATTGAAAGCAAACTTATTAATAAAATGCCGGAGATAAAGAAATATAAACCATAAAATATCAAAAATATGAAAAAATCAATAAATGGGGCAAAAAAAAGAATTATTCCGATTAGTACTGTTGATATTATTAATACATGTTTTCTATTTACCCTTTTTAAAATAATTCCGCCACAAAAATTTCCTGACACATAGATTAAAGTTAGAACAAACCATATAAGTGAGAAAAAAGTAATACTTGACTTGAATGCAATCCATGGTTTAATTGAAAACGAAAATAACCTATCTGAACATGCTAAAAATAGAAAGATGCACATAAGAACAATTGATTTTTTTACATTCTTAAATTCTTGATTATTTCCACTATTAAATTTGTAATTAGCATCCTCATCTTTTAATAAAAAGACAAATATTAGTATAGGTGTAGTAAGTAAAATTCCAAATATAAAAAACTGATTCCAATTTGCTGATAAATTTGTATTTATTAAAAAGAGAATTATTGGAATTAGACTTCCATTAATTGCTCCTAACTGAATAAGTAATGCATTTTTATTCTTAGTTTTAATATCTAGTGATTGTATAATCATTATTTTATTTATTCCAACAGTGATTACAGAGACAAATGCAAAAATAAAACCTAAAAAGATACCAAAGATAAAAAGCAAGTTCAGAGTTAAAATTAATAACGTAAAACTTAGAATAATTCCGAATGAACTGAAAATAATCAATGGTTTTCTTTTTGCATTTTTTCTATCAAAATAAACAGAAATTGCAACTCTTGAAAATAAGAATAAATATGAAAAGAAAAAAATAATGGAAAGCTGTGTTGTGTCAACTTGTAGTTCTGAAAAATATAATGGTAAATAACTATTTATATATACAAGAATCATTTCAGCTGTGAAGTAGGCATAAAAATATACAATAGAATTCAATTTATAAACCTCATGTGATTATTTGAGTATTCTTTAAATTTTCATTTATATAGAATTGTTTGTCAAAATGTTTAAAAACTGAATGAAAAATAAAAGCTATATATAGGTTTCAATTATAGTTGAAGCAAATTAAGGGAGGCACCCTTAATTATAAATATAAAATGTCAAATTCGAATTTCAGTACCTATTAGGGGAACTTTAAAAATTCGAATTTCACTGTCATTTAGGGAACTGTTTCTCCTTGAAAATTCATTATAATAAACCTCCTCCCCGTTTAGCAATATGTAGACTACCTTATCTACAATAACATATTTCTAGATTTATTTTTAAAGTGCCCGAAAAAATGAGTAAAAAAATTAATAAGATATTAAATATCGTTTTGATTAATTGTATCTGATTAGGTTAGAAATATTGGATTTATTATGTTAAAAAAACTAAATCTTAAAATTTTAGAAGATTTTTCGTTTGAAAAAGATATTAGTAATTTAAATAATATATTTCAGACTGTACTAATAGAATTGCAAAATTATCTGAATTTAAGTCCTATTTTGCAAAATGTTAAAATTTTTTACAATAAATCCAAAGTAATAGAAAATCTACAAATATCCAATATAGGAGTTAATAAGTATCTTGAGAGTGGACTCTTAGTAATAGAAATTTTAGAAAATTATAAACAATTCTTACCAATAATCCTATTAAGAGAAGCCTATAATTGTTTTATACCTAAAAGTATTAAGGAAAATGAAGATATTCAATTTATTTTAAATCAAATTATCCTAAAGGACTTATATAAATTACCTAAAATTTCTAATTGGAAATCACTCATTAATGAGCATATAATTGACTATGATCTATTAATAACACAGATTAATAAATTAGATAAATTTTTAAAATTACCAGAAGCTATTCAGTTTATTTTTGAATTTATATATAGAAATGTTCCATTAATTGAAAAAGGAATGGAGGACATTTATTATAAGATTTTTACTGAATATGCATTTAAAAGGTCTAAATCTATATATGATGATGATATTATTGAGACTTTAAGAGTATTTATTAGAATTTTCTATGATAAAGAAGGTTATAGGTATCTATATGATTATCAAAACCTTTTTGATAAGATGAAGGAAAAAGGAATTATTAAATCTTATCTGAGTAAAAAAAGATTTAATGAAAATATGAAATGGATTAACAAATTTTCGTATATTTCTCCTTCCTATCAGATTAATTGGCAAGCAATGAATATGGTAACTATTATTTTCTATTTCAATTTCAATCCTCTTTTGGAACCAGCCAAAATTTCTAAATTTTTAGAACATATACCTTTTCTTTTATCTCCTAAATATTTAATTAATAGCATTAGAACTGAAATATCAGGTTTTTTTCTGATTCCTAAGGTATATTTAAATGATTTATTATCATTTATTGAGAAGTTATATAATTATGGATATATCCTCGAAAAGAAATGCTATATTTTTCAGAAATTTGTAAATTTTTTAAATTTGAATTATTATAGAGAATTTCATAAGGTTAAAAAAAAAATAGTTAATCTAAATCATAGTAAATATGATAAAAAATATGAAATTTCATTTGAGATGGAATATAAACCCTCTCTTTTTGAATCAAAATTATCCCTTTTAGATTGGATCATTCTTGATAGAATACGATTAGTTGCAGTAACTGGAGTTACATTTGAGAAAAGATCAGAAACATTAGGCTATTTAAAATCCGATTTAAAGGCTGAAATTCTAAGCCAAAGAGCTTTAATTAAAAATATAGAAGAACAAATATCAATTCTCTATTCATCTACAAAAATTGAAAAGGAAATTATAGAATTTTTAGACAATTATAAAAAATTTGGATTTTTTTATGTAAAAGGATTATTAAATGATCTTCTCATAAGCTTAAATTTGATAAAAAGGATTCTCTTAGAAAATCCTGAAATTACAGGTGAATATATGCTTAAAGAATTCTTGAGAGAAATGGGTATTTCTCAATCTATTGAAGAGAATATTATTTTTAATAGTGGTAACATAAATAGAATGATATTTGATATATTTATACCATTGTATTTTCAATCTAAAAAAAATTTTGAGCAAGAGGTTAGAAACTATCAATTTATCCATGACTTTTTTAATTTATGTAGTGATCTTAAAATTTTTAATATGAATTCGATGAAACAGATAATAGAAGATCCTGAATTTGGGAGAACTATTTGTGATATAAAAAGGGAAAAATTTCAGAATTCCTATGATAAAGAAAAACCTCATAATATCACAATTCAAACTATTGATGATAAATTCAAAACATATCTCAATCAAGATACGAAGTCCCCACTAATAAAACCTCTTTTAATTAATACAATTTATACAAGTACATTCTCTAGATATTATCCTACCATTGTTCTTAAAGATACATCTGAAACACGAGATAGCTTGGAGAAAATAAAAAATTTTTTTCCAAGAGCTCTTATAATGTATGCTAAAGACCAATTTAAAAAAAATGATAATCTAATTATTGCGCAATTTTATCTTCCAGATTTAAAATTAAAAGAAAAGGAAATTTTTATTTCAATTATATATGGTATTTTTAAAGAAAACCTAGTAGAATTTTCAAGATTCTATTCCAGTGGATTTACTGAATTTTATTCGTTAAAAGATTTTTATGACTTTGATAGTAATCAATTCTTTTATACTAAAGATCTATTTGACCAATATTTTCAATTCACTAGAAAAATTTTTGGAAAAGAGTTAAAAGTGCATGGAGAATCTTATACTAATCAAAGTAAATTTTGGTTGAAAGAAAATGAGATGGTGGATTTAATTAAGCAAGTAAATACACGATTCTCAATGGAAAATATCGATCTTAACATTTCGAGATTAAATAATTTATTAGGATTTCATATTAATTTGAGAAATTTCTTGTTGGATCAGGATAAATATAAAAATGAAAAGTCAAAATCTTTCTTTATTAATAATATTAAATCTATCAAATTTTTACCTAATCTTCAACATTTTGGATTCGGTCAATATTATATATACATTTATCCCTATAATCTAGATGAGATAGATTTCAAAATTCTATTGAGTAATTCGTTCCAAAAAATTAAATATCCTATATCAATGGACAAATCTACTTCATTATTTATTAAATATATTTGGCCCTACCAGAATCCAAACTTATCCTATGCTCATTGGCTTACTAAATCTAAAAAAGATGTTCGAGAATATTGTTTATTCCTTATAAAAAAGATTTTTCAAATCTTTCATTTTAATTACAACCTCAGTTCAGATAATTGGATTTATGATTCAAATAGGTTCAAAATATATATGCAAAAAATCCTTTTTAATCCCAAGTATAAGGTTCAGATTGCTAAAATAAAGGAATTTAATACAGGAAAGTTGGCTGGTACTCATTATAGAGGACCGGATTCATCCGAATTTAAAAATTTAACAAAAATTTATAACTGGCATTCAATCGATATTAAATCATATTTACTTACAAAAAAGTTATCTATCCTCAATCCTATTATTGATCTCTTAGAAAAAGAATTAATCTTTCCATATTTAAATTTGAAAAATCTGGGTTTATTAGAAAAAATACATATTATTTTGCCAAACATAAAACAAGATCTAAATAAGCAGATAATAGAAGTATTTAGCTTTTTCAATTTAGGATTTATTTATGAAATAGAAGGCGAATACTTTATTTATGGAATGGCTGAAGAGGTAAAATTTGAAAATGGAATAATGATTAAATTATATTTCCCTGATTGTAATCTCAATGAATTTATTAAATTATTTGAATTATTATTCCACTATTTAAAAATAGAACATTATGTAATTTTAAATGATTTAGTTGATGGAAAAAATTTACTTAAATCGATTTATGGGAATTTAAATTTTTTAAATGAATATAATCCATTAAAAAATTTAAGGTGGAACCCAAAAGATAAGATTTGGATGAATAATAAGCTTTTTAATGAGAAATTTGAACCAATTTACCATGATCTAATCCCTGAAGAAAAAGATTAGAAAATTATTAAAAAATTCATATATTTTCCATATTAATGGTTGAAGATCAAAAATACTTTGAAGAATTTGATTCATTATTTTACCCAAAAAATATAGCTTTTATTGGAGCATCAGAGAGCTCAACTTTTGGGTCGATGATGTATTTGTCTGCTTTTAAGGATTCAAGATGGAATAATAATTTTTATCCCGTCAATCCAAAACATACTAAAATAATGGATTGGAAATGTTATACTACTGTTTTAGATATTCCTCACCCTATAGATACGGCTTATATTTCAGTTAAAACAGAAATTATACCTAAAGTTGTTAAAGAATGTGTTGAGAAAGGTATAAAATGGTTAATAGTTTTTGCTTCTGGATTTTCCGAAACCGGAGATCCTGAAGGAAAAAAATTGGAACAAGAACTTAAGGAAATAATTAAAGGCTCCAAAACAAGAATTATTGGTCCAAATTGTCTAGGTCCTTATAATGCAGAAATTGGAATGGCATTTACATTTGCTTCTCAAAAAGGAATACCGGGTCCAGTTTCTTTCATGTCTCAGTCTGGGGGGCATTTAAGCCAGTTATTAGATATTGGATTTAAAAGGGATATTAGGTTTCGTTATGGAATCTCTTTTGGAAACCAAATAGATCTTAATTGTGTTGATTTCTTAAAACATTTCCGTAAAGATCCTAAAACAAAAATTGTAGCTGGCTACTTAGAAAGTTTCGGTTCTGCTAATGGTCATGATTTTTTTTTAGAGCTTAAAAAAACAACAAATATTAAGCCAGTAATATTATGGAAAGGAGGATATACAGATGATGGTTCTCGAGCAGCTTTTTCTCATACTGGAGCAATTAATACTGATCAACGTTTATGGACTTCGATGGCTAAGCAGACTGGAGCTATAGTTGTAAAGGATAATGAACAATTTTGGAATACGATTAAAACATTTGAACTTTTATTTCCAAAATATTTCCCAAATGGAAGAAATGTCGGAATAGTAACTCCAGGAGGCGGATCTTCAGTAAACATGACAGATTTATTTGCAGATCATTTATTAAATGTGCCAGAATTGACTCTTGAATCTCAAGTAAAATTAAGTAAAATATTACCTAAAGAAAATGTTAATATTAAGAATCCTGTTGATCTTGGAGCATCAGGTTTTGTTCTCAATATATTTATAGATTGTATTAAAAATGTAGTTAATGACTCTAATATTGACATAGTTGTTGTCCCCTTGTGGCCCCATCATCTGTATAGCCATGTTTTTAAAAGAATGATTAAAGTTCAAAAAAAATGCTCAAAGTCTTTCATTTTTTGTTTACCTAGCATAGCAGATTCCTTTGAACTAGCACAAAGATTTAAACAAGTTAAAAAGATATTGCATGAATATCGAGTTCTCTATTTTCTTTCACTTCGGGATGCTGCAAACAGTCTTTCTTTATTATGTGATTATGCTGATTTCTTAAAATCTCATAATATTGAAATAGAAGATAAACAAGAATTTTTAAATAAGAGTTTTCTTAAAAAATAGTTCAGTTTATAAAACTGATTTTATAATATTTATTGTTTTTTTTATCACAAGTTTCTCCCCTTGAATAGAGAAAATGTTGAGAAGGTTTGTCAAAAGTTAACAATTCGCAAAAAAATAATCTCTTTCTTTAAAAGCAACTCTTCTCACATAACCTCTCAATTATTTGATTAAAACTAAAATTTTAAATCTTTATCATGTTCACGAGCCCACTTTAAAAGATTCTTGCTTTTTTCTGGAAAATTAAGTGTTAATACTTTTGCTGCTGTATTTCTTATGGTTGGATTCTCATCTGAGAGAAGACAATTCTGAAGTATGTGAAAAGCCTCTTCGTTTTTTAAATCCAAAAGTTCGAATGCTAATAGACTATTCTTTCTAATTTCTATATGATCGCTATTTTCAATAAAAAAATTTAATAGATCAGTCGCCTCATTTTTATTCAATTTCTTTGTAGTAACATAATCATAAACTTTTGCTACGTCTAAGTCCTTATTCATAAATTCCAGAGCATCTCGATATATGAGATCAGATTTGGAATTATTATCGATTTTTAACTTTTGGATTAAATCAAATGGACAATCATGATTTTCTGGCAATCTATGATTTTTACAAAATAACATCCCACAAAATGTACATCTATATGGCAGATTTCCAATTATAGTATTACAATAATAACATTTCGCCATTTCTATGAAAAATTAAATTCAAAAGATTATATTATTATTAATCAGATAATGAATTATTAATCTTCTTTGTGAAGTTTTTTTTTTCTTATTTTATTTAAAATACTATAATTCTAAAGATATTAATTACAGATTTAAACTTAATTCAGGCTTGATAATTCTTGAATCTTTGATTTGCTATTATTATATTTTTTGTATTTAGGGTTGTATAGAAAAAAACCAAATTTTTAATTCAATTTACAATTAGACTACACATACTTATTCAATATTTAATGAGGAAAAAATAAGAATATGGAGAAAATGAAATGGCTCGACCGAGTCCATTAGAAGTTTATGCTCTGTTGGATAAATCGAATTGCAAAGACTGTGGATATGATACATGTATGGCATTTGCTACAGATATCCTCGAAAGAAAGGTTAAAATACAAGATTGTACACATCTAATGCAGGAAACTAAACAATTTAAAAATCGAGAAAAGTTAATAAAACTTATAACACCTCCTCAAAAACCTGTTACAATTGGTATAGGCGATCGAGCAGTTACTATAGGTGGCGAAGAAGTTTTAATGAGGCACCAGCTTACTTATTATAACCAATCAGCAATTTTTATAGAAGTTGCTGATGATGATTCAGATTTAGAAGATATTGTTAAATACCTTACAAATCTTAAAATAGAAAGGATAGGAGATGTTCTTACCCTCAATGGTATTGCTTTAAGAAATGTTTCTGGTGATAAAGAACAATTCAAATTAGCTGCGAAAAAAATTGTAGAAATTTCAAATCTTCCGATTATGTTATGCTGTTTTAATCCAGATATACTATTAGATACTGCAGGAGAAATTAAGGATAAAAGACCATTGCTTTATGCAGCAACAAAAGATACTTGGGAACCTATAGGAAAATTTGCAGTTCAAAATTATCTGCCTGTTGCTATAGTTTCAAATGATTTAGATGAGTTAATGTCCTTAAGCGCTACTTTACAAAAATTAGGTTTAAAAGAGATTGTACTAGATTCAGGTACGTTTTATGGCTCTGGTAAACTCTCAATTACTTATGATAATATTGTGCAATTAAGAACAGCAGCAATTGATAAAGAGAACCCCAACGCTGGTTGGCCTGTAATAGGTGTTCCTGCAGCTTATTGGAGTCAAGTCAAAGTGGAAGATGATAAAGATCTATGGCTACATCAATATCAAGAAATTATAATGGGTGCTATAATGGAATCAATAGATACTTCATTAATTGTACTCCATACAGGGCAAAGCAAGGAGGATATTTGGGCTCTCTTAGCTTTAATGACTTTACGACAATCTATCTTTAGCGATCCAAGAATATATCCCTCTGTAGATCCAGGCCTATATAAGATTGGTGAACCTGGAGAAATGGCACCGATTTTTGTCACTAGCAATTATCGTATGACTAAGATTCCTGTTGAACAGGATTTACATGGTGCAAATCTTGATTGTTGGTTATTAGTGGTTGACACCGAAGGTATAGGGATTGAGAGCGCTGTAGCAGGAGGACAATTTAGTGCTGGTGGAATAGCAGAAGCCGTCAAAGAATTTAAAGCCTTCGAAAAGGTGAATCATAGAATATTGATTTTACCTGGTATGGCTGCTAGATTAAGTGGCGCTTTGGAGGATGAAGCAGACGGTTTTGTTGTTGTTGGCCCAAGAGATTCAAGCGGTATACCAAAATTTATGGAAACCCAATGGAAACCAGAAGAATTCATGAAAGAATACGAATCTTGGGAAAAGGAATAAAAATTCTTCTCTTTTTTCTATTTTTTTTATTAATATTAAGAAATTTAACATTCTGAACCTAAATTAAGGCCTTTATTTTATCAATTGTTAATTCTCTTATAGATTCATGAAAGAATATCAAGAATACAAAGAATCAGAAAAGTAAATCTATTTTTAAATATTTCTTAATATTTGAATGAAATATTGCAAATATTATAACCTTTTTTTCATAATCAAGCTACTTATAAAATACAAAAACAGTAATAAAAAAATTCATATAAATTAGAAAAAAATTCGGATTGAAAATTTAATTTTTAATAAAAACTTGATACAAAAATTAAATTCTGATTGAATTAAAAAAAAAATTAGGTTTGAATGAGTTTCTGCTTAGATTCTACGTAGTTTATTCGTTTGAAGCAACCTTTTTAAGATCATTCCAATAGAAAGTGCGGAAATAATCCCGATTAAGAGTATAGTTGGTCCGGGAATACCTGCATCCGTACTATCATCTATAATTCGCTTATATTTGGCAATGAACGCGTCAGAATAACCCGCCCCAAAGCTGGCGGTGTACCCGGTAATGTAGATATTTCCCGACCCATCTAACGCAATATCGTTTCCAGAATCACCGTTGCTGCCGCCCCAGGTGATATTCAGTAAGGACGTTCCGGCACTGTCATATTTGGCAATGAACGCGTCAGGACCACCCGCCCCATACATGTTGGTGCACCCGGTAATGTAGATATTTCCCGCTCCATCTAACGCAATACCGTTTCCAGAATCACCGTTGCTGCCGACCCAGGTGATATTCAGTAAGGACGTTCCGGCACTGTCATATTTGGCAATGAACGCGTTCTCATCCCCCATCACCCACAAGTTAGTGTACCCGGTAATGTAGATATTTCCCGCTCCATCTACCGTAATACCGTTTCCAGAATCACCGGTGCTGCCGCCCCAGGTGATATT
>JBHLMP010000026.1:0-18499 GCA_048938025.1 Promethearchaeota archaeon
GAGATTGATTTGGAAAAAACAGTTGATATTTTAGATAAAATTGAGTCGGCTAAACCCCAAATGGAAAATTTAATATTACAGATTATCCAATAAAATCCTGATTATTTTCAAGAGCAAACGTGTTTATAAAATTTTGAAGTTCTTCTGGAGTAGGAGCTTGTTGCCTTATAATTTTGTATATTGCCAAATAAGTAGCATAATTTCCACATGAGCTAAGAATAGATTTTAGTTGATCAGAATTCTCTTTTTTAAGCAATTCATTTAATTTAAAGTTATTTTCTACAGCATCGTATAATTTTTTTAAAAATCCTGCAGCGTAACAATCTCCAGCTCCTGTTCGATCTACTATTTCTGAGACTTCAACACCAGGAAAGTGAAGTTTAAAGAAATCAGTTATTATATAAGAACCCCTACCTCCTGCGGTATAAACCCGGATTTTTGCATATGGTTTGAATTTTTCATCAACTTCTATTATTGATGAATGTTTATTTTTTAAAATAATATATGCATCTTTCAAATTAAGAAAAAAAAGATCGTATCTTTTCTTTATTAATTGAGTTAATTGTTGTAAAGTTTGAACTTTTTGAGTTTCAATATTATATGCTGTGATTAAATCTAATTGAGAAGCTCTTTCAAATATTTCTATAAATTTTTTGGCAATAGGAGTACAAAAAATTATTTTTCCATGCTTAAATACAACAGTATCTACTTTTATTCCCTCAAAATTCATTTTATTTTTCAAGTTTGGAGCTAAATGGATTTTAGTAGTAAAACTAGACTTTATTATAGTGCTAACTGGAGTGATTTCATCTATTTGAAAAACAGCCTCAGTATTAATACCTAATGATTTTAATTCATCATACATCCATTTACTTCCTCTTCCAATGATCGAAATTAGTTTTGTTGGAATTCCCAATCTAGTGAGAAATTCACTTGAATTATTACCATTGCCTCCACGTTTAAAATAACAATGACCGATGATTTTTTTAGGTGTTTCTGAAAATCCACTTTTGATAACTTTCTCGAATATCTTGCGATTTAAATCATCGGGATTATATTTGATAAATTGACTTAATCGAGATACTATTTTTTCAACAAGTTGCTCATAAAAATCGCTTTCGTAATAAAGATCTAGATGCAGCTCACCTAGAACCAGTATTTCTTTTAACATGTTAGTTCTCCATCATAAAATAAATCTTTAACGCAGATGGAGGGAATCGAACCCCCGAGCGCTTTCGCGCACCGGCTCTCTATGTCATCAAAAAACTCTCGAGGCCGGCGTCTTACCAGCTAGGCTACATCTGCTTAAATGTGAAATTAAATAAAACTACTATTAATTTTAAAATGGAATAGATATAAATTTCTTTCCTTTTTAAGGTTAAGAGAAACTAGTTATTTCGATACTGGTACGTAGATTTTTAATTTTAAAGAGGGATCTAGTAATTTTATTAATCCTTCTTCTTCATATTGTTTAAATAATAATTTTACTGTTGAGACTCTTATATCATACTTTAATGCAATATCTGTTGCTAGAATGCTTTTCCTTTTTAATATTTCTTCTTTTAGATCTTTCTCAAGCTTTCTCGGAATGAATGCATCTCTCTCAACAATATTTATCTGCTTGGTTCTTCCATATTTTCTTCTTAGATTTAATGTTCCTTTTCTTACAATTAGTTTTTCTTCTTTCTCAGACAAATAAAATCACAAAATTTTCTCGAAGATGAGTATTTGAATAATTTGAAATAAAAAATATTTAAAATCTAATAAAATTTTTGATTTAATATTGAATTATAAATAAGATAGATATTCCTAACCAAAATATAATGAGTTTTTAAGCTACAAGGAAATTGAGGGAAGAAATTAATTTTAATGTAAAGAAAGAGAGACCAGAAGAGATTTACCAGAACATTTTTGATTACTATACGGAACAAACAATTGTTCAATATGCTACTTCAAAAAGTATGAAAAAAATACAAGAAAAGATAACATTAAGAGTTCTAGAAATCTTAGATCTTAAAAATAAAAATTATTTTGTTTTAGATGCAGGCAGTGGACCAGGTTTTGCATCTATTTTTTTAAATTCAGTTGGATTTCAAAAAGTTATTGCTCTAGATTTAATCCCTGATTTTTTGAAATTTTTTGATCTTAAAGATGTGAATCCAATATTAGCTGATATGTGTTTTCTTCCATTTAGATCTCATACTTTTGATGCTGTCATTTCAATTTCAGCTTTACAATGGATATATAGAGATATTAATAACAAAAGTATGGATTTGAAGTTAATAAATATGATAAAGTCTTTCTATAATGCTCTAAAGCCTAAATGTAAGGCAGTAATTCAGTTTTATCCTAAGAATAAAACTATTATGAAAAATATAGGAAAAATAATTGTGAAGAATACCGATTTTAATGGCAATTTCATAATAGATAATCCAAATAATCCTAAAAAAAGAAAAATTTTCTTATTTTTGAAGAAAAATAAATAACTTTTATAAACAATATTGCGTGAAAGAAAAATTATAGATTACTAATGTGACATCTTTTTTAATAAATTTGCCATATGTAATGAAATTTAAACTATTGTATCACTGTTATGCTTAATGTTTATTATCTAATTGTAAAGATTTTTATTTATATGATTTATTATTTTTATACATTTTTCAAAAATTAATAAAAGCATATATACTATAAATGGGATCTTTAAGTTAACATATCCTATTTTTTCGTATAAAAAAAAATTTGGTATAAAAAACGGTAATAAATATGAATAGAATTTTTCATAAAAATACAAAATGCTTAATTTCAGTTATTCTTTTGTCAATGCTCGTAGTAAGCTCTTTATCTACAATATTTCCAACGACGTCTAACAAAATGAACTCAAATTCTGATTTAGGAACTGATCCATTAGATCCAATTGATGACAATTTAGAAGTTTCTGATACTTATCAAGTTGGTGATGAATATGAATTGGATGAGTGGTGGAATACTAGCTACAGATATCGAATTGGTATTGAAATAGAAGAACTTGATGGTATAGATAGGTACGAACCTGTGGAACTTTTCTTGGAATTTGAAGAAAATACATATTATGAAGGTACTGAAAGAATTGTTGCATACTATGGACCTGGTAATTGGAGCGATCCTATACCTGTTCAGGTATGGAATGTTGAAAAATATAATGGTGTTTTTATTCAAAATTGTTCAGCTACCTTTATCGCGAGTGTTTCAGCAAATAACAATCAAACTTACTTCTTTTATTATAATGAGAATGATGATAATATAGAAACTGGCGATATTTATGATACTGGTTTTGAAAGTGATTTTACTGGTGGGACAACTTTAACAGTTAATATTGCTGGAGATTCCGGATCTGATTATTCATTAATACTTCAAGAAGGTTATGGTGTAAAAGTATTAAAAAAAGATGGTCTTGATATAAATTATCACCAAGCAGAATCATTAGCTCCAGAAAAGCAATTAACACATCCAAATTTAGTATTTCTAGCTCATATGGATGAAAATACAGGTAATATGGTTTATGATTCAACTGGTAATGTACCTTTAGGCGGTTATATCTCTGAGGCTACTTGGACATCTGGGATCGTAAGATATGGATTACATTTTGATGGTTTAGATGATTATGTTGATTTTGGGGCTGAGTTAGAGTCTCCGGGTGATCCATTTCATGGAGCAACTAGAGAATTTACTATGACAGCTTGGATAAAACCTGATGATTTGAGCGATTCCTCAACAACTAATCATGGTACTCAGAACTGCTTCATGGCGAAAGCAAGTGATCCATATAATGATAATTTTGAAATAGGTGTAAATACTAACGGCAAAATTCATGTATATCTTGATATGGATGGTAGAGATAGTCAATTTGATTTTGATCTTACCGGAACAGTTGAAGTAGATAAATGGAATTTTGTTGCCTTAAAAGTTGATTTAACAAAACCCAATTATAAAGTAGGAGTTAAAGTTAACGACGCTTCTTTTCAATATACAACCAATTGGGATGCTGGTAATGATATGGATGAAGCATATGGCAGCACTTTTTCAATTGGATCTTCAGAACATATAAACAATTATTTTGGCGGTAGCATTGATGAAGTTGCTTTTTATGATATTCCCCTTTCTGATGAAGATATTGAAGATTTCAAATATTTATCTGAACCTTCTGTAATCGATCAAATAACTCTACTTGTAAAGGGGGATGTGTTTTCTCGCTATCAAGTTGATTGGACTGAGACTTTTGATATGCATGTATCAGATATTTGTACTTTTTATTGGGATTATAATCTATGGAATATTGAACGAAGTATATATTTTGATGGTCCATACTACGCAAATGAATCTGCCATGATTCCATTGAATACGCACTATAATTATTCGCTAATTAATGACCATGCTTCATGTAGATACATCTATGATGGTATTATTGATATTGATATAACAGATCCAGACTTTACTGCTGAAGATTATACGATTGTCTATAATTATCCGGATTTATCCAAAGATGCAATAGGAATTTTCGTATCGAACTATACATTAACTAATCCAAGTCAAATGAGCATGACCTATTTTAATGGTACCACAAAGTATTATGATAATACAATCGATTTTACCCCAGGAGTGAATAATGATCTTGACAATAGTGGCGGAACTGCTATTAATACATTGATTGTACAATTTTGGGAATTTGTTGATTCTGTTCCTTATGTAGGTAATAATGAATTAATTTGGTATTTCAATAATGTTAGTTCTTCACTTAAAAACCCTGTTAATATCTATATTTATGAGGAAGACAGTAGATTCTATAATATTGAAGTATACGTTCAAGATTCCGATGGTAGACCTGTTCCTGAAGCAACAATTACTATTTGGAACAATACTGCTAGTGCTACTGAATACCAATGGAACCAAGACACTGATACAGCTGGATGGACTACTTTCAAGCGATTTATTAATGGAACATACGTTGTAAACGCTTCCTATGTCAGATATGGACAAACTCTAACTATTACTTCTTCTCAAACTGTCGTAGATCTCGGAGATATCGTTGATGAAAAAGGCGTCTATACTATAAATTTCTTAAACGTTGACCTGACATCTATTATTTTAAATTGTTCAAGATACTATCAAAATAATTATCAAGGACCATTACCAGGTGCTAAATTAAACTTTACATTTGATGATGGAACTGGACCAGTAGTACTTAATGGTTATGAAACGACTAATGCAACAGGTGCAGCGGTTTTTCACTGGAAGGATACAACTTCTGGTAATGTAACCTTTTCCATTGAATGGTTTGGTTATCCACAATATCCTATTTCCACACCAGCTGATAATATCCCCGGTGATATCACTAAAATCAGTTTAAATTTCACGGAATATGCTTGGCATGAAGTTAATGTAACTCAAGGAACAGACTTTCAAACCCATTTAGAAGTCCATGACGAAGGAACACAATCAAAAGTAGTTGGAGAAACTATATCATTATGGGTTTACTTTTATTTCACTGAAAATAACACAAATCCAATGCCAATGGAAGATCCTCTTACAATTACAATGGATCTAAAAGATGGTACAAGGATAATTAATGAAAATCCATTAATCTTTAGTCCTGGAACTGGAGCAGGTAATTATAGCATTACATTTGATACTTCACAACCAATAGAAACAGGAGGAGAATCATGGCTTTCAGGTACATATTCAGTTTTAATAACTGCATCAAAACCTGGTTTTGACACTGCGTTTAATTCAACCGAGATTACATTATTAGATATACCTACACGATTTAGCGCTAATGAAAGTGAATCATATGCAAACTGGCAAGAACAACTTATTTTTGACGTTCATTTAGAATATGAGGATTCTGGTGTTTGGTATGATTTAGATAATGCCTTGGTTTCATATTACGTATTTCGACACGAGGAAATTTTCGGAACTCTAACTTGGTATGGTTCTGGTGGTTTATACAGGTTAGAAATGGAAAGTACTGATTTTCCTAAAACGGGTGAATATGATTTAGTTATATCAGCAATCATACAAAATTATGAAACAAAAACAATTAGCCAACACGTTGTAATCCTTGAAATCAGAACGTTTTTAAACAATTCGATCTCAATTGCTCAAAGTGAATCAGTGTATTTTGGAGTAGAAAAGATTTTTTACTTTAATTATACTGAAGCTATAACTGGTTTGGGATTATCTGGTGCTGAAACAGCTTATTTTGATTGGGAGAAGCAAGATGACCTAGGCAATCGTTTAGCTGGTGGTTATGATGTTCCTCTGGTAAATGTAATTGATGGAATATATGCTCTTGATTTTGATACAGAGACCTTAGATATTGCAACTTATTTCTTTGATATCACTATTAAAAAAAATAATTATGAAGATAGAAGAGCAACCCTTTATCTTTATATTACAAATAGAGATTTTACCCCAATAGAAAAAAGAAAATACGAAGTTGTATCTGGAGAAACATTAATAATTACACTAAACATTACAGACTTTAAAACTCATGAACAATTAGATATCGATATTGCTTATGTAACATTTAGGGGTCAAACCTTCAACTTCACTGGAAGTGGAGGAATTTATACAGCTAGAATTACGAATATTCCTGATGCATTTATTATGCCAGAGACATTATTAGCAACAATTACAATTATAAGAGAAAATTATACAACAGCAGAAATCCAAATTACAATTGTTGTTCAAATGGTAGAGATTTTTCCAGGAATGCCATTATTCTATTTCTTAATGATCGTTGTCGCAGTGGGTGCTGTTGCTGGTAGTTTAGTTACATATCGATATGTACAGCAACGCAGGATTCCTACATTTGTTAAGAAAGCCAGAGAGATGAAAAGTAACATCAAAGGAAGAAAGTCAATTTCAGATTCACTTTTGTACCCTTCTAAAGAGCAGTATATAATAAGGAGATTAGGAGATAAATGGGAAATGCTAGGATTGTCATTAGAAGATATACTAGGAATCGAAAGTAAGAAACGAAAAAAGATGTCAGAAATTAGTGAAGAATTTGAAGGAGGTGGGTTATAATGCCAATTGGATTAGTAGTTATGAGATGGGATGAAAGAGTTGGTACTGAAATATTGGCAAAATATCCACCAGAAATAAACGTAACTGATAAAACACTTATGCAAGTATATAGCACACATGAATATAGCGGAGAGTCAGGAATGATTAGTTTAATGATTGGTTCATTAAATATCGCATCATACTACACTGGTCCTGAAAGGGGCTTTTACATTTTATTACTTTTGAATATAGATGATGATCCTGATGCCTATGAAGGCGGATTAGCTGACACTTCTAGGATAATTTTACAAAATCTTGAGGATGATTCATATTTACAATTGATTCCATCACTTTTTCGAAGGCTATCTGTTTATCCTACACTTAATAACGAACAACGATTAGCTATGACATATCAAGACGAAATTAAACGTATGATTGTTAATCGTCTTAGAGATGAAGGTGTTGTTTCGAAATCTGAATTAATGGTTTGGTTAAAAGATAGGTATAAACAAGGTTTTGTTGATCTAGAAGGAGTTTTAATCGAACTAATTAAACGGGAAATCATTAAAGAGGCTTCAGTAAAAGGAATGCCATCTGAATTAATATTTCTCACCAATGATATTTTGATGATGCGAGTTCCACCGGTTAAACTTCTCACTGATCCTGCTGATCGTGGATTACCCTCTCAACTTGTTAGCGATTACAGAACAGAGTCTAAAAAATATTTCCAAAATTACCGCCCAACCGAAGAAGATAATCTCAGAATCATTGACGTCATAATAAATCCACAGGTTTATGAAACAATGCGTTTATTAAGAACTGCAATTGTTACTAAGAACGATCTAGAGAAACTCAAAAAGAAAGGCGTTGATGATGTTGATGAGGTGTTAAAGATGTTATGGGATAATCAAATGATCCAAGTCTTCCAAGATGAGCGTAATAACGAGTATTATGCCCTTATAACTGATTTCTATTTGGACCTTATCTTTCCGAAATATCTTCTTAACATCATAAAAACAGAATACGAACAAAAATCAAAAGCAGATCAAGTATTAGTTGAGTACCTTACTGTTCTTGAGAATGCTTATACTAATTTAAAAGCAGCTATGAAATCGAAAGAGTAAATTTTTAATAATTAAGTTTTTTTATTTTTTTTTTTGTCTCATTCTATTGTTTCTTGTTTTATTCAAAACATTTTTCTACTTTTCAAGATTCTTTGACTTGATTAAAATTAAAAATATGATGTGAGAAAAAGTTGGACTCAACAGATCAATATTGGGAAACTCCCGAAGCATTGATGGATGGTATTGATTTAGAAAAATATATTATTGCATCATACATTGTCAAACGTCCTCGTGGAATGAATGTAAATTATTTGGCTCGTTTTGCCGCGATTGAACAATCGACTGGGACCTGGATTCGTGTGCCTGCTGAGACTGCCGAAGTAAGGAAGCATCATGTAGCCCGAGTTCTCGGAGTCTATGAGCTTCCTATGTATGAATTCGTATTGCCCCCAAAAGATGAATTAAGGGAGAGAATATATTTTATGCAAGTCGGATTTCCAATTGTGAATATTAAAAATTTAGGCATTCCAATGTTGTTTACTACAGTTATTGGAAATATTAGCATCACACATGGCTTGAAGCTAGTAGATCTTTCATTTCCTAAAGCATGGTTAGAAGATTTTAAAGGTCCTAAGTTTGGGATTGATGGGATTCGAAAGCTTATGAACGTACCAGAACGCCCTCTTTTGAATAATATGGTTAAACCCTGTACTGGGCATACTTGTGACGTCGCAGCAGATTTAGTTTACCAAGCGGCTGTAGGAGGTTGTGATGTAGTGAAGGATGATGAGTTAATATCTGATCCTTCCTTCAATACTTTAGAAGATAGAATAACGGCGGTAATGGAAGCTGTAGATCGAGCTGATTCTGAGAAAGGAGAAAAGACATTATATACAATTAATGTTACTTCTAAATTCCCAGATATGTTTGAAAAGGCTGATAAGATGATAGAATTAGGAGCAAATGCGTTAATGATAAACTACATAGCTACGGGGTATGAGGCTCTTAGACAGCTTGCCGAAGATCCTTCAATTAAAGTGCCGATTCTTGGTCATATGGATTTCGGTGGTTGTATGTTTGGTGGAGAATGGACAGGGATGACCAGTATGTTAACGTTTGGCAAATTACCACGAATTTGTGGGGCTGATAGCGTTGTAATTCCGGCACCTTATGGTAAAGCTGAGATAATAGAAGAACGATACGAGCAAAACCTCAAGGCTTTACGATATCCATTTCAACATATTAAACCTACATTACCTATGCCAAGTGGAGGGATAACGCCAGGCATGGTGGAAAAAACCATAAAAGAGGCAGGTAAAGATATCCTTATTGGAAGTGGTGGAGGAATTCATAGCCATCCTGATGGCCCAATAGCAGGAGCTAAAGCGTTCAGACAAGCGATAGATGCAGTAATGCAAGGAAAGAATGTAAGAGATGTGGCAAAGGAGAAAAAAGAATTGGGAATAGCTCTTGGTGTATGGGGTAGCGGAAAAACCCAATTAGTAGAATAACTAATTTATTAATTTTTTTTCATATAGTACCTTCTTTTGAGTAATTTACAGAAATAATTATTATTTAAGGAATAAGCGATGCAATTAAAAATTACCGATCATATCCTAATCATAACATTCTAAGCATAATATTTTGAAGGAGTATGTTAGAAGAAGCAGGGCTTAAACTAAAAAAAATTAAGTGCCCTATGTGTGGCAAAAAATTTGTTCCGAAATCTTTTCATCGTGAAAAGGTGAAATATGAATTTGGGGGTACAATTTATAGGATAAAAATACCAAAATTTAAAAATTCAAATGAAAATGGTCGTCCTTATAATATAGTTCGTCGATCTTGGGTAACTTTTTGCCCTAAATGTAAATATATTATTAAATTTGCTGCAGAGGTTGGTAAAAAAGAATCGCTAGCAGAATTCAGCTCCTTCCTACACTTAAAGGAATTCAAAGAAAATGGTAATATCTACGAATATAATTTTTATAATTTTGAAAAACCTTATAAGGAAACTTTATACTACAATAAAATATTAGTGGAGGGATTGCGAAATAGTATTTTGAATACTCTTAAAGACTTAAGATTAGAACACTGGGGAAAGTTATATAAGATGTGGAGGATTGAAAACGTTATCGACTCATTCAAGTTTCTAATTAGATTTTTTTCGCTTATATTGAAACATTTCGAAATTCCAAACATTAAAATTAGCAATGCAAAGTATTCTGAACAGATTAAAAACTTAGACATATCAGAAGATCTAAAGAAGGATTTACTAGAAATAGAAAAACTTAGAAAGAAAGTAATTTATGAATATTACGATTTAAATAAAGTGGATGAGAATTTTATTCAAAATATATTTTTTAATTTAACGTTCGACCTTATATTTAAAAAGTTAGAACCGATGGGATTAAATAGCATTTATAATAAAAAAGAATCCGAAATAATAGACAACGAGATTTTATATTCAGAATTAAAAAAAATATTTGGCAACTATTTAGATGAGCAATTAGGATTAGGAGAATATGCTAATGAATTTGTAATTTCTTTATTCAAGAAGTTAAATATAACTCTAGCTTAAAAAGTATTGTTAAAAAACCATCTCTATTTGATGAAAAAGATAGCAGATGAATAAAACTCATTTTATTTTAATATAAGAATCATTTAGAATAACTCTTATTTTTGAATTAAACTCAACAATTCTGATATTTTTAGCTAGTTCATTGCCTCTTAAATCCAAATATTCTAGAGATGGTAAGGATTTTAAATAATTAATATTCTCTAAATCAGTAATGTTATTGTTTGTTAGTATGACGTTTTTTAATTTTACAAATTGGCTCAATTTTTTAATATTTTTAATTTGATTATTTGAAAGATCTATTTTTTCTAAATTGTTTAAGTTGAATAAACCAATTATCTCAGAAAGCTTTTTTATATTATTTTTCCAACCCCATGGAGTCCCTTTTACTTCATATTCCATGTAATCTGATAAATCTAATTCCTTTATTAAAGCAGTTTTGGGATCCAATTCATAATATACATTTGGAAACTGTTTTATCAAATTTCGAATTGTCAAGTAATTAATCAAGATTTCTCCCAATTCTTTATTAGAGACCTCGTTAAACTGTCTTTCTTTAAATACTCCTTTTAGAGTTTTTTTAAATTTTTTATTTTGAATGGCTTTATCTTTATTCAGATATTTGATTTTTCTAATTTTTTTTAGTTGATCAATTAAAATTGTTTTAGCTTCTTTATTATTAATTTTTTTTAACGTTTTGATTATTGTTATTAAGCATTCATAATTCGATTCATGCTTAATGGCCCATTTTAAAGGAATTAGTGCTTTTTCATTAGTAAATTTCTTTTCTATAATTTTTGCGGCAGCATTTCTAATGTTTCCATTTGAATCAGAAATTAATGCATTTTCCAAGATAGAAAAGGTTTGCCCATCAAATATTCCAATTTTTTCCAAACTTTCAATGGATTCTACTCTAACATTTTCATTTTCACTATTTTCAATTAATGAAATAAGGAGATTAAATGCTGTATGTTTATCTAAGTTATGATTCTCAAATTCCTCGCAAATCTTTTCGGGGTTTAAAGTCATGCTAATTTTTATATAAAACTCATTTTATATAATTTTAATGTCTAAAGAGATTCTATCTTTAAATTTAACAAATAATTTCCATATATTATTTACTGGATCAAGGTTGGAATAGTTAAAATTATATTTTTCAATTTTTTTATTTTTTGGAAGTTTAAGAATAAGAAATCCTTCTCTAATCCCTATTAACTCAATTTCAATATTTAGTTCATTAGATTCAACTTTATACTCATAGCTTTTTATTTCACAACATCCTTGAGTAATATGTAGGTTTGTAGAGAGCAAGAGTGGTAAATTATAGAATTTTCTATTTACTGGAATTAAATTCAGGTATTTACACGCATGAGGGTAAATTCTTTCTAACTTTAAAGAATCATGAATTTTATATTCCCCTAAATATTTATGGTCCCAAAAATCATAAATATAGAATTTTTCCAGATTATTAGGATGATTTGGAATCATCTCAGATATTTTTAATTCTCTTGAAATTGAATGATCTTCCCAATTAATAATCGCAACTAAATATCTTTTTCCAATAATTTCATTGGTTTCAAGCATATAGATAGAAGGCAATTCTGAAGTGAATGCATCAATTACAATAGTATCATATTCATTTGAGTTATAAGGAGGGATAAGCAATTTTGCATCATTGATTTCATCATTAGTGAGTTTAGTCATATCATCTGAAATTAAGATTTGTCCTCCAGATAATCCAAAGATAGTTATTTGCAATTTTATTTCTTCATTTGTTAATCCTGTATCAGTTCTTCTAATCATCAAGCAATCAGGATCATTGATCCAAAAATATTTATGCATAAAAGAACGATAGAGGATATTAAGTAATGCTTCCATTAAACCTGGTTGAGGTACACCTACTTCAATTTCATAATTAGCTCTCCATTGAGGAGCAGTATCTTCACTTATTCTCATAGCATCTACTAACCCAATACATGGTCCAAGTGGAGCACCACAGCCCAAGAGAAAAGAGTCATTAGTAATAGCATCTCTTATCGTTTTTAGGCCATTATAATATAATTGGGCCCTAGTTAACGTTTTATCTTGATAATCTGCATGAAAAGGAACCGCAGCATGAAGAAAATCGATTTTAAAAAACTCTATCATTGGAAGTTCAGATTTAGAGTAAATAAATAAAAGATTTTTAAAAAAATCGTTTAAGTAATTAAGTACTTCTTTATTTGATAGATCTAAACCGTATTGGGATGTATTCCAATTAAAACATACTCTTAATAGTTTATTTGACTTTTTAAGAAACCAATCTCGATGATCTTTAAATAAGTTAGATTTTTTTACAGCAAAAAAGGGTGCAGTCCATATACCACCTTTAAATCCAGACTTCTTTATTTGATCAAATAACCAGCTTAAACCCTCTGGGAACTTATCGTTGATATGACTGTAATCTCCTATTTTAGTAAAGTATCCATCGTCTAATTGGATAAAATCAATAGGTATATTTTCTCTATTTTTTTTAAAAAAATTCAAGTTTTTAATCATTTCTTCTTGGTTGATATTAGTAAAATAATAATACCAACTACACCATCCAGTTGGAATTTTACTTATTCTTTTTTCTTTGATCAAGGTTTTAACAATTTTAGCATAATCAGTTAAACCATAGTAGCCAAGATTTTTTGTTTTAAGGCATATAAAAAGTTCTTCTGAAGAATCAATGGACGATTTTTGCATTTCAATACCATCCATGCACCCAAAAGCTGTAAGTAATTTAATTTCATCAGAATTTTCATAATCTAATATTATTCTGGTAAATTGATCCTTAAAAGATACAAAACTTAAAATTAAGGTATTAGTTGATTGTAAATCTGTGATAGCTGTACAGAATTCACTGTAAAATCTCCCTTCGATTTTATAATCTTGATTATCATACATTAAATTAAACAATTCTGTTGATAGCCCTTTATTGTCTTTTTTATTACCAAAAAATATTCTACAAGGGCTCCAACTCTGAAACCCGTTCTTAAACCAAGTTAAATTATCTAGATTAGTTGGAGTATCACTCCCCGACAGCCACAACTTACTATTTTTAATAGTTAGTGGAGCTAAACTATGTACTGCTAACGGATTTTTAGTTTTATCGTTAATATCTATTAATTTAATTAAAATAAATTGCTTATTATTATAAATTTTAAACTGGATTTTATAAAATATTTCTTGTTCTTTATTATTATATGAAATAAAAATAATCTTCATACCTATTCCTATTGAATCGGTAACTTTTTCAACTTTACTATTAAAATTATATTTTGTAGAACTAGATTCTATTAAATTATTATTAATATCCTTATGAAAATTCAATGATGAATAACAATTTTTAAGGCAACACTTATTTCCATTATCTAAATCAAAATAGATTGAATAAGTTCCTCGATTCTGTCCATTTTTATAAAATTTAAAGCCAACAATACCATTATCAACCTCAAATATATCATCATTGTTTTGAATTATATTTAGCAAAATTAAATTCCCCTATCTCTAGAAACCTATATAATACTAGTCTTTAATTGTAATTCTAATAAATTATTTCTTGTTTTACTTACTATTAAATAGAGTCTGATTAAAAGGGTGATAAATTGCAAAGAGGTTATTTTAATTCGTCATTCAATCTAATTGGCAAAACTAAAAGGAGGAAATTTTTTTCTCTTCGTAAAGTTCTCTTTCAATTTAGCCTTTAATTCATTAAATGGTTGTAGATTCCCTGAAAAGGATGTTTCTGTTAATGGATTTATGTTTTTATCTAATAATTCCTCAACTTTTTCAACTTTTTCTAAATTACCTTCAGAAAGTAAATTTAAAAAATAATCATTTTGATATTTTCTAAAAGTAATAAATCGATATTTTTGAAAGCCTAATTTAACTGCAATCCAACGAGGGATAGCACCTGTATTTCCTTGAGTATTAGCGGCAATAGCTTCGATCCTGGCAGTAAGCATCGACTCTTTCATTTCTTTTTCTTCATTAGGATCTTCATAGTTTCCGGGGATTTCAATATTCAGCTTATCATCACCTAATAAAAGGGAAACAACACCAATGGACATAGAAGATAAGCCAAGATAATCAATTCTGATTGTATCCTCTACATAACCAAGATCCTCATCTCCAAATACTTCTTGCAAATTAACGTACGCTTCTAAAATGGATTTCATTATAGGTCGAAAATCCTTCTCAAAAAATTCTTTCTCAGGTTCACTTAATTTATCAACGTCTCTTTCTCCAACTAAATCTTTAAAGTATTTTGCCATTTCTTCTAAAAGCCACTTTCCCTTTTTATCAGGAAATTTTCCATAAACTAAATATATAATGTTATGTTTCTCATAAAATTGACATTTCTCTTCTTCATTCTTTTCTTCAGATATTAGAAGCATTTTATCTAAATCTCCACCTAAAAAACCAGTGGCTATAAAATCTAAGTTATTTGTTAATTCTAAAAGATACTCATAGTTTTGATTACTACAATAAAGTGGAGTTCGCTCAACAGAAGTAACACCGAGTAACTTTACATATTCACCTTTGGTTAATTCAATTTTATCTTTCTCTATATCTATACTTATTGGTTTTTTTTCTTTAATTTTTACTTTATCTTTAAGTTTAGTAGATAGGGTTTCAGTCTTAGTTTCAAATTGTTTAGGTTTAGTCTTTATCTGATCATTTTCTGAAAGATAATCATATAAATCAGTAAGAAATGTACCACAATTACGACACATTGAATCCTTGGGATAAGGTTTCACATGTCTATATCCACATTTCTTGCATACAATCTCATCTTTTCTTTTATCTGAATGGAATAATAACTTTGGAATAAATATCAACTCGCTTTGTGATTTTTAGAATTATAAATACTTTTCTGCTACTTGATTAAACGCATCTAAAAATTTTTCATTATCCTCTTTGGTCCCAATTGTTACTCTAATATAATTATAAAGTCCTGGTTTACTAAAATGCCTTATAAGTATCTTCATCTCCTTTAGATCCCAGATAAACTTTAATGTTTTAGATTCATCTTCAAATTTTACGAAAATAAAGTTAGCATCTGAAGGTAATACAGAAATTCCAGGAAATTTATCTAGTTCCTTAATTAGTCGCTCTCTTTCTTCTATGATCTTTTTATTCTGTTCATATATTTTAGTTCTATGTTTAATGCAAGATAATGCAGCAACTTGTCCTAAATAATTTGTATTATAAGGCAATTTAACTCTATTCATTTCTTTAATAATACTGGGATCTGCTAAAGCATACCCGATTCTTAAAGATGCAAGTGAAAAACTTTTTGAAAAGCTGCGAATTACTATTAAATTCTTAACTTTTTTTAGCAATGGCAAACTTGTTTTGTCTGAGAAATCCGCATAAGCTTCGTCTACAACAATAATACCCGGAAAATTCCCGCAGAGTTTTAGGATTGCCGCATTACCAAATGATTGACCATTAGGGTTATTAGGTGAATTAATAAATAATAATTTTCCCTTTGCTGAATAAGCAGATTCTGGTATTGAAAAATCATTATTTAATTTTAATTCATTAATTTTTGCATTATAAAGTGTAGCTAATACCTTATATAGACCATATGTGGGATAAAAAATAACAATTTCATCACCAGGGTCAATAAAGACCTTGAAAATAACATCCAAAATCTCATCAGAACCATTACCAATAAATATTGAATTTCTATTAGTTAAAGTATCTTTATCACTTAATAACACAGAAAGCACCAACTTTCGAAGCTCAAATGATGTTGGATCGGGATAGCGTCTGATATTTGCATTTACAGCCTTTTTAATATCATTTAAAATTTCCGGAAGAGGGGGATAGGGGTTTTCATTTGTGTTTAATACAACCCAATCATCATCGGGGGGTTGTTCTTCGGTTTCGTAAGTAGAATAATTCTTAAGATTATTTCTTACTAATTCATTTAAATCCATATCTTTTACCCTTTATAGGTTTGAAAATTTTAATTTTTTTGAGAATATCATAATAACTCGATAATTTATGCTAGAGAATAATATAATTTAATTTTTGTCTTTTGTTCTCTCTTAACCTTTCAATCAAAATATTCTTCAATTTTGTCATCCATATTTAATATAAGAGCAATGGTTTGAGAAAGTTCATTATCAGAAATGTCGTCTTTATTAGACAATTTTCTCGCAAGTCCTTGATATTTTTTTTTTATTAAGGGAGATGATAAATTAGTAAGTTTTTGAGTAAAGGAGTAAAGATTTAAATAGGCTTCATTATAATCACCTTCTTTTAGAGACTTTTTTCCTAGTTGATTTACTGCTTCTGTTAATAAGGTCTTCACTTTCTTTAGGAAAAAATTCAACTTGATTTTTGCATCTTCTATTGTTTCTCTTAAAATTTTTGCTTCATTCTTATATTTAATGGACCCATCATAATCTTTGACATTTTCAGAGATTTCAATTAATTTTTCAATTATAGTTAATTTTTGAAAGTAATTATTTACCCTTTTTAATCTGGAAATTAAATAGTCTCTTTCTTTGATCAAATTTAGTTTTGATTGTTCAGATACTTCTCTTTTTTGTGAGGAGATCGACTTTAAAATTTTTTTAATATTAAAATCTTTGATTGATCCTGAACCAGATTCTCCTAGTAATTGTTTTTTTGAATAAATTAGATCGGTTAACGGTTGATCTAAAATTAAAAACTCATTTACATCAGCACGCCATTCAATAAATAATTCTTTATGATTTAGAATGATCTTGATAATCTTTAGAAAAAGTCTCTTTAAGAGTTTGTAATCTTCTTTATCGGCAATTATAACTAAGTCTGAATTTGTATCTGGAACTAATGATGTAAATATAATATAATCTCCTAATTCAATCGTTCTTAATTCTTTTGAGCCCTCAAGTAAAATTTCTGAAATATATGATTTTATTGCAGAAAAAAAAGCACCGAACATTTCCATCTTTCCATTACTAACATCTTGAAAGACTTTATTATAAAGAAGTAGCCCAGACTCTCTTTGATAAAGAAATAAGGAATAAATCACGCTTAGATTTAAATGAAAATATACATAAAAATTTTTTTAAATTAATTTTTGTTTTATATACAACTAAAGAATCGAATATTTTAAGCTTTTTTTCACTTCTAAATTAGATTAATATATTCTAATAACTTAGAAAATTTACAGAAAAAGCATTTTAAAATGTATATTTCTTAATTATCGTTGATTGAAAATTCGCTTAATGAAAACTCAATTTTTAAATTTATTAAAACTATTAATTTTATATTAAGATAGTAACAACTAAAATACTTATAATTAAAGAGAGGTGTTCGCGGCGCCAAGTTTTGGGCTAATGTTCAACGTAGAGGAGGGAGGAGTAAGCACTCCTATTGAATGGTCAAAAGAAAGTCTTACAGATGATCGTTCTGTTATAATTTTAGACGAATCAAGTCAAGCGATTTGGTTATGGCATGGAGCAAAACAAGGATTAGTAGCACGTCGAACTGCTTTAAGACAAGCTGAATCACTTAAGGGCCATGGTTATACAGTGGGAAAAAGCATTCTTGGACGAGATATAAAAGAGATTTATGAAATTGATCAAAGAAAAATTGGTAGGGATCCAGAAACAGACAAATTCAATACAGAATTTCAGAAAGTATTTAATAGAACATACAAGGAATTGGATGATTTTATAATTACTTTTGATTTGAAAGAAATAATAATACCTGCTTCTAAACCAGCAGTAAAAGAAGAGGTTAAACCAATACCTAAACCTGAGCCAATGCCAGAACCTAAACCTGAGCC
>JBHLMP010000026.1:18599-55010 GCA_048938025.1 Promethearchaeota archaeon
GCTTCTAAACCAGCAGTAAAAGAAGAGGTTAAACCAATACCTAAACCTGAGCCAATGCCAGAACCTAAACCTGAGCCTACTATTGCGCCCACAGTCTCAAAACCCACTACTCCAGAGAGAAAAGTTCAAGTGGCCTCCGAGTATGCTGCAGAAGAGGAAATGCCTTCTATAAAACCAAAAGAAAAATTAGAACCTACCGAGTTAGTATCAAAAATTCAACTTACTACTGATGCCAAAATCGCATTTGTAATTAGTGGTATAATTGATCATTTTGCTGATGTTTGGATTTCAAAAAAAGAAGATGGTAGTTTCGCAGTTGAGGAAATGAATGGACCTATTTGCACTTTTTCCATAAGGGAAGGAAGCAAAATTAATTTCACATCCGGTAGTTTTTCTGGAATTGATCCAAAAGTAAAAATCGCCATTCAAAAGAAATTTATAGAACTTACAAAACTATTATAATTTTTTTATTATTATTTTTTTATATTAGGATTTAATACCAGTTTTTATTCTTAATTTCAATTATTTAACTATAAAATAAATCTAAAATGATTTAAAAATGAAATTCAATAGGCTAGCCCAGTTATTTTCAAAATTAGAAGGTACAACAAAAAGACTTGAAATGATAGATATTCTATCAGATTTTTTCAATAAAATTAAGGAAGAGAAAGATTTTGAAGATTTAGACAAAGTTATATATCTTTTACAAGGACAATTGACTCCAAATATAAAGCAGTTTCCTAAAATGGGGTTAGCTGAAAAAATGATAATTGAAGCATTGTCTATTCATTCTGGAGTTGATGCGAAAAGGATTAAAGATGTTTTAGTAAAAAAAGGTGATATAGGGGCGGCTGCTGAATTGATTTTGGCAAAAAAAAAGAAACAAAAATCTTTATTTGAAGAGAATCAAAGTCCAGGAAATTTACTTAGTATTTCAGAATTATATTCTGAATTAAAAAAAATAGCACTATCTGAAGGATCAGGATCACGAGATTCAAAATTGGGCGCATTAAGAGGATTAATGATGAAATGCTCTCCATTAGAAACAAAATATTTACTGCGAATTATAACATCAACATTGAGAGTGGGGGTTCAATCACCCACTATTATTGAAGGTTTAGCTCTTGCTTTTACAAATCTAAAACAAAATAAAGATTTTATAGAAAGAGCTTATACATTGCATCCGGATCTAGGCGAAATTTCAAAAGTATTAGCAGAAAAAGGTTTGGAAGAAGTTAAAAAGATTGATATAGAATATGGAACACCAATTCTTAGTATGCTTGCCTCAAGAGAAATCTATACTGAATTCATCAATAGATTGGGAGTGCCCTTTGTTGCTGAACACAAATTAGATGGAGAGAGACTTCAAATCCATAAAATTGGTGATAATATAATATTATTTTCTCGCCGTTTATTGGATATTTCAGAACAATATCCAGATGTTTGTCAGTTCATTAGAGAGAATATTAAAGCTGAAAATGTGATAATTGAAGGAGAAGTCGTAGCAATGGATCCTTTTTATGAAAAAATGCTCCCCTTTCAAGTTTTAAGTCAGAGAAGACGAAAGTATGATATTGAAAATATAACTAAAGAAGTTCCAGTATGTTTATTTATATTTGATCTTTTAAAATTTGGTGATGATTCATATGTTGATAAACCTCTTCCAGAACGAAGGAAATTACTTGAGGAAATTGTTAAAGAAAGAGATGAACTAAGGTTAGTTGAATCTATACTAATAAATTCAACTGATGAATTACTCGAATTCTTTAATAAAGCTAGAGAAGAAGGAACAGAAGGGATAATGGCAAAATCAATTAAGGAGGATTCCATATATCAAGCAGGAAATCGTGGTTATAAATGGCTTAAATTAAAAAGTTTAGAAGGAGGAAAATTAAAAGATACAATTGATCTAGTCCTAATTGGTGCTTTTTATGGTAAAGGTCGCAGAACAGGAGTATATGGAACTTATATAGGTGCTGTTTATGATCCTGAAAATGATAATTTTATAGCTTTCACTCGTTTCTTTTCAGGATTGACTGATGAGTTATCTGAATCTTTAACAAAAGATATGGAAAAATACACAGTAGATAAAAAACCAAAAAATGTCATTTGTGAAGATAATCCCGACGTATGGTTAAACCCAGAGGTAGTAATGGAAATAACAGGAGATGAGATTACAATTAGTGACAAATTTGCTACTTTAGGGTATTCTATGAGGTTTCCAGTTTTCCTAAGAATGCGTCCTGAGAAAGGTCCTAAAGACATAACTACTGTGGATGAAATTAAAGAATTATATGAAACTCAATAAGTTCATGATAACAATATAGAAACTTTTAAAAATAGATTTTGACTCCTTTTTGTTTAAGTTTGTTTAATAATTTTAAGGATTCAGTTAGATTATTTTCTGATAAATATAATTCTTTTAATTTGGTGAGGTATTTAAGTGATTCTGGTAAAAGACTCAATCTATTTCTAGATAAGTATAAATATTGGAGAGATGTAAGATTTCCAATTGTATCTGGAATAATATCTAATTTATTATCACTTAAATTTAATACTTTTAATGATTTTAAGGACCCAATTTCCTCAGGAATAGCTGTTAATTCATTTCTTTCTAAATCTAATACCTTAAGAACAGTAAGTTTTCCTATGGTAGTTGGAAGCGCTCTTAATTTATTCCAACTCAAGTTAAGAGTTTCTAATGAATTAAGGTAACCTACTGTTTCTGGAAGATAATGCAATTTATTATCATGTAAATTTAATTCTCTAAGTGAAGATAGATTACCAATAGTATCTGGCAATGTTTCTAACTGATTAAGTCTTAAGTTTATTCTTTCTAATTTAGAGAGACAACCAATTCTTTTAGGGAGCGCCTTAAGTTTATTTTTCCAAAGTAATAATTCTTTTAGCGAAGCAAGTGAATCTATTGTTTCCGGTAACATTTTAATATTATTTACATTTAGATTTAAACTTTCAAGCGAAAATAAATTACCAATCCATTCTGGGAGAGTAGTTAATTGGTTGTATCTAAAGATTAAGGTTTTTAATGATGAGAGATATTTAATAGGTTCTGGTATTTCAGTTAAACCTTTAAAAATGAAATCAAGCTCGATAAATTTACAATTTTCTATTTTAAATTTGATTCGCCAATATATTTTTTTCAATAATAAAAACGTAAAATAGTTGATTAAAATTTCAGCTAACTCTTTATTGGTCAATTTTTCTATTGATTTTACTTTAAATAATTGTTCAAGGCTACTTCTAAATTCTCGCTCCCTAATTTTTTTAACTTCACTATATAATATTTGCTGATTATTTTGTACCATATTTTTTATGATTTTTATTAAAGTTGTATGGATTGTGTTTAAACAAGAAGGAGATTCTTCATGAATAAGTGCCCATTTCATTGGTTCTAATGCTCTATTGATATATAGATTTTTCAATATCAATGCAGCTGAATTTCGTACTCTTTCGCTAGAATCAGAAATTAATAAATTTTCTAAGAATCTAAAAGATTTATTATCATCAATTTTAATTTTTTCTAGCGCTTGAATACATTCAACTCTAACTTTATCACTCTCACAATTGTCTATTAAGGAGATTAATAATTTAGCAGCCGATTGTTTATCTAAATTATTTTTAAAATATTCCTCGTGAATTTTTGAGGGAGTTAATTCCATCTTGAATTGATAAATTATTAGCTTTTAAATTAATGTTTATATTTTATTTTATAATCTGCTTGTCATTATTTATAGATTTTGAGTCCTTTTTGTTGTAGATCTTTAATAGACTCAGGGAGTTTTGTAGGGAATTTATCAAAATTCAAATTTAAAATTTTAAGCGAGGAAAGTGACCCTAATGATTCAGGTAATGACTTAAGTTTATTTCCCCATAGATTTAATTCTTCTAATGAAGTAAGATCACCTATCCAATTTGGAAGAAAAGTAAAATTATTCCAACTTAAATCAAGTTTTTTTAATCGTTTTAAATTTTTAAATGATTCTGGTAAATTTGTTAGTTTATTGTTGCTTAATATTAAAATCTTTAAAGATATCAATGAAGTTATAGACTCTGGAAGCTCTTTAATATTATTATCATATAAATTTAATTCAATTAGTGAATTTAAAGATTTAATCCATTCATCAAGATTATTTATAAATTTATTTCCACCTAATCCTAAGATTTTTAAATTTTTAATATTTTTTATCCAATCTGGGATGGATTTTAGACTATTTAATCCTAATTCTAACCGATTTAATGAATTAAGATTTTCCAATGATTTAGGTAATTCATTCAATTGATTTCCGTGGAGATCTAAAACCTTTAAGAATATTAAGTTGCTAAATGCTTTTGGTAAGGTTTTTAAGTTATTATGTCTTAAATCTAAGGTTTTTAATCTCTGTAAATTGCTAATAGAATCTGGAAGGCGTGTTAAATTATTATATCTCAAAAATAAAAATTCTAATGATTGTAATGATCCAATAGATTCGGGTAATACCTTTAATTTGTTATTACTCAAATCTAAATATTTAAGAAAAGAGAGCTCTCCAATAGAATTAGGTAATTTTGCGATTCTATTTATGTTCAGATCCAGTTTCTTTAGACATTTTAAAATTTCAATAAATTCTGACAAATTTCTTAGAATGTTCCAACCAAAAATATTATTGCTTATTCCAGATAAATCTAACTCTGTAACTAAACCTTCTTCTACTTGGTAATTAATATTATCCAATTTTTCCTCAAAAAATTTGATAATATAGTAATTATTAATTATTTCAGCAAGTCTTTTAGAATTTAAAATTCGAATTTTTCCTGTTTTGATTAAATCAGCTAAAGCCTTATTAAAATGATAATTATCAATGATTTTTATTTTCTCAAGTAGAAAAGATTTAGATTGCTCATTATTAATTTCTCCTATTGTTGATACAATTGTGAGTAAACATTGTAGAGATGCTTCGTGATCAACAGCCCACATCATTGGTTCTAATGCTTTATCTAAATAATTATTCTTTATTACTCTTGCAGCTAAATTTCTTACTTTCTCTTTTGAATCAGAAATTAATAGATTTTCTAGTAAATTAAATACTCTATCATCTCTTGAGCCAATTTTATCCAAAATCTCAATGCTTTCAATTCTATCAATATGACTCTGAGAATTGTCGATCAAGTATAGCAATTGATCAATGGCAGAAGTTTTATCTAAAATTTTTTCAATATATTCTTTGTAAATATGTTCAGGAGATCTTTCCATTATTTTTAAAATATTAGTTAATTTTATTTAAAGTTATGATTCAAAATATAATTTTAATTGTACAAAGAATTTTTGATAAAAATTCAATTAAATTAATCCAGTAAATTCTATAATTGTTTTCGATCTTCAATGATTTTTTTATTATAATTAAATTTTTATGCTTATAAAATTTTAATTTAGCCTATGTTTAAGTGATTTAAATTAAATTTTGATTATTAGCCCCCTTTTTCTCTCTAATCGTCTCAGTGGCTCTGGAATATTTTTAATTTTATTAAAATTTAAATCTAATATTCTAAGTGAAGGGAGTAAGGCAATTGATTCAGTTAATTGTTCAAGTTGATTTCCCCATAGATTTAATTCTTCTAATGAGGATAATTCCCCAATCCATTCTGGAAGAAAAGTGAAATTGTTCCAACTTAAATTAAGTTCTTTAAGATTTTTTAAATTCTGAAACGATTCTGGTAAGCTACATAGTTTATTATTCCGTAAAATCAAATTTTCTAATGATGTCAAGTTCCCAATCGAATCTGGTAGTTTAGTAATATCATTATCATATAATTGTAACCTTTTCAGAGATTGAAATGAAGAAATCCAATTAGGAAGTTTTTTTATCCTATTTCCACTCATATCTAATTTTTCTAATAATGGAAGAGCTTTTATGCTGGTTGGAACTTCAAAAAAATTATTCCAACCTAAATCAAGTTCGTTAATTGATCCGTTCAATCTAAATTCTATTGAATTTAATTTATTTCCATGTAGATCTAAACTCTTAAGTGTTTTAAGAGATGTTATTGATTTAGGAATTTCATTCAGCAGATTATTTCTCAAGTTTAATGTTTGAAGTAATGATAAGTTACCTAACGAATCAGGGAGATTCCATAACCTATTTGATTTTAAATTTAAAATTTTTAAAGATTTCAATTTATTTATAGATTCTGGAAGTCTAATGAGTTTATTATAACTTAAATCTAAAGATACAATTGAATCTGATTCATTTGAGATTTCTGATAGTTTGAATAAATGATTAAACCTTAGATCAAGAACTTTAAGTTGCTTGAGAGAGAATATCGAGTCAAGGAAGTTAGTCAAAAAAATACCCTGCGGATCTACATTTGTTAAATCTAATTTAGATATATAACCCAAATTGTTAAATTCATATTTTATGTAACCAAACTTAACTTTTAAAAATGAGATGAAGTAATAATTAATTAATAGTTCTGCAAGATCTTTATGAGAAAAATTTTCAATCTTTTTTCCTTCAAAAACATCTTTTAAATTATATTTATATTTTTGATTATACAAGTTGAGTAATTTCTTAACTAAAATTGATTTAGATTTCGTGTTATTAATTTCAGATAAAGTAGAAATTATTGTTATTAGGCACCTTAATGATGTTTCATTTTCAAGAGCCCATTTCATCGGTTCTAAAGCTCTCTCTAAAAAAAGATTTTTTATTAGAGATGCCGCTAAATTTCTTACATTTTCATTTAAATCAGAAATTAACAGATTCTCCAAAAGTTTATAGACTTTATCATCCTTCGCCTGAATTTTTTCTAAAATCTTAATGCTCTCTAATCTGGTATCAACATTATCTGTATTATCAATTAATGTGATTAATAATTCAAGTGCTGAAATATAATCTAAATCTTGATTCTTTAAATCCTTATATATTGCTTTTGGAGTTAAAGGCATTTTTTCCTAATTAGTAAAATAGAATAAAATCAAAAATGTAATAAGAAAATTAAATTCTTTCAATCATCATTCCACCTAATACTATTGGACCACCAGTTGAATTGTAAATTTTCTCTGCTCTCTTTAATTTAGATTGACTTTCTGAATAGATTCTAAAGACTAAATCACCCTCTTTTATTCTTGCACCTTGTTTTTTTATAACTTCTACTCCAGAACTTTTTGAAAAGGGACATCCTGCAGCTTTGGCAATTTGATTAATTATTGCATTATTTACACCAGTTATATGTCCTCCCTTAATAGCATAGAATTCCTTCGTATGTGGTCCTAACTTGATTTCTTCTGGTTTTATGTTAGGTTCACCTCCTTGAACCTTAATTATTTTTTTCATTGTGTCATAAGCCTTGCCAGATCGTAAGATATCTTTAGCTAATTTTTGACCCATTCCTTTCTGAGCTTTTCCACCCATTTCAAGAAGAATCCCTGCTAAGTCAGTTGCTTTTTCTATTAAAGAATTAGGTCCGGCAGAGTAGTTCATTAACAGATTAAGCGCCTCTTTAGCTTCTAATGCTGGTCCAACAGCATGACCTATTGGTTGATGAGCCAGAGTTAACGCACATTCCGCTTTTACCCCCACGTTCTTAGCTATTTCTTTGAAAATATAAGCGAAATTTTTTCCATCATTTGGTGTAGGAAATTTAGTTCCTGGGCCAACAGGGATATCTAAAACTAATTTCTTTACTCCCATACTTATTTTTTTAGCAAGAATAGATGGAATCATCAAACCTACAGGATCCATATGGAGAGGTCGTTCAATTTCTATTAAGATATTATCTGCAGGAGCTATATCAAGGGCTCCTCCCCAGATTATACAGGCTTTTTCTTCAGATATAATTTTCTTTACTTCTTCTGAATCAAAAATAACCGGGGCTAAAACTTCCATTGAATCTGCTGTGCCAGATGGTGATGTTATTGCTCTTGTTGATGTTTTAGGGATTATTAAACCCGCAGTTGCCACTACTGGGACTACAATAAGAGAAACTTTATTACCTGGAACACCCCCCGTCGAATGCTTGTCGTATACATCTGGACCGAAATCAAAGATTTCTCCACTCCTAGCTTCCGCTAAAGTAAGAGCAGTCATTTCTTCATTATCCATTCCATGAATATTAATACTTGTTATAAAAGAAGATAATTCTATTGAGCTTAAAAGACCTGAAGAAGAAGCAGATACAATATTATTTATTTCTTCACTGCTTAACTTATTTCCAATGATTTTTTTTTTAATATATTTGAAGGAATCTGGATGTTCTGCTGGTTTTACAGAAACTATAGCATTATTTTCAATATCTTTTAATGTATCTATAAAAAGTCCAATCTCTCCTGGAGCAATAATTGAATCGGAATATGCTATTTCTACTATTGCAACACGATATTTACCATTAATAGATTTTGATTCAACATTTTTAATCATAATGCGATCTCCGGCTTTCTGCCCTAATTCAGCGGCATCTTGAAAATTTAGAATGACATCCTTGGTATTACCAGTTTCAAAATTAATTTTTTTAACTTTTAATTTCATTATTCTCAATAATTTTTTTGATTATAATTAATTAGAAAATCTAATCAATTAAATTTATTTATGAGCTTTGTATTTCTTATGCTTGTTTTACTATATTAGAGATTAGAATATTTTAATTCAAGAATTAACGAATTAATAAAAAAAAATAAGAATAATTAAGCTGGCGTAATCTTATCTTCTGCGGTTCTTATGATTTCGAGATAGTAATCAACATAATATTTGTTTACAATACCTCGGTATCTTGAAAGAAAATCTGTGATTTCTCGCATCATTGATATGATTTTATTAGGTTCCATTAAAGTTTCAAGTCTTTCTCTGAATTCAATGAGTTTTGCTCTAACTCCTCTAATAACTTGTTCTTCAACATCAATAGGAAAAAACTTATTTACAAATATTTCAGCCTCCTTAAAGAGAGTTGTCTCTCCTTTCCACGATTTTAGATGTATACCAAATTTATCTTCAAATGCCTCTGAAAACTTTTTAATCCGTTTGTGGATTATTGGGAGATCTTTTTCTCCTAACATTGCAGTTGTGGTAGAATTTCCATGGTATAACATTACTTTCTTATCTTCTTGATCTACAGTGCGGAGGGATTTTTTACTCCCTGTAGCTTCTCGCACAAAATTAGTGAGTGCGGCTATCATTCCAGAAATCAGTGCTGGATCTTGAATTTCAATCCCAAAAGAGTATTCATATAGACTTAAACCATCTTTTGTTAGAACAAAAAGATTTCGCAAAGATTTTTCCCAATTTCTTTGCATAATATATTTTCGAGCGATTAATCCTGTAGGTATTGCCAGAGCAGCTAATCCAATTGATAACATCACCCAAGGTAGGATGTCAACTTCAACTATTTCTTCAATCACAAATGTTGTTGAAAAATAAGCTATTTCAATACCATTTGTCCAAAAAATGATAACTTCATAGACTCCTTTTTTAAATCCTGAACTTAAAATAACCTCTGAGCTACTCATGGTTCCATTATTCGCTGTTAGACTCGTCTCGTTATAAAGTACTTGTCCTGAGGATGACTTTATAATAATTTGCCCGGTTCCTCCTGATATTGGTTCGTTAAGAGGGTTAAATATTTCTGCATCAATTCTTATAGTCTGATCTTTTTTGAATGTAATTTTATCTACAAAATCACTTCCGTCCTTAAGTTTAGTACTGATAGTGTGGCAATAATTTGGTGAGGTAAATACTCCTGTATAGGTCCCCCATTCTAAAGGTGGTCGAAGAAGAGTTGTAATCCCATAATAAGAATGATTATAGAGATTTATCGGACCAAAAAAGATTTGTTCTACCTCATATCCATAAGAATCATAGAATCCCATAAAATTCCAATCCCTCTCAAATAAAAAGAAATAAAAATAGGTAAGACCTTCATATGGATAATCAATAGTCCATTGTATCATATCTTCATCAACAGAGTATGTTCCTGTTGCATTTCTTTGGTAAATATAGAGAGCTTCAATATATACATTGCAAAACTGCAATGTTTGATTAGTAATTACTGTAACATTAAAATCGCTGGTCACAGGTGCATCAAGAACAATGGGATAATATGCTTCATATCCCAAAAACCCCCATGAACTTTGCTGATAAATTGGATCAATTATTTCACCATTAATTATATACTTTAAATCAAAATCTGCTGGATTAACTAAGGTTGAATAAGTGAATTTACATAACATATCAACAGTGTCATCATTAGGAATTGGAATTAAGGTTACTCCATCATATATTCTGGTAATTCCTTTATTATAAGTTGAACTGTTATATTTTTCTGCTCTCCAAAAATCATTAGGAATTAGAACAGGTGGGTCTTTTGGAACTAAAAGATAAAAGAACAAATTATATTTTTTCTCAGGCTCAAAAATATTAGCACGAGGATAGAAATCAACCCATTCTTCTAGATCCCATTTGTGTTCTTCTAGATACATCCAATCAATTTCTTCAGTGAAATCCTCATTATAAATTTCGAGAATCATATAATAAGAATCAGTAGTTGGTTCTATTATCACTGAGCTATAATTCAAGTATAATGATATTGTCTCTATAGCAATTAAATCTTCTACTGTGAATTCTTGTGTATAGCCAAGTGCAGGTGTTAAGCTTATTTGATTAGAAATATTATCTGCGATAATGATTTCCCCCCAAGCTGTTAAATTCCAAAAATTATCTGTCCAGATTTCCAAAGTATGGATTTTAAATTCACGACCACTAAAAGATTCATTATGAGGGATTATAGTAGTGCTAGAATTTTGATATGACCAAATATTGGTCTGAGATGTTTGATTATAATATAATATAGATATATCTCCATCATAATTTCCAGTATATATTCCATTATCTGCAGTACTTAATCCATTTTGTGTGTTATTTTGGGTACTAATAAAATTAAATCCAATAGAGATAATCGAGAATGTTATTAAACAGCTAATTATTATAATTTTTGAGTTTTTAGACATATTTTAAACCCCATTTTATACAAAAAATTTAATTTGATTATAAAAGTAATAAAAATTGTTGTTTATATAACTAACTTTCAATGAAATTAGTTATTCTTTATTCTAATCAAATTATAGAACTAGATTGATAAATTAATTCAAAGTTTATAAAGTAATTTGGTAAATTTTTAAGTATTAACCGAAGAATTTTTAAAAATAAACCAAGAGAGTTTATTTTGAATTATAGAATTATAATTTTATTGAAAACGGGAATTCTTTAGTTTCTGTTATTTGGTTCGAATCGGGATCTTTAAAAGCAGTATCAATTTTGATTATATAATCTCCGACTTCTAAAGGTTTTAGGTTAATTTCCCATTTCATATCTTCGTTTGGCTTAAGAGAGTATATTTGTTTCTTTAAGGTTCCTCTCATTACTTTCATTTCATCTGGAAATTCAACTTCCACGTTAAGATCTAAAGCCTCTCCTTCACTTCTATTTTCTATTAATATTTCTAAAGGAAAAGTTTTATCAATAAGAGGTGGTCTTAAATTATTTATTGATATATCTAATGAGGGAGGAGGGGATATTAGATTAGGGGTTAATTGTTGAGTTGTTTCGTGATAAAAATTCAATTTACTATCTATTTCAGAAGTTAACAAAATTGGTCCTATGAACGGCTTTTCTAATTGAAAATGAGGTTTTATTTTAAATTTTAAAGTATACAATTGACCGGGATTTAACATAATAGGTAATTCTGGTTTCTCGTGAGTTGTAAAATTATCAGAAAGCTTTATTACTATTTTATTGATTTTTAATTCTCTTATTTGATACTCGTAGAATGCATAATCCGAGATTTCTAATAGTGGATTTGTATCAATTTCTAAAGTTAATGTTATCAGATCATTAGTAGTATAAACATCTTTATCTAGATTTAAATTTGTTTTTAATATATTGTAAATTTTTGCTACTACTAACGCCTTTTTTACCAGATCTATTTCGGGCTCTCGAAAATTAAACTTATGAAAATCACGTTCAATCTTTTTTAAATATTCAATTTTTTTATCATTAATTGCAATTGTTAAATCTTTAACAAGCCTAGTGAAATTATTTTCTTTAAAATATCTGTCATCAACATAATTTTTAAATTTTTTAACTAAATTCAAACCCTCCTCTTGCCTTCCTTTTATAAGTAAACATAAATAAGACAGACAGGAAAATAATAAGATATGATAATATCGATCACTCGAGTTTTTTAAATTTGGGACATACTCTAATGCTTTTTTATAAAAATCATATGCTTCTATAAAATTATCACTAAAAAGAGAGGTCCCACCAGCATTTCTTAAAGAATCTATACTTTGATAGATTTTTTCAATTTCCAAGTAAGATTTTGCTGCATTGAAAAAGCACTCTTTTGCCATTTCATAATCACCTAAATCTACATAAGAGTTTCCCAAAGATGTAAAGCTTTTTGCAGCTTTTTTATACTGCATTGCATTATATAATTTATTAGCTTTATTTAGTAATTTTTCAATGTCCTTTCCCATTTTCAACTCACTTTACTAAAAAATCATATTAATTTTAAAATTAAAAATTAAAAGAAACATATAAATTATTAAATATTTTTACAAATTTAATTTCCCGAACCCTTTGCAAGGCTAGTCCTTTTGCGACTATAATTTTCTCACAAAAGTCATTCTATTCGGTTTTTTTCTTCTTTTGGTCATTAGAATCCTTATTTTTTTCTATTAATAAAGATTCTTTTATAGGGTTGCTGCCTAAATTTTCAATGATCTCTGAAATTCTAATCATTTCTTCTTGAAATCTCTGACCTTCTGCAGAGCTACAATGAAGCATTTGGACTCTATCTGGTGAAATTCCAGTAGTTTTCAAGATATCTTTAACGTAATTTACATTTCTTTCTGCTACAAGATTTCCAGTCTCATAATCACATTCTCCTTCATATCATCCAGCCACTATGATTCCATCTGCTCCTTTACCAATTGCTCGCATCATTAAACTAGGAGTTACTCGTCCTGTGCAATTAATTCTTACTGGTCTAATTGTAGAAGGGTATTGGGCTCGAATTGTCCCTGCCATATCAGCACCTCCGTACCCTCACTTCAAACATAGAAAAGCTAATATTTTTCTATCTCTACTTTCTGTTATTTTTATCACCTCTTTATAATTCCTCCAATATTGCATCAATTTGCTTTTCATATTGAGGTTCTCGATAATATCTTAAAGTTATTGCTTCCGAAGGGCAATTAGCTAAACAAGATCCGCAACCTCTGCATAATATCTCGTTTACTTCCGCTCCATCATCCATTAACTGTATTGCGTCATAAGGACAATTTAACTCACACAGACCACACTTCGCGCATTTTTCTTTATCAACAGTAGCACGAATTAATTTAATCCTATAAATTTCCTTACCCATTAATCTTGAGAGTGACGATGCCGCCGCTCTACCTTGAGCTATTGACTCAGCTATAGATTTTGGACCCTGAGAGGCTCCTGCAAGAACAATACCTGGAATTTTTGTATCTATTGGATTTAATCTTGAATGGAACTCTTTGAAAAATCCATCTTGACTGGTTTCAAGTTTTAATATCTTCTGAATTTTATCAATTCCTTTCGCGGGAACCATTGATGCTGATAAAACAACTAAATCATATTCGAATTCTTTTATTCCTAAAGATTCCCTAAGAGTATTTTGGATGATGACTTTAATATTATGAGTTTTAGGATCTTCTTGTAACTTGGAAATATTAGTTCTGATGTATCGAATACCTTCTTTTCGCGATGCCGTAAAGTATTCCTCATAATCTTTACCAGCAGCTCTTATATCCATATATGCTACATCAATCTGAGTATCAGGATAATGTTGTTTAATTAATTTCGAGTTTTTAATTGCGATCATACAGCAAACACCTGAACTACAATACGTATTTTTGTTTAAATCTCTTGAACCTACACATTGAATAAATAGAACTCTTTTTGGTATTTTACCGTCAGATGGTCTGAAAAGATGTCCAAGTGTGGGTCCGTTAGGAGCTAAAATTCTTTCTAGTTTCAATTCTGTAATTACATTTGGATATATATTATAGCCAAGATAGCCTGTTTCTGGTTCGTATTCATCCCACCCTGTTGCTACAAGAACCGATCCTACTTTTAAAGTAATAAGTTCATCTTGTTGATCAAAATTAATTGCATCTAATTCACAGGCTTTCTGGCATAATCCACATTTAATACATTGGTTCATATCTATTTGAGCTATAGAAGGGACTGCTTGAGCAAAAGAAACATAGATTGCTTTTCTTGGATTCATACCTTCATTGAACTCATCATAACCATAAACAGGACAAGGATCTATACAAGCTCCACACCCATTACATTCGTTTGTAACATATCGTGCTCTTTTCCTGATTGTTACGTTAAAGTTTCCCACGAATCCAGATATTTCTTCCACCTCACTATAAGTATAAAGATTCACTCCAGTAGTTCTTGAAGCTTGAAGCATGACCGGCCCAAGAATTCATATACTGCAGTCATCTGTAGGAAATGTTCTATCTAGCATTGCCATTTTTCCGCCAATAGTAGGATTCTTCTCAACTAGATGGACTTCAAACCCTTGTTCTGCTAAATCAATACCAGCAGTTAATCCGGCGACACCCCCACCTATTATTAATGCTTTTTGAGTTATATCTACTTCTTTTACTAAAATTTTCTCTAAAACAGCAGCTCTAGCGACTCCGGATCTAATAGCATCTTCTGCTACCTTTTGAGCACCAGGTTTATCATTTCGATGTACAAAACTAGCATGCTCTCTAATATTTACAAATTCTAAGTATGAAGGATCTAATCCCATCGACTCTAAAACGCTTTGAAACACAGGCTCATGAGTTATAGGGGTGCATGATGCTACAATCAATCTATTTGCATTATTTTCAATCATATTTTCTTTTATAAATTCAGCTCCAGGCTCCGTACATAGACTAATATAATCAGAAGCTCCTACAACATTAGGTAATGTTTTTGAAAATTCAACTAAAGCTTTACAATCTATTATCTCTGCTATATTTATACCTCACTGACAGACAGCAACATAAATTTTCGGTATTTCTCCGATATCTTTAATTTCATCGTGTTTGGTTTCTACCATTGCATATCATTCCATTATATAATTTTTGATTGTCCTCCAAATCTTCGAGTTTTTTTATAATTATAAATCTAAATATTATATTTTAATTAAATAAATTTAAATCAAAAATGTTTCTTATATCTTTTATAATATAGTCAGTTAAAAATTATTTTAAAAATAAACTTAAGACTTTAAAATTAAACTTAATTTCATTGGTAAAATGATACTAATGATATTCCAAGATGATACTCCCCTAATTGAGGATTTTATACCTCTCATTATTTTAGCAGCTTTGTTAATTGGAGATATTTTACTTTTAAAGCTTTTCTTGATAATAACTAAATCAGAGTCAAAAAAAGAAATAAAATGGGTTGTAATCAGTTTTGGTATCCAATTTGGATTGATTTTCTTTATCTGCCTTCCTCTATTTATAATTGGTCTTACAGGAGGATTTGATGAGCATGGACCAGACCCCGGAATAATTATTCCATTTGTATTACTTTCTATGTTTATAGATTTGAATCTTATAAACGTAATTCATAAAATTGGAATTAAACGATCAGTAATTGTTGCATTTTTTATTTCAGCTCCAATAATTGCTGCAATGTTTATTTTAGGTCCATTAATTGCAAATCCGCCTGTCTAAAACTTCTTTAAAGTTTGATTTCTCTATTTATTTCATTATTTATATTGATAATTTCATCTCTAGCAGCAACAGCAAATTTCTCTGGAGTATATTTATTATCTTTATTATATGCAAACATCACTCCACGAGAAGAATTAACAATCCCTCCTAAACCATTTTTTTTGAATCCATATTTTATATCGATTGCCTGAGCACCCTGTGCTCCATAGCCTGGGATTAATATAAAAGAATTTTCGACAATTTCTCTAATTCTTTTTAACTCATTTGGATAAGTAGCACCAACTACCACCCCTAAATTATGAAAACCAGAACGATTTCTTTCAAGGGTTAGTCCCCAATTATAGACTAACTTTGCCATTTTGATATAATTTCTTTCTAACTTAATTGATTCTATTTCAAATTCAGTTTGTGAGTTTGAAACATTTTCAATCTTAGCACAAAATAAATCTTGAAAGTCCTGACTACTTGGATTCGAAGTTTTTACTATAATGAATAGCCCCTTTTCTTTATAGTCTAAAAATGGTTTGACTCCATCGATTCCAAAATATGCATTTATAGTACATGCATCTGCTTTATAGATAGTGTACGTAGCATCGGCATACGCTTTTGAAGTTGTTCCAATATCATTACGTTTTGAATCTAATATTACTAATAAATCATTTTTATGAGCAAATTTAATAGTTTCCTTTAAAGCGTTTAAAGCTTCATATTTTTCATAAAAAGCAATCTGTGGTTTAATAACTGGAATTAAGTCATGAGTATTTTCAATTAATTCTTTATTAAATTCTAAAATAATTTTGTCAGGGTGTTCATATTCTTTAATTAAATATTTGGGAATTTCTCCCTCGTTATCCATTCTGGGATCGAGCCCCATAGAAACAACGCTTCTTTTTTCTTTTATTAATTGAATTAATTGTTCAATAAAATCCATAATGAGAATAGATTCATTTTTATGTATTTTAAATAAATTTGGCAATGCTCATATTAGTTATTGACATTAAATGATCAAATTTTAGAAATTTTTGATAATGATATTACATTCTTAAATCTTATGAAATTTTCCATCTGATTATAATTAAGAAGTGGATTCTAAAAAAATTAGTGATTGGTGATTTTTTTAGAAAAATTTGGGAATAACATCTATAAAAACTGTGGTTTTTATTAATAACATCATAGTTTACTGGATTATTTATACGAATTTTTTCAAATTTATTTAAAGATAAGATATTAAAAAAAATTCCTATGAATTCTAAATTTGTATATAAAACTTTAAAAAAAAATATCATTATTGAAATTTTCTTAATTTTCAATTTTTTTCGTGAAATTACAAAAAGATGTAATTGAAATAGTTATTTATTTAATTAATCAATGAGTTATTTCATATATAAATAATCGAAATACTTAAATATCAAACTATTTCTTAGTTATTTGGGTTGAGAAATAAAATTCATGAAAAATCAATCCAAAGTGAAAAAAAATGTTTATTTTTAACATAAAAAGATCGAATTGTGTATTTAGCACAAATCGATTTTATGAATAAATTCTGAAATATTCTTCTTTTATTCTCCTAAAAAAATAGGGGGTAATATTTTGAAAAAAATTAAAAGACAAAATTCAAGAAGTAATAACGATAAAAGGATATTGATTGCTTGCATAGGTCAATGTGTACATGTTGCGGGGGCTCATAATTTTATGAACATCGCTACCCACCTCGGTTATGAATGTAAATTTTTAGGTCCAGCAACCCCAATTTGGAAATTAATAAATGAAATGCAAAATTATAACCCTGGAATTGTTGGATTAAGCTATCGTCTTACCCCATCAACCGTAAAACCATTACTTAAGAACTTTTTTAAAAATTTTGAAAATATAGAAAACAAACCAAGTAAGTTATACTTTGCAGGAACTTCAGAAGTCATCAATGTTGCAAAAGAGTTCAAACAGTTTAATGAATACTTCATAGGAGGTGAATCAAAACATAGAGTGATCGCAATTTTAAAAGATGAGAAACAACATGTTAAAAGCAAATTAGACATTCCAATGGATTTAATATCAAGAATAGAATGGAAAAAGCCATATCCGATAATTAGAGCGCATTTTGGTTTATCCAATTTTAAAGAAACCGTAAGAGGAATCAAAATAATAGCGAATGCTGAAGTTTTAGATGTGATTTCCATTGCCCCTGATCAAAACACGCAGGCTAATTATTTTCATCCTGAGCAGCAAATTCAAGAGTTATCTGGAGCTGGAGGTGTTCCCTTAAGAACTGAGGAGGATTTTCTTAAATTACATAAAGCAAGATTAACAGGAAACCATCCACTGCTAAGAATTTATGCCGGAACAAGAGATTTCATTAAACTAGCTGAATTATACCAACGCACAATAAAAAATGTTTGGGCAGCTATTCCTATTTTCTGGTTTAATCAAATGGATGGGAGAGGACCCCTATCCTTAAAAGAATCTATAAAACAACACTTAAAAACAATTCAATGGTATGCTGAAAATGATGTACCAGTAGAGATAAACGATCCTCACCATTGGAGTCTTAGAGATGCACCAGATGTAATCGCTGTTGCGGATATGTATTTATCAGGAATTATAGCAAAGAAATTAGGTGTTAAATATTTTATAGCACAATACATGTTTAATACTCCTCCATCAAGCTCGCTTGACATGGATTTCGCCAAAATTTTGGCTAAAGATGAGCTTCTTCAAACTTTAGTAGATAATTCATTTTCAGTAATTAAACAAGTTAGAACCGGATTGGCAAGTTTTCCAATAGATTTAGATAAGGCTAAAGGACAGCTAGCTGCAGCCACTTTAATACAATTAGCAATAAAACCTGATATTGTTCATGTTGTTAGTTATTCTGAAGCTAATCATGCTGCTCGTCCAGATGATATTATTGAAAGTTGCAACATTGTGGATCAAGTAATAAATACTTCATTTTCCAGTAAATTAAATTTTATTGATAAGAAAATTAGGAAAAGGAAAGAAGAATTAATAAGAGAAGCCCAATGGATTATTAATCTGATTCCTCGCTTAGCAAAAACATATGAGGAACAAAAAAACCCGTTGATAAACTATAAAATTTTAAATCGGCTCGTAGAATATGGAATTTTTGATGCTCCTCATTTAAAGAATAATCCATTTGCATTAGGGAAAATTAAAACGAAAATTATTAATGGTGCTTGTTGCTCTTGGGACATTAAACACCAAAAGGTAATTAATGAGAGAGAAAGGATTAAAAAAATCGTTGAAAAGTGTTCTAATATATTAATATCAGAAGATAAATTCCAAAAAGAATTCTTTTATGGTAAGGTGATGAATGAATGAGATTTTGCGTAATTGGTGCAGGATCAGGTGGTAGAGCATTTGCTGCCTATATTTCTTCGAAAGGATTCCCAGTCTCACTTTATAACCGCTCTTATTCAAGAATAAGTGCTATTAAACAAAAAGGAGGAATTAAAGCAAAAGGTGCACTAGAAGGTTTTTTTCCTCTTGAATTAATTACGCAAAACTTAAAATTGGCTATTAAAGACGCAGATGTAATAATGATTGTCATTCCTGCTTCAGGTCATAAGAGTATTGCAAAAAAATTGGCTCCTATATTATCTAATAATCAAATCATAATATTAAATCCAGGAAGAACATTTGGTTCAGTAGAAGTCAAAAGAATTATTGATAAGAAAAACGGGAAGAATTTCATTAGAGTTGGTGAGACTCAGACACTCCTTTTTACGTCAAGAGAATTAGCTGGAAATGAGGTTAATATAATTACAATTAAAGATGCAGTTGATTTTTCAACTTTTCCCGGTAAATTTACATTTTTAGTATATGATTTGTTAAAAGAAGTATTCCCTCAACTTATTCCTGTTGAGAATTACCTCGAAGTGACTTTAAATAATATAGGAATGTTATTACATCCTGCGATATCTTTATTAAATGCAGGTATGATGGATTTTGGTAAAAAATTTAAGTTTTATAAAGAAGGAGCTACTCCACGAGTATGTGAAGTACTCGAGAATATTGAATTAGAGCTAAATGAAATTTTTTTAAAGTTAGGATTAAAACAATTAAAATATCATAAATGGGTAAAAAAGTCCTATGGTGTTAATACAGATAAGATTTATGAATCTATTCAAAATGTCGAAGCATACAAAAACATAAATGCTCCTGATAAATTGATAACAAGATATTTTACAGAAGATGTATCTACGGGGCTTGTACCAGTTGTTTCATTAGCCAAGTTCTTAAATATATCCACACCTACAATTAACGCAATAATTCATTTATCTAGTATTTTATGTGGTGAAGATTTTAAGAAAACAGGAAGGACCTTACAAAACCTCAAATTATTTGATTTCTTTGTAAACTATTTAAAAGATTTAAAAATTTTGGAATGGAACTTAAAAGGGTATTACAAAATAAAACAAATTTTTTCACATCCAAGAGATTTTAAGATTTGTTCTATTTGTGACACTATAAATTCATTAAATAACAAATTTTGCTGGGTTTGTCATTTCAATAATTTTAGAGAATTAAAACTAGAAGATAGAATGATAATTAATAAAAAGGATCCTAATGTACTGATAAGAACCTAAATTTTTTTTAATATAGGGCATATAAAATATGCTACATTTTAGCAATCCTTTCGATTACTATAGATTAACGTTTGATAATGATTATTCTCATAAAAAACTAACATTAAATCATAATTAACGAATGAAGTTTAAATTTGAAATGAAATTGCTTAAAATAGAATGGAAGGAAAATCTTCTTATTGCCCAAATTGTTCTATAATGTTATAAATTTCTTCAATGAGATTAGTTAATTCAATAGTTTTTTGATCTTCTGTCTTCATGTTTCTAACTGTAATTTCATTTTTTTCCATTTCTTGAGGTCCAATAATTAAAGTTATCAATACTCCAAGCTCATTTGCTCTACTTAATTGACTTTTTAAATTTTTAAATCGATAATCAATTAAGCATGGAAGTTCCTCATTACGAATAATTTTAGCAACTTGATAAGTATAGTTAAATACTTCGTCATTAATTGATGCGATATAAATTGTATCAGTATAATCTTTTTCTCGAATTTCTTCAGGAATTAAGCCATATGTTTTAAGGAACAAAGAGAGCATTAAAACACCCATACCAAATCCAGTACCAGTTATTTTTTCATCTGAAAATAGTGATAATAAATCATCATATCGACCTCCTCCGAAAATACTTCTTATATTCTCTTTTCCAGTGTCAAATACTTCATAAATAATTCCTGTATAGTAATCTAAACCTCTCACAGTACCAGAAGAAAAAGTACAATAGTCTGAAATTCCTACCTCAGATAATAAGCTTTCAAAATCAATTAATTCAAGATAACCTATAGAATTGTAAAATTCTTTAGGGATATCATTAAACTTCTCTAATAATTCTTTTACGCTTTTCGCATCTTTTAATTTAAATATCCCTTGTATTAACATTTCGTCATTAAAAGTATCAATTACATATTTCTCAAACTCATTATCTTCCATTTTGTCTGATTTATCTAATATCTTGTATACGAGGGGTATTTTATTTTCATTTATTTTAAGTATAAATTTACAAATTGAGTCCATGAATCGTCGACTGTTATAATAAATTTGAAATTGATCTGATGTGGCTCCAAATTCAGTAAATATATCTATAATTATATTAAATATTTCAAGATCAGCGTAAAGGCTCTCATCCCCAAGAATGTCAAAATTAGGCTGTTTAAAGGATCTTTTCCTACCTTTTTGAGGTCTTTCATAGCGATAACAAGTTGGAATTGAAAACCATCTTATTGGTTTTTTTAGTTCTTGACTTTTTTTCGCTACCATTCGTGCTAAGGATGGTGTAAGCTCTGGTATAAGTATTAGTCTTTCTCCTTCTTTTTTTTCGACAATAAAAGATTGTTCATTAACTAATTCATCAGAAGACTTAGCAGCAAAGATTTCAATTGGTTCTAAAAGAGGAGATTCAAATTCTTCATAACAATATCTCTCGGCTACATCCCTTATTGTTTCAATTATCCAATTTACCTCGCGTAATTCAGATGGATAATAGTCTTCCATTCCACGAATTGGCTGTGTACTGAATTTTTTGGACATCTAATCACTTAAACTAAGTTTATTTAGAATTAAATTTAAAAAAGAATATTCTCAAATATTTTTTTCGATTTATCAGTAATCTTTTTCTAATTTTTTATATGTAATTTACTAAGCTTTTAATTATTATAAATAAAATTTTTAAATAAATGAATAAATTACTGTTTAGGAGATACTGAAATGTCCCAAGAGGAGATATATACAGAAATGTGCAATGCAATTGTTAATTTAGATGAACAAAAAGCTATAAATCTAGCTAACAAGGCAATTAATGAAGACATAGATTTACTTAAAGTTATTGAGAATGGATATGCTGCTGGGATTAGACGAGTAGGGGAATTATGGGAAGACGGAGAATATTTCTTACCAGAATTAATGAAAGGAGCACAGATTATGCAAAATTGCATGGACATCATTATTCCCCATCTCCAGAAAGGTTCAGAAAGAGTAAATCTTGGAACTGTAGTAATCGCAACGATTGAGGGTGATATCCACTCAATTGGGAAAACAATTGTTGCTACAATGTTAAGAGCTTATGGTTTTGAAGTTTTTGATTTAGGAGCAGATGTTCCAGCTGAAAAAATTATTGACATTGCGATTGAAAAGAATGCAGATATTATTGGTGTTTCAGCACTCTTAACAACAACGATGATTGGTCAGAAAAAAATTATTGATCTTTTAAAAGAAAAAAATCTAGCAGACAAGTTCAAGGTAATTTTTGGTGGCGCTCCAGTAACAACTACATGGGTAGAAGAATGTAACGCTGATGGATTTGCTGATAATGCTATTGAAGCTGTCAAATTAGTGAAATCTCTTTTAGATAAATAAAAATTGAAGGTTTTAGAGAGGTTAGATACAATTGTTATTTAATGACTGGTTGAAAGATAATTCTAAAATTATTCTATTTAATGGTGCTATGGGTACAGAATTAATTAAAAGAGGACTAACACCTGGGAAAATTCCAGATTTAATGAACATCGAAAATCCTGATATGATTATTGATGTTCATAAATCATATTATAAGGCAGGTTCTGATATGTGCCAAACGAATACCTTTGGTTCAACACCAATGAATTTAAAGCGATATAAACTAGACAATCAAATTGAAGACATTATTACAAAAGCATTAGAAAATATTAGAAAAGCATGTCCTGAAGGTCATTTAATTGTTGCAGATATTGGTCCTACTGGTGAATTTAGATTACCTGTAGGAAGTGCTACTACTGAACAGTGGCATTCTAGTTTTTCTATTCAAGCAAAATTATTAGAGAAAGGAGTTGATCTTTGGCATATTGAAACGATTTCCGATATCGAAGAGATGATAACAGCGATTAAAGCAATTAGAGGTGTTTCTAAAAAACCGATAATCGCGTCAATGACATATAATAAAACAAAACGAGGATTTTTTACAATAATGGGTGATTCTTTGGAAAAATGCATTCAATTATTAGAAAATGAAAAAGTAGATGTAATTGGAGCGAATTGCACCATTGGTTCTAAAGAAATGGTTGAATTATTTAAAATTGCCGTTAATCTTACTAATAAACCGTTTTCAGTAAAACCTAATGCTGGAAAGCCAAGAATTGAGGGAACAAGGACATATTATGAACAACCAATAGAAGATTTTGCCAAAGATATTTATGAAATGATACAAAATGGCGCTAAAATAGTAGGGGGATGTTGTGGGACGTCTCCTCAAACAATTAGAGAACTTAGAAGAATTATTGATTCGATTTAAAATTAAAACTCAAGAGGAGAAAATTTTATCATGCCAATTATTAGACCAAAAATTAATTTGTTAGATACTGAACATAAGAAATCAATTTTTAATGAAGCTAAATCAATATTAGAGACTCAAGGAGTATTCGTTGAAAATCAAGAAGCAAAAGAGTTATTTAACCAGCATGAAATTGATTTTAAAGGTTCACGTTATTTTATTCCACATGATTTAGTAGATAAATGTTTAGCCTCTGTACCTAGAGAAATAACTTTGTACGATAGAGAAGGAAATGAGTATATTCATTTAAAGGATGATGAAGTTCATTTCAATCCTGGTTCTGCTGCGATATTTATTCTTGATGAAAATACTGGAATAATTAGAGAAGCTTTGTCTAAAGATTTTATTCGCTTTTCAAAAGTCGTTGAGCACTTAAAATTTATTGAAGCTCAAAGTACAGCTTTAATTTATAAAGATGTTCCTAATGTAGCTCAGGACTGGCATCGATTATATATAGCTTTATCTAATTGTTATAAACCGGTAGTAACCGGAACATTTCGTAAAGAAAGTTTTTCAATCATGCGGGAAATACTATTAACTTGCAGGTTATCTGAAAATGATTTGGTAAAAAAACCACTAGCTATCTTTGACGCATGTCCAAGTCCTCCATTGAAGTGGTCTGATCTTACAACTCAATCTTTAATTGATGCGGCTAAAAGTATGATACCATCTGAATTTGTCTCAATGCCCTTAGCAGGTGCGAGCGCACCCATAACATTAATAGGATCTATTACACAACATTGTGCGGAATGCTTGGCTGGAGTTGTAATTGCTCAATTAACAAAGTCTGGTGCACCCTTAGTATGGGGAGGTTCTCCGGCAGTATTTGATATGAAACAAGGTACTACTCCCATGGGTGCAATAGAGACAATGATGATAAACATCGGAGATATTGAAATGGGAAAATTCTTGAATATGCCTACTCATGCATATATGAGTTTAAGTGATTCCAAAGTTCCAGATAGCCAAGCAGGTTTTGAAGCAGGAATAGGAGCTATTTTAGCAGCACTTGCTGGAAATAATATGGTTTCTGGTCCTGGGATGTTAGATTTTGAATCTACGCAAAGTATAGAAAAATTAATAATTGATAATGAAATTGTAGGAATGGTAAAACGATTTATCCAAGGGATAGAGGATTATGGTTCTCCTTTTGCATCTGAAATTATAAAAGATTATGAAGAAACTCAAGAACTATTATCTCATCCAACAACTTTAAAACATTTTAGAAAAGAATTATTCATTCCAAGTCCTATTATTGATAGAACAACTCGTGATACTTGGAAAGCATTAGGATCTAAATCTGCAAGAAAAAGAGCTAGAGAAGAGGCTGCTAAATTAGTAAACAAAGCACCGATAAGGCCTATTGATGAATCTCTTAATAAAGATTTAGATAATATAGTGGAAAATGCATTAAAATAATCTTTACTTTATGCTTAAATTTTTAAAAAGTGAGTGAGTGGTTTTAGAAACACTTAAATTAATTTAAATTGAAATTTATAACTATTAAAATATTAGTTTATATAAATCAATTAATCAGCAAAATGAAAAAATGCCAAAATTAATAGAAAATAAAGAGAAAAAGTTCACTCTTTTCTTAAATAAAGATAGATGTGGGGGATGTCGAGCATGCATCGCTATATGTCCCACAGGTATTTTAGAACTTAGCGATGAATTGAACTACAGGATTGCTTATGTTCCAAAAGTTAAAGAAGGAAAAGCAAAATATTGTACAGGATGTAGAAGATGTGAATATTGTTGTCCTGATTGGTGTATTTATGTTTTAGAAGAAGAAGAAACTCAAGCTGAAAGAGCTAAGACTTAAAGAGGTGAATAAAAAGAATATGAAAAATAATAAAAGGTATTTACCAGAAGGGAAATATGTAATGATGGGAAATGTTGCAATGGCAGAAGGTGCATTAGCTGCCGGATTGAGCTTTTTTGGAGGTTATCCTATAACTCCTTCAACTGAGATCATAGAACATCTCTCCAAAAGATTGTTAGAGGTTGGAGGAAGTTGTATGCAAATGGAAGATGAATTAGCATCAATAAACGCTGTCATCGGGGCTTCTTTAGTTGGTGCAAAAGCAATGACGGCAACTTCAGGGCCAGGTCTTTCTTTAATGGTTGAAACAATTTCAATGGCAGCAAATTTAGAAATTCCATTCGTTTTATGTGACGTTCAGCGCGTTGGCCCTGGTAGTCATGGACCTGTAACTGCCCCTCATCATAATGATTTAGGATTGATACGTTTTGCGGGTCATGGGGAGTTTCAAATTATTGCATTAGCACCTATGAACTGTCAAGAACTCTTTGATTTAACGATACAGGCTTTTAATCTTGCTGAGACTTATCGATGTCCAGTTTTTATTCTCTCTGATGCCTATTTAGGACATCTTCATGAACCTATTTATATTCCACCAAAAGAAGAATTAATGAAGAGAGTTATTAATCGTGAATTACCTCAAGATTATACTAAGAAGTTCTCTTATAAGAATGATAGTACTGGAGAATACGTGATCCCAAACCCTCCAATAATCGGTACAGATTATTTTCCATTAATGCCTCTTCATCTACCTCATAACTATGAAGGGCTTCCTAAAGCTGATATGTTAGGTTTCATGGAAGTTCTTATTGAAAAGATAAAAACAAATATAGATGAAATTTCTATAATAGATGAATACAGATTGGACGATGTGGATATTGTTATTATTGCATATGGTCTACCAGTAAGAACCTGTTATCATGCAGTTGATATAGCCAGGAAGGAAGGAATAAAAGTTGGAATATTTAGATTAGTAACAGTATGGCCTTTTCCAGATGAAAAAGTAAAGAAAGTAGTTAAAAATGCTAAAGCCATTATTGTCCCAGAGTTAAATTACACAGGATTCATTGCTGAACAAGTAGAAAGAGTAACTAATCCTGAAACACCAATAATTAAAATTCCTAAAGTAGGTGAATTTCATCATCCAAATGATATATTAAAAGTTATAAAGGAGGTCTCAAAATAATGTCAGGCATGGGTCCAGTGTATCCAAAGGAAAAACCTGATCATCCTTATGTCCAATTTTCCACAGGAGGATATCTTTTTAGAAATTATAACTCTCTTTTTTGCGCAGGATGTGGTTATGGTATTATTGGTCACATTTTCACTCGTGTATTTGAGGATGATAAAATAGATCCAAAACTATTTCCATTAATTATAGGAATTGGTTGTTATACTCAATTAGTGACATTAGTGCATCATGCTTCTCAAAAATTTTTTGCACTTCATGGTCGAGCACCAGCAGTAGCTACAGGGATGAAGATGGTGAATCCTAAATTAAAACCCATTATATTTTCTGGTGATGGAGATTGTTTAGGAATTGGTGGAAACCATTTTATTCATATTTGTCGTAGAAATCTTGATTGTGTTATTTTTATTTTTAATAATAGTATTTATGGAATGACAGGAGGCCAAGCTGCTCCAACAACTTTGTATGGTGCAGAAAGCACAACTACACCATATAAGATGTTTGAAAACAGAATTGATGGCGTACAACTAGCTTTAGTTGCTGGTGCAACGTATATAGCAAGAACAACGGTAGCACATCCGCGAACACTTATGAAATATTTTAGAAAAGCATTAAAACATAAAGGTACATCTGTAATTGAAGTAATAACTCCCTGTGTTACTTACTTTGGAAGGAAAAATTTAGATCGTTTAGGAGTGGAATATCTAGATATAAGAGGTGAAAAAATGGATAATACAGGAAGAATGCTAGATTGGATAAAAAGGAACAGTGTACGTATCAATCAAGCAAAATTCATGACAGAAGAAGAATTATTCAATAATTATATTATTGGAGAATTCAGATATGAGCCTGATAAACCAGAATATTCTGAAGAATATGCTAAAATTCAAAAAATCGCAATGGAGGAAAAGTAAATTGTGACTCGATATGAAGTACGAATCTCTGGATTTGGAGGTCAAGGTGTTATTACTCTTAGTAAGATGATAATTACAGCAAGTTCATTATATGAAAATCTAGCAGCAACTCAAACAGAGTCTTATTCTGCTTCGGCTCGAGGAGGAAGATGCTGGGCAGAAGTTGTAGTTGATTTAGATAAAGAGATTAAAATAATCGATTACCCTAAAGCCTTAAAACCATATGATTTTCTAATAATTCTCTCTGAAGAGTCAGCTAATCTCATTAAACCAGAAGATATTAAAAAAGATGAAAATACGGGATATTTAATATGGGATCCATCGACAATCAAAAAATTTAAAGCAGTAAGAAGATTTGAAAAAGCATTAAGTATTCCAGTTCAGAAATTAGCGGTTGAGAATTTTGGAAATATTGTTTTTGGAAATTCTATCCTTTTTGGGGCATTTACTGTCCTTTCTGGATTAATTTCTGAAGAATCTGCTATTGAAACTCTTAAAAATTTCGTACCAAGTCCTACATTAGATAAAAATTTGGAAGCATTTGAATTGGGGAAAAAAGAAGCTCAAGAATTTTTAAAAGGATTAGAAGAGGGTAAGAATTAAAATGTTCATTGAGAAATTCCAAAAAGGATGGAATGAACTAGATTCTGAAATTATTAAAACAAGCAAATGTACTTATTGTGGTGCGTGTGGTGCTTTTTGTGCGAATATAAAATATGATCAAGAAAGAGAAATCCCGTTAGAAGATGGTTCATGTAAGGATATTAATACGTGTAGAGATGGTTTTGGTGTTTGCTATAATTTATGTCCTAAAACAAATGTTCAGCAACTCCCAGTCTGTTTATTAGATAAATGGACATTTGGAAAAAGTCATGATAAAATCCTAGGACATTATAAAAAGATCATATCTGTTAAAATTACAGATGTAGCGAGAGAAAAGATACCACCAGAAGCAGGGCTTATCACTACTTTGTTATATATCGCAATGGAAGAAGGTTTAATTGATGCCGCAATTGTCACCGATAAGGATGAGAATTTTCGACCGTTTCCGATGATCGCTGAATCTCATAAAGGTTTATTTAAAGCGATCGGCTACAAACCAAGTCAAAGTCCTACACTTAGCAAAATAGGAGAAGCAATCAATAAAGAATATGCAGATATAGCAGTGGTTGGGACTCCTTGTCAAATTCATGCATTGAGGAAAATACAAAATCACCCTAGATTTGATTTTGAAGCTTATGATTTAGTATCTTTAGCAATAGGGACTTTTTGTTTTGGTACTTTTCATAATAAACAATTAAATGAGTGCTTTAGGGAAAATGGTATTAATTCTAGAGAAATCTTAAAAATTAAAACTGATAATGAAAATTTTAAAATGATAATAACAACTAAATCTGGAAAGAAAACGATTTCAATTAATTATCTCTATGATAAAGCAATAAGGAATGCTTGTTTTTCTTGCTCTGATTATACGTCTGAATTTGCTGATATATCAGTTGGAAATGTGGGAAGCGAAGATGGATATAGAACTGTAATTGTTAGAACTAAAAAGGGAAAGAAACTTATTAATTTAGCTATTGAAAAAAAAATGCTAGAACTGAAGCCTCTTACGAAAGATAATGAAGAGTTAGTATTAGAAATAACAAAATGTAAAACAGACATAGTCAAAATCGAGAGGATCATTGAACACTCTTCAGAGATAAAAAGTATCATAATAAGAAATGAAAGGATTGCTAGAGCATACAGACCAGGAATGTTTGTTGTTTTATGGGTTCTAAATTACGATTTTTTACCAATGTCGATCTCAAATATAGACGATAATTTAATTGAAATCACAATACAAAAAATTGGTGAAGGTACAACTCGATTATTTGATTTAAAGGAAGGTGATAGTATTGGAATTCGAGGTCCTTTTGGAAATTCTTGGAATTATGAAGATGCTTCGAATATATTGATAGTCGGTGGAGGTATGGGTATTGCTGCTCTTACTTCATTAATTGAACCATTAAAGCAAAATAAGAAAAATATGATAGTGACAATAGGTGCTAAAGATGAACCTTCCTTAATCTTTGCGGATAGATTAGTAGATCTTATTCCTAATACCTTGTGTAGCACTGATGATGGATCAAAAGGGAAAAAATGTTTTGTTACTGATACAATAGAAGATATCCTTGCTGAGAATCCCATTGATTTAATAATTACATGTGGTCCAGAAGTCATGATGAAGAAAGTTCTCGAGATTGCAGAACCAAAAAATATCGAAGTTCAAGCATCTCTAGAAAGAAAAATGAAATGTGGGGTTGGTTTATGTGGTTCTTGTAGTATAGGAGAGAAGAATGATATAACAGTTTGTAAAGAGGGTCCAATTTTTAATTCGCTCCAATTAAAAGAAATTCCTCAGTTTGGAAAGTATACTAAATAATATTTCTTTTTTTTTTGAGATTGAAAATAATAGAGTCATTATTCAAGCTTACTTAGTTTTCTTAAACCAAAGTAAAATAATGGAAGTGAACTTGCAAGTGTAACCAATAATATTGGTGTAAGAAAAAGAAACTTAGCTAATTCAGGGGAAGAAGGTTCTGGGACAAGAATTAGTACCACTATAAAAATAAATTGAAAAGGAATCATTTGTAGTACCATCAATGCTAAAATATTTGTTGTCATAGCCCGTCCTTTCTCTTCAAATGATGGATTTAAACATTGAATTCCAACTGCTTGAAAAATTACAATTTCACTATTTATTAAATAGAAAGTGAAGAAAAAGATAATATTAAAAATATCAAAGTCAAAATAAAATGTAAAAAAGATTGTGATTCCTAAGGCCATTAGAAAATTAAATACAAACATCGCAATCAAATAAGAATATACTAATGCCTTTATATTTCTTGGACTTCTTTTATAAACCCAGATAAGGTCCTTTGTACCAACAAAGATATAACTTCCAAACAATAAGCCATACATCATACCACCCATTATTATAAGAAGGACCATTAATATTGATTGCCCAATTAAGTCCGTAATTCCCTCCATTGTAAATGAAAAAATAACCCCTAATACCGATACCAATCCACATAAATACACAATTTTCATAATGGTTTCTCTCCGTCTCAAGAACTCCTTCAATTGAGTAATAATTAATCCTTCCCACTTATGACCTGACAATTTCCTTATCAATAAATAAAATTTATTTTCTTTCTCTATTATAGATGAGATCTTCTCAATAGCTCCTTCTACAGTGAAAAACTTATTTGCTCTTTTATATGCTATAAAAAGAATTATTATTGGAATAAAAATTGCTAAAGCGCTACTAGTCCAAATATTTAGAATATAGCTACTTATTAAACTTGGATCCAAGAAAAATAAGATTATATTAGAAAACCATAAAGCGGGGTAAAACATTAACCAATTTTTTAATTCTGGATTATCTGCAAGAAATTCAAAGAGAAATTGTAGGGAATACATGATCGCGACCATAGCAATTGAAAGTAGAAATAATAAAACTTTACCTAAATCTCGAGCTCGTTCGCTTTTAGCAATTTTATGTTCTAACCAAGACGAGATTATCGAACCCAATAGAGCAGCAAATACAATCATACCAAATATACAAATATAAATTATAATATACTGGATTAGATCTAAATTTATTATTGGATTTATCATTCCTATTAATACAGGGGCTAATATTAATAAACCAGCGGAATATATTGGAAATTTACCTATAAATTCCCCTAAAAAAATATCTCCTGAACTAGCAGGGGAAGCAAGTAAAATTTCTTTAAACCCAATTTCTGTTTTTCTATATATCGTATTTAAAGGATAAATTATAATTGCTAAAAAGAAAGCCATCATTATGTATTCCATGGTCAAAGCTACAGCAATTAAAATTTGAGGTACTCTTTTTATTAAGGTTGGCATAAACATATCAAAAAGTAATGGACATAGAAAAAACGCCCATATTAATAATGAAGAATATAATAATACAAAAAATAGAACTCTATGGTTTCTAAAACGGCTGGTTCTAAGACGAATTTCGTTTTTTGCTATAGCTTTCCAGAGACTCATATTAATCTTTCTTTTTTTTCTTGTTTTTCTTGTTTTTCTTGTTTTCAGAAGTAGTTGCTACTTCCTCTCTCCACGCTAGTAAATCTTCAATACGGGTCGCACCCATTATCTTTAAATAAGCATCTTCTAGATCATTAGCTTCTTGGGAAGCTATAATATCTTTTGGACTTCCTTCAACTCTCAATATCCCTTGATCAATTATTCCAATAAGATCACATAATTCTTCAGCAGCATCAAGAAGATGAGTACAGATGAAAATAGTTTTATCTGCTTTTTTAGCAAGGTCAGAGATAAGATCTTTAACCATTCGAGCTGCTGCGGGATCTAAGTTTGAAGTAGGTTCATCTAAAAATATTATTTTAGGATCTTGAATCAGTGCAGCACATAAACAAACCTTTTGTTTCATACCTCTTGAATAACCTTCTAAAAGATCATTTTCACGTCCTTCCAAATCAAAAAGATCTAATAACTCATTAATACGGGAGGATATAACTTCTTTAGGTAAATAATATAATTCTCCAACAAATTCTAAGAATTCTTTAGCTGTTAATTTTTGATACAAACCAGGAGATTCTGGTAAAAAACCACAATTTATTTTAACTTGTTGGCTTTCTGTAATGATGTCATAACCTACAATTTTAGCGGTCCCTGAAGTTGGAGAAATTATTGAATTTAACATTCGAACAGTAGTAGTCTTACCAGCTCCATTAGGTCCTAATAATCCGTAGGTTATGCCATGCCGTATTTTTAAATTAAGATCTTTTACAGCGACTACATTCCCAAAATCTTTTGTTAGGTTTAGAGTCGTGATTGCATAATCAGAAATTTTATCTGAAATATTTAACACCTTTTCAATTCATTTATTAATTTAATATTTCAAAATCTTTTTTTATAAATAAATCTTATTTGAGGGATTTGGATAGAATTATTATAATTTCTCTTTTTTAACAAACATTTTAAAATTTTAATGAAAACTCATAGAATTCAATTAATTTTAATATTTCTCGACTTTTACATATCTATCGTGCAGAGTGAAAATTTAAAGAAAGGTTTAATCTTTGGAACCATTGGAGTTGTTTTTGTTGGTTTACAACCAATTGTCGCAATATTAAGACCTTCTGCCATGGATGCATATCAGTTTGCTGCTATGACATGTTTAATTGAAACAATACTATTTTTCCCTTTAATGTTAATAGAGATTAAAAAAAGAGATTCAAATAAAAAAAATGAAGTTGATGATGTGAAATTAGGGAATTCTATTTTAAAGGGCTGGAAAAATAATTTTTGGCTTTTAATTTTTATAGGAATTATATTTGGAATTAATCAAATCTTCTTTTTTATAGGTTATGACCTAGCAGGAGCGATAAATGGATCATTAACTCAAAAAACTACAGTCTTTTTTTCGTTAATTTTTGGATATCTAATCTTAAGTGAAAAAATCACAAAATTACAGATCATATTTTCATTTATCTTATTTTTAGGATTGAGTATAGGTATAACACAGTTTTTTTCTCTTTTTGAAATTAATATTACTATCTTATATGGTGTGTTAATTTTATTGTTAATAAGTTGCTTATGGATGTTAGGACATACTATGACAAAACCAATCTTTAATAGGAATGAAGTTACTCCTATTCAAATGGTTTTTCTTAGGAATATCCTCTCAGGTTTTATTTTAATTCTTACTTACTTAATATTTTTTCCAATAGAAAATTTTAAAGTGCTATTTGATTTTGATAATCAAGTTTCCTTTATTCTGATGGGAGCAGTTTATGGTTCAGGATTGTTTTGTTGGTATAAGACGCTTTCGTATCTTGATGTGTCTAAAGCAAGTGTAGTTTTTTCTCCTACTCCTGTTACCTCTGCCATATTTGCAACAATTATTTTGGGAGAGGTATTTACAATAGCTCACTTAGTTGGAATTATCCTTGTTATAGTATCTATTATAATAATCGTTAGACAAAAAAGAAGTTAACCCACATAAATATATAAAATAGGTATTTAATTATTATTTAAAGAATATATATTTATATATAGAAAAAATTAGATTTCCGCTTGAAATTCAATTATTATTATTTATTTAAAAGAGAAACGCAATATTTAAATATAAAAGTATATAGAATTATATCAGAAAATATATTGGTTAAAAAAATATAGTAAAAAAAATTCATTCAATTGATTAAATATGTCTGACAGTGAAGTAATAGTCGTCAAGGATTTAAAAAAGTTTTTTAGCGATGTTAAAGCAGTTAATGGCATTTCTTTTAACGTACATCAAGGTGAGGTTTTTGGGCTTTTAGGCCCTAATGGTGCAGGAAAAACAACTACAATAAAACTTCTATTAGGACTACTTGAGCCAAATGAAGGAGAAATGAGCGTTTTTGGAATGAACCCCGAACGTGATGAAGTTGAGATAAAGCGTCGTATTGGGTATGTGAGTGAGGAACCTCTTATTTTCAAATCGTTAACACCAAAAGACTTGTTTAATTTTATTACATCTGTAAGAAAACTTGATGAAGTTAAAACTACTGAGTTAGTAAGAGAATATCTAGAAAGTTTGGAAGCATTAGAATATTATGATCAATTAATTGCTACTTTATCACATGGTAATAAGCAAAAATTGCAGCTAGTTGCTGCAATAATCCATGAACCAGATCTACTTATTTTGGATGAGCCAATTGCCGGTCTTGATGCAAAATCAGTAAGAGTTGTTAAATCTATATTAGAACTTCATACACAGCGCGGTGGTTCAGTCCTTTTTTCTACCCATATTATGGAAATTGCTCAAGAATTATGTGATCGAATTGGGATCATTCACAAAGGTAAAATGGTAGGAATTGGGACGTTAGAAGAACTCCGGAAACAAGCTGATAAACTTGGGGCTACTTTAGAAGATGTATTTTTACGGTTAACTGAGCAAGATACTTCTGTAATCGAGATTGTGGATAGACTTAGAGCTTCATTTAAGAAGAAAAATATGTAGGGATATTAAAGATGGAATTAGAAAAGATAAAATATTATCGTCTATCAAAATATCCTTGTTATGAAATTTTGATGGAAGGCCAGATTGCAAGCGCAGGTGCTCATCAAGCAAGACTTATTGAGAAATTTAAAAAAAACAAGAATTATATAAAACATCAATTTTTGGCGCTTAAAGTTGTATTTGGTATTATGTTTTTGGTTTTACCTGTTCTACCATTAGTTGCATATTTCAAAATCGGTGAATATCTTGAGCTTGGTATATATTCAATAAATACAATCTTTTTTATATCATCATTACTTTTTATGCTATTTTTTGGGATGATAATTCTTTATATGTTAATGTTTGGTTTGGTATCAACCAGTTCTTTCATGTCAGGTAATGCTTTTAGATGGCTGCAAACCCTTCCCTTTTCTAAAAAAAATTTAAAAAAGATTGGTTTTATGACTATATTTCGAAATCTTGATATCCCGTTAATATTATTAATTGCTGGATTTCCGATAATTATGCTTATTGCGACACAAAATATTTTGGTTTTTTTTACTTCTTTTTTAATATCTATTGTTAATGTTATATTTAGCTTTAGTATTCTGGTTCTTATTGGAGAGAAGATGAGTTATCTTTTTTCAGAATCGAAAGGTACGTCTAAAAAAGCGAACATAGTTCGAATTATAACGATGCTTGGGTATTTTATCATCATGTTTACTACTGGATTTATATTTAGTTGGGGAATAAATGCTATTGACGTTTTTTTTAATATTTTTACTACTTCTCAACCTTCTATAGCTTTAAACATTCTTTTAAGCTTGATACCATACCCTTTTGCCCCTGCATATTTAATATCATTAAGTACTATTCCAAATCAAGTACCTCCGTTATTATTGATGAGTACACTTGTTGGAGTTGCTTTATTCATAGTATTAACATGGGTTTTTTTAAAAGTTACTCAAAAAGCATTACATAGTGCAATTTCGACTGAAATTAAAACTGAAGAGGTGGAGAAAAAGGAGATCCAAGTTGAGTTAAAACCTATTACACCTATAAAAGCATATTTACGTAAAGATTTAATTTCATCAATAAGAGATATACAGTCTTTTATGTTTATCTTCTTCCCCATTTTTTATCCTTTAATATTAGTTTTAACATTACAGGGACCTATTTTAAGTGAAATTACAGGACCAGAAGGTATATTAATCTTATGGTCAATTGTGCTTTTAGTTTATCTGTTTATTCCGCCAATGTTAACTGCTGGTTTTCTAAACCTTGAAGAATCAGGCTCATCAACAATATCATCATTACCTATTATCCCTCGTGATCAAGCAAAAGCCAAAATTATTTTGATGTTTTCTATACAAGGCATATCACTCACATTTATTTCTATTATACTTACATTCCTGACTAATTCAATACTTGTATTACTCTTATTCTTAGTTACATTACCTTTTGCTTGGATTTTATTGCTATTTATGTTTGAAATGAAGATTAAGCTGTTTGGTCAAATGAAATACAAATATATTTTAGAAGAATTACAAAAGGAGCATAAGATAACAAAATGGATAAGTATGATACTTTCGGAATTTGCTATTTATTTTGTGATTTTAACAACAGGAACAATTCTGTTTATTAGTTATGACATTATTACCACACTAATCACACTATTTATTATTGGCGTGAGTGGATTATCTATTTTAGTATTTGTTTTTACTAGAATGTTCCCAAAGTTGGAAAAAGTGGGAGAATACATAACAGGAGGTTTTTTAAGAGAACATGTGAATGT
>JBHLMP010000027.1:0-53516 GCA_048938025.1 Promethearchaeota archaeon
CTATCCCATAAATCTAACATTTTCAAATAATATTCAATTCGCTCCTTCCGTTTATTTTCTGGATATTGATAGAGTTTTGCAATGAAATTTAAATTTTTATATGCGGTCATGTCTTCATAAAGACCCACATTTTCAGGTAGAATTCCGATTATTTTACGAATTGCAAGATGATCTTCTTTATTATCAAGGGATAAATCATCTATAATCGCATTACCGCTGGTTTTTGATATGAGGCAACAAAGCATCCTAATTGCAGTTGTTTTACCCGCTCCATTAGGACCAAGCAAGCCAAATACTTCTCCTTCTTCAATTTGCAAAGAAAGATTATCAACAGCTGTCAGATTTCCATATTTCTTGGTTAAATTTTCAAGTTTAATCATTATTATGCATCTTTTAAATTTTACATTATAAGTTTAATACTATAATTTTTCCAAATTTTCAAGTAATAATTTAAAATTGTAATTTTCATAATGTCAGAAAAAATCTTTCAGTTCGTGCTCTTATCAATGGGTTTTACCTTAAGCTTCCAAATTAACCCGATCACTAATATAATTATTCCCGCGATTATTAATCCAAAGTAAATGACTGATAAACCATGTACAATGAGCAAAACAACACCTATAATTGTAATAATACATCCCGCTAATATGAGCCTTAATTTCAAGTTAGTCCAAAACATGTTTTTCCCTTCCCATTTATAATTTTAAAAAAAAATGAATATATAAATAGAGTTATTACAACACAAAAATCAAACTTCTTAAGTTTTTAAGTTTAAGAGATGTTGGTTTACTCTTCTTGATAAAGGCTTTCATGCTTTCACCAAAGTCATGCGTTCTAATATTTTCTCAGAATTTATTATTTCCTCCCTCTTAATTTTTATATCATAAATTATGAATTTCTACTTTATTTAAAGAATTAGTTTTAGAAATATAAAAAACGGGAAATATCTTCAGATCTTAAAAAAATAATTTTTTAATAAATTTTTAACTGTTAAGTTTATACACCTTGATCTATTGAAAAAAAGTGTAGATAATGGAGTTTATGAATACTCCCTCTATTTTTTTTATAGTGGGTTATTTTTCCCGTTTTAGAATTGATAATTTTAATAATAAGTCCCAAATTAATTATGATGAACAACTAAAGATTATCATTTGAAGGTTTCTTTGTATGAGAAAACCGAGCAGTTGGAATATTTTTCATACTTGTTTCTGAATATCAAATATAAGCATTCTTGCTAAAAATTTAATCTTCCTTCAACTCAACCCTGTATCGACAGCATTTATCACCTTTGGTAAGCAATTTTGTGAACCCTTCGGTTTTAAACTTCGGGTTTAGCGCTTTAACAAAACTTCTAAGAGATTCGCCAATTAATACTTCGCAAAGATCAGGTGCTTTCGACCATGGTTCCGTAACCGGACAAGTAAAGAGTTCTTTTTCAAAAGCTTTAGGTGTGTTTTCAACATACCCATCCCAGAAATTCGCATATCTATCATCTATGAAATCAACCATCTTGGGAATCTTCATGCAATCCTTGAAATCCTCTGGTTTGCAACCTACTATTTTCATTATTGTTGCCGCATCTCTCTTACCCCTTTCTCGATTTTCTTCCTTAAGTCTTTCAACGAATTTCTCGCCTCCGACTTCCTTCCCTACTGTATAAAGCAACACTGCCATCCGAGCCAAGGCTTTTGTCCAATTCTTATAACGCTTTCCCATCTCCTCCTCGCTAACCGGATACTTTTCATAATCAGGTATTTCTTTCATAATATTTCCTCCTAATAAAAATAATAATCACTAAAATAATTCTAGTGATTTTCACATCCCTATATTTTGCTAATATATTGTTGTTTAAATTACTTTTTATTTATAGTTAGATTTTAATACCTCCTAATCTATATTAGTTTTGTATTTTTTAGCTCGAATTTAATGGTGGGTCATCATTCCCTTGATAGAATTGATAATCTTAATAATTAGTATCAAATTACTTATGATGAACAACAAAAGATTATCATTAGAAGGTTTCTTAGTATGAGAAAAAAAGTTATTATCATTGGCGCTTTAGGGATGGATTTTCATGTATTTAGTACTGTGTTCAAAGATAATGAAGAATATGAAGTAATAGCTTTTACTATTGCTGGCGAACAGAACGTTGGTACCACTGAAGAAGCTGAAAGAAAATTTCCAGCAGAATTAGCAGGGAAATTATATCCAAATGGAATCCCAATGGTATCAGAAGAGTTGCTTGAAGATTTAATTAAAAAAAACAACGTTGATGAAGTTGTTTTTGCTTACTCAGATGTATCTCATGAAGAAGTTATGCATAAAGCATCTCGAGCTTTATCTGCGGGAGCAAATTATCGATTAATTTCAGGGAGATTTACTCAACTCAAAGCTAATAAACCTATAATTGCTATATGTGCTGTTAGAACTGGTTGTGGAAAAAGTCAAGTATCTCGAGCAACTTATAGATATCTTAAGAGTAAAGGGTATAATGTTGTAGCTATTCGTGAACCAATGCCTTATGGTGATTTAGTTCAGCAAAATGTCATGAGATTTGAAAAATATGACGATCTTGATAAATACGATTGCAGTATTGAAGAACGTGAAGAATATGAACCTTATATTAGACAGGGATTGGTTATATATTCTGGAGTTGATTACGAGAAGATAATCAGAGAGGCAGAAAAAGAAGCAGATGTTATTATTTTTGATGGGGGAAATAATGAGATTTCTTTCTATATTACTGATTTGCTTTTTGTTGTTGTAGATCCGTTAAGACCAGGACATGAAAACAAATATCATCCGGGAGAAGTTAATGCTAAATATGCTGACGTTTTTGTAATAAACAAAATGAATAGTGCTAAACCCGAAGATGTAAAAATCGTGGAAAAAAATCTTAATGAGCTGAATCCAAATGCAATAAAAGTTTATACAAATTCAGTGGTTAAAGCAGAAGATCCTTTAAAGCTGAAAGGAAAGAAAGTTGTGGTTGTAGAAGATGGTCCTACATTAACACATGGAGGAATGTCTATTGGAGCAGCATATGTTGCTGCAAAAAATGCAGAAGCGAAAATTATTGACCCTAGAAAATATTTAGTAGGGTCTATGAAAGATGTTTTCGAAGATTTCCCTCAAATTACACAAATTGTGCCTGCCATGGGATACACAGACCAACAAATAGATGACTTAGAAAAAACACTTAATAATGTGAAGGCAGATATAATCTTGAATGGTAGTCCTATAGACTTAACCAAATTGATTAAAGCAAATAAACCAATTGTGAAAGTATCGTATGATATTGAAGCCATTGGAAGTCCTACAATTGAAGAAGTACTTGATGATTTTATTAATAAATTTCTAAAAAAGTAATGAATAGGGTGAAAAAATGGAAAAACCTAAAATTTTAATTGCTTATGGTACTCGTTATGGGGCGACTGCGAGTACTTCAGCAGAGATTGCCAATGTCCTTCAAAATGAAGGTTTTGAGGTAAGAGTCGTAAATCTCAAAGACGAGAAAGTCAAAGATATCTCAGAATTTGATATGATTATAATTGGGAGTGGAATGAAAATGGAAATGTGGACAAGCAAAGCTAAAGCATTTCTAAAGAAGTTTAGCAATGACCTCAAAAAAAAGAAAGTAGCAATCTTCGTATCTTCAGGTGCACGAGCACTCATGGAATATAAAGGAGAGGATGATGAAATCAAGAGAATTACTAAGAAATATCTTGAAGATAAAGCTTCTAAATATGAATTGAATCCAATTTCGATGGAAATGTTTGGAGGTATCTGGGATTATAATCAGATGGGTAAAATTTTTAGAAAATTCTTAGATGAGGAAAAGGAAAATTTTATTCCAGCAGGTTTTAAAGAAACAGAGCCAGGAGTTTACGATTCAAGAAATTGGGATGAGATTCGTAAATGGGCTGAAGAATTAGCTAGAAATATTTAATTTCTATTTAAATCCAATCAATTAAAAATTTGAATAGTTTGGTTTTTTTTAAACTTCAATTTTTAATCATATAAATAATATTTAATTCTAAAGTCTCATTAAATCATCCATAGGTTAAACTTATGATTTTAATTTAGTACTCAGAACCTAATGGAATGAAACTTTATGATTTTAGCAGAAAAGAAATATGAAATTCACGAAGTTCAAAAGGGTTATGCTAATAGAACTTTATATATTAATCTATCTAAAAATGAGATTATTATTAAGCCAGTTACCGATGAAATGAAAGAAAAATTCATTGGCGGTAAAGGTTTTGATTTGTGGCTCATGTGGAATTCTCTTCCAAAAGAAAAGAAGGTGAAATGGGATGATCCTGAGAATGAAATCTGTATATCATCAGGTCCTTTAGGGGGAAGTATTTTTTATCCAGGTTCTGGAAAATCAATTGTTACCTCTATATCACCATTAACAGGGATCATTATTGATAGTAATGTGGGAGGTTATTTTGGACCATTTCTCAAATTTACTGGATTTGACGTTCTTGAAATTCAAGGGAAGGCAGAAAAAGAAATAATAATCTATATTGATGGAATAGAAGGATTAATCCAGATTCTAGAAGTCAATGAATCTGATGGGCTTTCTGAATATTCCCATGAACTTGCCCAACAATTAACAGAAAAATATGCTAAAGATGATGCTGAAAAAAGACAAATTTCAGTTGTGACCTCTGGTCCAGCAGCGAAACATTCTAAATGGGGTATGCTTAACTTTTCGTGGTATACACCAGTAAGAAAACGAGCATCATTTAAACAAGCTGGTAGAGGGGGTATAGGAACTGTTTTTAGTGATAAGAAAGTCAGAGCATTAGTATGTCGTGCTCCTAAAATTACTGTAAAGTCAAATAATCCTGCTGATTTGGAAACAGCTCGAGAAATAGGAAGAATACATAGTAAAGAAATTGTAGATCTTGATCCAACGCAAAATGAAATGCGCCGAGTTGGTACAGGTTACCTCCCTGATATTATGAATGTTGTTGATCTCCTTCCTACAGAGAATTTTCGTTATGGCTCTCATAAAAAAATAAAAGATAAAAACATTCCTTATAATCGCGAAGAGATGCGTAAAGTTTATCATGTTAAAGAGGGTACAGATGGTTGCTGGATTGGTTGCACTATGAGTTGTTCACATTATTCAAATCCTCATAAAGTTTTGACTGGTCCATTTAAAGGTCAAGAAGTTATTGTTGAGGGACCTGAATACGAAACAATAGCTGGATGTGGACCGAACTGGGACGTTTGGGATCCAAAATGGGTTCTTGAGGTTAACTTTTATTGTGACACATATGGACTTGATACAATTTCTATAGGGACTGGTATTGGCTTTGTAATGGAATGTTATGAAGAAGGAATATTAAACAAAGAAATCACTGGAGGTCTTGAACTTAATTTTGGTAATGCTGAAGCTGCTTTAGAATTAATTCATCAAATGGCTAAAGGAGATGGGTTTGGAGTCATTGTAGGTCAAGGAATAAGAGAAATGAAAAAATATTTTGTAGAAAATTATGGTGGAGACCCTCAATTTTTACATGATATTGGTATGGAGCATAAAGGTTTAGAATTTTCAGAATATATAACAAAAGAATCACTAGCCCAACAAGGAGGGTATGGATTAGCACTTAAAGGACCGCAACACGATGAGGCCTGGTTAATTTTTGAAGATATGGTAAGAAATACATTACCTACCTTTGAAGATAAAGCAAAAGCATTACGTTGGTTTCCTTATTGGCGCACTTGGTTTGGTTTAAATGGACTCTGCAAGTTACCATGGAATGATGCGATAGGGCCTCAAAATAAAGAACTTCCAGTGAAGGATCCTAAAACGGGTGAACTACTCCAAGCAAGGATACCTTATCATGTTGATTGGTATGCCAAATATTTCTCAGCAGTTACGGGAAGGCAATCTACTCCAGATGATCTTATTAAAATGTCTGAAAGAGTTTACAATTTTCAGAGAATTTTTAATATTCGATTAGGAGAGGGATTACGTGAAGGTGATTCTAACTTACCATACAGAGCAATGGGTCCAGTAACTCCTTTAGAATATGAAAGTCGCGTTGATAGGTATGATAATCAGCTTAATGAATTAGGATTTAACATTGAGAGAAAATCAACAGAGGAAAAAATAAAAATACTTCGAAAACATCGAGAAGAACAATATTCCAAACTTCAAGATGTCGTATATAAAGAACGTGGTTGGAACCAAAAAGGGTGTCCTACTATTAAACTAGTTAAAGAACTAGGAATTGATTACGATGATGTAATTTCTGTAGTTTCTCCTCACCAATAATTAATATCACATTTTAAAAAAAAATAAGGATTCTAAATGGAAAATATAAAAGAACATCCAATTTTAGAGATACCAGAAAGAAAGAAGATATCATTTACTTTTGACGGCATTGAATTAATTGGATTTAAAGGAATGGTCATATCTTCGGCTCTTTTTCTCAATAAGATAAAAACTTTCGGTCATCATGTTAAAGATAACAGCCCACAAGGTATGTTTTGTGCCAATGGACAGTGTTCCCAATGTAATGTTATAGTAAATGGTATTCCTGTAAAAGCTTGTATGACACCCCTAGATGAGGGTATGATTATAGAAAGCTGTAATGGATTGCCAGATTTACCTGCTATTGATAATCCTGTGAAAGTAGGGGATTCAGATATAATTGATACAGAATTGTTAGTTATTGGTGCTGGTCCAGCTGGACTTTCTGCTACTAAGATATTAGGGGAAAATAATATCAATATTATATTAGTTGATGATAAAAGTAATCTTGGAGGTAAATTAGTACTTCAGACACATAAATTTTTTGGTTCACAAAAGGATGTATATGCTGGTACTCGTGGAATCGATATTGCTAAAATTCTTGGTAATATAGTCCAAGAATTACCTACCGTTGATACTTGGCTCAATAGTGTTTGCTTAGCTGTTTTTAGTGATGGTTTAGTTGGAATTTTAAAGGATAACAAAAATTATGTTTTAGTTAAACCTACTTATATTCTCGTTGCTACAGGTGCAAGAGAAAAAATGTTAATTTTTCCGGGGAATACACTTCCAGGAGTATACGGGGCAGGAGCTTTTCAAACTTTAGTAAATCGTGATTTAATTAGAGCAGCAGAAAAGATTTTTATTGTGGGAGGAGGAAATGTAGGGTTAATTGCTGGTTATCATGCAATCCAAGCAGGAATGGAACTTATTGGTTTAATTGAAGCTTTACCTCAATGTGGTGGATATAAAGTACATGAAGATAAACTCAGAAGATTAGGTGTCCCTATTTATACCAACCACACAATTTTATCTGCAAATGGGAAAAATAAAGTAGAATCTATAACAATAGGTCAAATTGATAAGAATTTCAATATCATTACAGGTACAGAAAAAACTTATGAATGCGATACAATTCTAATTGCTGTTGGCTTAAATCCTGTTGATGAATTTTATTATAAAGCAAAAGAATTTGGATTGCAAGTTTGGGTTGCTGGTGATGCTCAAGAAATTGCTGAAGCTTCTGCTGCAATTTTTACTGGTAGAATTGAGGCTTTAAAGATATTAAAAGAGATTGGAATCGAAGTTAGAGAAGATATTAATGAACTTCAAAATTTTGCTGAGCTAATGAAAGCTAAACCGCCAAATCCAATAAAAACAGAGATAACCTTTAAAGAGGAAGGAATTTATCCCGTTTTTTATTGTAATCAAGAAATTCCATGTAATCCATGTACATCAGTTTGTCCGCAGGAACAGATTGAAACTGTGGATGACTTGATTACCCAATTACCCTTTTTTAAAGGCAAAGAAGATTGTTTGGGCTGTGGAAAATGTGTGGCTGTTTGTCCTGGATTAGCAGTTATTTTGATTGATTTTAGGAAAGATAAAGAAAACCCTCTTGTTACTTTTCCGCTTGAACTTACTCAGGAAAAATTAGAAAAGGGTAAAAAAGTCACAGTCGTTAGCAATGAAAAAGAATTAGGAGAATTTGAAGTATACAGATCACGAATATTACCTGAATTCCCTAAAACTCAATTAATTACTGTTAAATTGCCATCTGAAATAGCAAAACAAGCAATAGCGATTAAGCTGCTAAAAAGTGTTTATAATGAGCCCATTGAGGTATATCAACCATCATTTACAGAAGATGATACAATAGTTTGTAGATGTGAGCGTATATCAGTTGGAGAGATAAGGAAATGGATTCGTGCTGGAGTAAGAGATTTTAATGAATTGAAGGCACTAACTAGAGTAGGTATGGGCGCATGTGGAGGAAAAACGTGTACTCCCCTTATTGAACAGATTTTTCGAGAGGAAGGTATATCTATAGAGAAAATTACACCCGGTACAAAACGACCATTATTTATTGAAGTACCAATGGGAATTTTTGCTAAAGCACATGATAAAGAATAAGGAGATTTACTATGGTAGAATATGATGTTATTATTATTGGTGCAGGAAGTGTAGGGGTTCCTACTGCTTTAGCTACAGTAAATGATGGACTTAAAACGCTCGTTATTGATTCATTCCCTTCAGTTGCTCAAGCAGACAATAAACACGCAATTGGTGGTATCCGAGCCACCCATTCACATAAAGGAAAAATATGGTTATGCCAGAGATCCATTGAAATTTTCTCTACTTGGGAAGAAAAATATGGGGACGATATTTGGTGGAACCAAGGTGGTTATGCTTTTGTCGCTTATGAAGAAGAACATGAGAAATTATTAAGAGATACAGTTAAACTCCAAAAAAGTTATGGATTAAACATTAATTATGTAGATACTGAAAAAATAAAGTATATCGTTCCAGGTATTAATGATAATGGATTATTGGGAGGAAGTTATAGTCCTGAAGATGGTAATGCTTCACCACTATTAGCTTTACATGCCTTTTATCGGCATTCAAAGAGTAATGGAGCGGAATATCATTTTAATGAAACAGTTTTAGAAATTTTACCCAAAAAGAACCAAGCAATAGAACTCAAAACATCTAAGGGAAGATATAAAACTAATTATGTTATTAATGCTGCTGGAGCTTACGCAAAGGATCTCGGTAAAAAAATTGGGATTAATATACCATTAGAACCCGAATCTCATGAGGCAGGGATAACAGAACCAGTAAAAAATTTCTTCTCAACTATGGTTGTGGATATTAGACCTTTTACAGATCCTAAATTTGGAGATTCTAAAAATTATTATTTTTATCAAAATAAAGAAGGAAAGATTTTATTTTGTTTAACACCAAATCCTAATATTCCCGGAATAGATAGGAGAGAAACAAGTTCATTTTTACCGCAAATTTCAAAAAGAATGATTCAACTTCTACCACGTTTGAGGAACATAAAAGTAAGGCGTACATGGCGTGGTTTATATCCAATGACTCCAGATGGAAATCCAATCGTAGGAAAAGTTGATGAGATTGAAGGATATATTAATGCAGTTGGAATGTGTGGACAAGGTTTTATGTTAGGACCTGGATTAGGAGAGCTTCTAAGTCGCTTAATAACAGAGAAAATCACTTCAAGGGATAAAGAAATTTTAGAATTACTCTCTTTAACTAGGGATTTTAGTATTGAAGAAGAATTAAAATAATGTTTTCAAAAAAAATTATATAAAAATTAGCCTACATTTAAGATTTTGAAGATAGATTTAATTAAATTAATATATTATGTGGTCTAAAATGATTCGACATCTATTAAAAGTTTCAGATTTTTCAAAAGAAGAATGTGAGAAGGTTATTAATAAATCAATTGAGATAAAGAGAAATCCTAAGAAATATAGTTCTACTCTAGAAGGAGAAACACTCTTAATGTTATTTGAAAAACCTTCCTTGAGAACCCGAATATCATTTGAAACTGGAATGCAACAATTAGGTGGACATGCGATTTTTTATTCAATTAAAGATTCACCTTTAGGGAAGAAGGAGAATATTAGTGATACAGCTAAAGTTGCTTCTAGGTTTGTAAATATTATTGCTGCTCGTGTTTTCAAACGACAAGATATCTGGGATCTCGCGAAATATGCAGATGTCCCCGTGATAAATATGCTGGATGATTTCGCTCACCCATGTCAAATTCTAGGAGATTTTCAGACAATAAAAGAGAAAAAGAACAGCTTGGAGGATATGAAACTCTCTTATTTTGGTGATGCTCATAATAATGTTACTTATGATTTAATGCGGATTTGTACAATGTTTGGCTGGAGAATGGATGTTGCCTGTCCTAATGCTCCAGAATATTCACCTGAACGAATAGTATTAGATGAAGTTTCAGAGATCTCCAAAGAAACTGGTGCTAATATAAGAGTAATTCATAATGCTATGGAAGCTGCTCAAGAAGCTGATGTGATATATACAGATAGTTGGATGAGTTATGGAATACCAATAGAACAGGAAGAAGAGCGGAAAATAGCTTTTATGCCTTATCAAGTTACATCATCAGTTATGAAAGCAGCTAATTTAGACGCGCTTTTTATGAATTGTTTACCAGCAATGAGGGGATATGAACAAACAGCTGATATAATTGATGGAGCCCAATCAATTGTTTTTGATCAAGCAGAAAATAGATTACATATTCAAAAAGCCATCATGCTCTTTTTACGAGATAAATTTTAGACTCAAATTTAAATTCGTAAACCATTCAGAATCTGCTCAACTTCTTGATAGAGTCTTGGATAAATTTTCGCAAATAAGCGATACCAATCCACTCCAATTATTCCACTCGAAAGAATACAAAGAATAAACCCTATAAGAACCACTATTTCATTTTTCAACCCGAAAATCCTTTCTGGTAAAAAGAGTTTTCCATGCATTAACATATTTACAGAAAAACTATTGATTAGTATTCCCAAAGAATAAATTAATATTTTCGGAGATTTAAAAAAATGAACAGAATCGCCAGCAATTGAACCAAATACAGCCGCTGTATCATTATCATTTATAATTTCTCTTCGCTCGATAAATTTAAACTTAATTATATCTTTTCTGTCTCTAAAAATTAGAAAACTTCCAGTAAATAAGAATAAATATAGTAAAATCATAGTAATTGCTAAGAAGATCCTTAATTCTTCCCTCATCACTTCATATTGAATTAAAAAGTAACGAATCATCAATAGGAAAATGGCAATGATAACAAAAATAATGCCTACAAAACCTTCATGGAAGTGATAATTCTTAAAAACCTTTCCCTTTTCATTTTGGTTGGAATGATTTTTGATATATTTCATTATGTACAATGTGAATCCGGGAGATATGATACAAATACCTAGTAATGCAGCAATAGTTCTTGAAGTGGACATATTCAAAAATTCAATATTTATATCAAAAAAATCCAGTAAATAAAGAAGAATCCATAAAAGAGCTCCAGATGTAATAATAAAGATAAAAAAGATACTATAGAACTTGTAATTAATTAAGAAAAAGAGAATGTAAAAAAAAAAGGTAAAGTATATAATAGTAATCATTCTATTAACTCTAACTTCAGAGGATTCCGAGTCGTATAATTTATTATAATAAAAAAAATAATAAAGAACTATAAAACTTAAAATACCTAGACTTACAAGAATCGCCAGCTTAACGATTAATCTTAACTTTTTCATAATTCCCTTGAAAATTTCTTCAAATATAGAATAATTAGTTCATTACATATAAATAATCTAATCTCTTTTTATGAGAAAAATTTTAAATAAAAAGTAAAATAATTTTATTTTTCTATTAAAAATGTGATTAAAATTAATGAAAACTCTTATTGTTGCACTAGGCGGAAATGCTCTTATTAGGCCAGGTGAAGAAGGAACTGTAGAACAAATGATGGATAATTTAAGAGCTCCAATTAAACAGATTGCAGAGCTCTCTAATGAGTATAACATCATAATCTCGCATGGTAATGGGCCTCAAGTGGGTCTTCTGTTACTCCAACAAGAGGCAACAGAGGTAGTTTCAAAGAGACCTTTACAAATATTAGTAGCAGAAACTCAAGGTCAAATTGGTTTCATGATTGAAAGTACTTTAGATGAGGAGCTGATGAAGATTGGTCTGGATGAACAAAAACTGTTTTTAACTGTTCTTACTTACGTTAAAGTCGATCCTGAGGATCCCGCATTTAAAAACCCCACAAAACCAATTGGTCCAGCATATCCGGTTCGTACAAAATCAGGGCAGGTTAAAACGGCTAAGGGATGGCGCCAAGTTGTTCCTTCTCCTAAACCAAAAAAGATATATCAATGGCGGGAAATAAAAAAGTTAATGGAATTAGGGAGTTGGATTGTAATTGCATGTGGGGGTGGTGGCATTCCAGTTATAAAAGAAAACAAGAGACTATATGGCGTTGAAGCGGTTATAGATAAAGATCTTGCGAGTTCTAAATTAGCTGAACAAATTAAGGCGGATATACTTCTTATTGCTACTGATGTTGAGAAAGTTGCTCTAAATTATGGCACATCTAATCAAAAAGATCTCGAAAAACTTTCTGTATCTGAAGCAAAAAAATATTTAGAAGAAGGACAATTTCCTGCAGGGAGTATGGGACCGAAAATTCAAGCAATTATCAATTTTATGGAAGCAGGAGGGGAAAAAGCAATAATAACATCAATTGAAAAAATTAAGACGGCATTAGAAGGAAAAGCAGGAACTCATATCTATTTGGATAATTAATAATTATTAAAGGCTATAAATAAAAGTAGAAAATTGAATTTTATTGTTTAACTAGCACTTTTTCAATAATATCTACAGCCCAATCTATTTGTTCTTTAGTTATTATCAAGGGAGGCGCAAATCGAATAATTGTTGCATGAGTATCTTTAGCTAAAATACCATTTTCCATGAGTTCTTCTACAATTTGTCGAGCATTTTCTTCAAATTCGATGGCTATTAATAATCCTTTACCTCTAACTTCTTTAACTGGAATTTTTGTTCTTTTTTCAGCAATTTCTTTAAGTCTTTTCATAAAATAAGCACCCATCTTTTTAGCTCGTTCCGGTAAATTTTCGCGTAAATGGACATCTAATGATTTCATACCGACGGCAGATGCTAAAGGGTTCCCTCCAAAAGTACTTCCATGTGTTCCTGGTTTGATTACATCAGGACCGATAATATCTCGAGTCGTGACTACAGCAGAAACAGGATAAACTCCACCTCCAAGAGCTTTTCCGAGTAACATCATATCTGGTTTCACATTTTCATGATCACAAGCAAATAATTCTCCTGTCCTTCCGAAACCCGTCTGAATTTCATCAACCATCATTAATACATTATATTTTGAACAGATTTCTCTCACTTCTTTTAAAAATCCTTCTGGAGGAACTTTTACGCCAGCTTCTCCTTGGAGGGGTTCAAACAGAAATGCTGCTATTGTTTCTGGACCAATTTCAAGGATTGTATTTTCTAATTCTTCAACATCTCCATATGGGATTGTAATAAATCCAGGAGTATAAGGTCCAAAATTACCATAATAACGAGCTGCTGAAATATCTGTGCTAAAACCAACAATTGTAATAGTTCTTCCATGGAAATTATCTCTACATACAATGATTTTTGCTTCTCCTTTGGGAATTTTTTTCTTAATATATCCCCATGCTCTTGCAACTTTCAATCCAGTTGAAACTGCTTCAGTACCCGTGTTCATTGGGAGTGCCATTATTCCTGAATTTTTAGAATCATTTATATGTGGTCCAACTATCTCACACAATTTCTTTAGAAATGGGCCCATTACATCATTATGAAATGCTCTAGAAGATAAAGTTACTTTATCCGCTTGCTCTTTCAAAGCTTTTATAATTTCAGGGTGGCAATGACCAGTATTTTGACTTGAATATGCGGATAAACAATCCAAATACTTTTTATCTTCTGGATCATATACCCAAACACCTTCTGCTCTTGATATAACTACGGGGATTGGATGATAATTATGAGCACAATATTCATTATCAATTTCAATATAATCTTTCGAACTTGGCATATTAGTTTGTATTTCTTTTGAATGATTATAATACTACTTTTATATATGAACATTCTCATTAAAATTTAGAGTTTTTTACTTATGATTTAGGGAAAAACTAGGATTAAATTACTGCAAAAAATCATTTATAAAATACTAAATAAAAGTATATAATCTTAAAAAATTATATGAAAGATACTACTAAATTAGATATTTGATAAATTACAATCGATTATTTCAGTCGCAGGAAATTTATACAGAGCCTTTAATCAAATTATTAAATTAGGAAATGCTCTTGAATTAACTCCCTTTGGAAAAATTCCTTCCATTGCATTTGAAGGTTTTACTGTATCTTGGTAAAGATCTAATAAAGTATCTAGTTTGTAATATTAGAAGAAATTGAGCTTACTTTTTCAAATACTTTATCTTATTTGATTGTGGAAGTTTAAAGAAGCGCTATCTTCTAAGACTTCGTTGGCCATTCTAAAAATATTTATGAAACCAAACTTAAATTCTCAAATTTTGAATATTAATTTTAAAAAAAAGACTTATATATTAATTTGTCACAAGTATTATTGAAAAAAATTTATTAAAAAAAGTAGTCCAAATAAAAAGTGATATAGAAAAATGAAAAAAAAATTATTGATTTGTATTTTTTCATTCATGATGGTGCTTTTAGTTATTCCAATGACACCAGCAACTGCCTGTGGTCACGCTTGGGGTCGAAGAAGAATCACTATAATTAGAGATGACTATGGTGTTCCTCATATATATGCAAACACAAAAGAAGGATTAGCATTTGGTTGCGGTTATGCAATGGCTCAAGATAGACTTTGGCAAGCAGATTTATATAGGAGAGACTCTTTTGGCAGCCTTGCCGAATTTGGTTTTAGAACCATTGAGCAAGATTATAACACTAGAAGTATGGGTTATAGTAAAGAAGAATTATTGGAAATATTTGAAAGTTGGGTACCTTCTAGTCCTAAAGCAAAGCTTAAGGAAATGATGTTAGCTTACGTAGATGGTATAAACCTATATATTTCAGAAGCTTTAGAAGCCTATGCTAATGGCAACCCTTCTCTTATGCCTATTGAATATCTCCCAGGAGTAATTACTCCCGATGGTCTTCCCCTAGTACCTTTTACCATCGAAGATACCACAGCTATAGTTGTAATGATGGCTTGGAGATTTGGCTTATGTGGTGGAAGTGAACTCCAATATGCTGCAGCCCTCCAGGCTTTAAATACCATGTATGATGGAGAAACTGCTTGGGCAATTTTTAACGACAATTACCCTCAAGTCGATCCTGGAGCACCAACCACAATACCAAGCTCTGGATGCCATTATCCTGGACCTGGAAGTTGCTGTGCCATACCTTCACTTCCAAACAATATTGGTGAGATCTACCAGGAATACGAAACTATCAAGATGGGGCAAGATCAATTATTAGAATCGATGGGTTTACCTACAAAATTTGGAAGCAATGCATGGATGGTGTCTCCATGGAAATCTGAAACGGGAAATGCAATGCAAGTAGGAGGGCCACAAATGGGGCATTCAACTCCACAGATTGTATTGGAGGTAGGGTTACATGGTGCTGGAATTGATGCTGTTGGTATGATGATGCCTCATGCTCCAACCATCTTGATTGGTGTAAGTCAATATGGTGCATGGACATCAACCACAGGCTCTTCGGATAATGCTGATACTTACATTGAAGTTTTAAATCCTGACAATCCTTATCAATACCGATATAATGGTGAATGGGTCGATATGGAAAAGAGAACAGAGAGAATCTATGGATACAAACAACTCTGGTATGAAGAAAGGGATATTTATCGTACAATACATGGTCCTATTCTTGCTTGGGATTTCGATAATAACCTTTGTTATACTATGAAAGTACCATTCTATAAGAATGAGTTAGCAGCCGAAGAAGGTTGGTCACTCTTTCAACAAGCAAAAAACATTAAAGATATGCAAGATGCTTGTAAACTCGTAGATCTAAGCCATAACTTCTATTGGATAGATAGACGTGGAAATATTGGCTTTTGGCATTCTGGTACTTACCCGATTAAACCTACTTATGGATTAGAGGGAAGAATAATTGATGATAGATTTCCTTTATGGGGCACCGGAGAAGAAGAATGGGTTGGTCTAACAGGTTTTAATGAAATGCCAAGATGCATAAATCCCACACAAGGGTATCTCGCCAACTGGAACAATAAACCAATAGCGGATTGGCCATATCGAGAGGCAGATTGGGGTGAAGTTCATGGCGTTGCATGGATACAGGAACAATTAGCAACAGGGGGTAAAATTTCATTTGAAGAAATGGCAGAAATCAATTTTAATACTGGAGAAAACAATTATGCTGGAAATGTCTTCCTTGATTTTCTTATAAACGCAGCAAAAACCGATTCTAGTATTCCAACTGAAGTTATAGATGCCCTTGAAGACTGGGATAATCAGTACAATGACGTGTTAGATCCGAAATATCCTGATTCTAGCGCAACATATGACGATCCCGGTCTTACAATCTTTAATAGATGGTATAGCAGGATTGATAATGAAGTATTTGATAATGACCTTCCACCAGGGGTAGGAGGAGGTGCTAGCACACTTCTTCACGTTTTTGATGGAGAAGACTCAAAATTACCTCTTAATTATGATTATCTTAATGGAGAAGATCGAGATACTGTAATTGTTCGAGTATTAAAAGATGCTCTTGTTTACTTAGAAACACAATATGGGTCAAGCGATGTATCGGATTGGCTTACTCCTGTTCGATTAACATATCTTTGGTCGCAAGGAGCTCTACCTACACCAAAAATGCATAGTATGAATCGTGGAACATATAATCACATAGCAGAGATGCCAAGGAGAGGAAGATCGTGTTGGTGCTACAAGTCTGACCCGCATGCTGTAAATGTCATTCCTCCTGGGCAAAGTGGATTCATAACTCTAGTAAATGGTGTGCCTACTATAAGTCCTCATGCATATGATCAACTTGCGTTATATGATACTTGGACATATAAACCTGTACGTTATAGTTATTGGGATAATTGGAAAGTTCGAGAATCTGTTGAAATTTTATATTATTAGATATTCAAATAAATTTTGAAAAAAATTAATTAAATTTTTTTTTTTAATTATCTGCTTAAATTTTAGTGTAATTTCTTCTATAATCACTCTTGGAATATTTAGATTACAAAAGAGATAGGATCTAAGTTATATTTAAAATTTATACCAAAAAAAATGATAATTTCGGATATAATTAATCTCATTTATTAGCAATTAGTCTAACCTTTATTCTAAACTTTTTCTTCTCATAAGTTCTTTAATAGCAAAAGTTGCTACAATTTCAGCATATGTACCTGGCCCAAATCCTGAATCATATCCTAATTCTTTCGCTAATTCATTACTTATTCTGGCACCACCGCAAATCAAAATGATTTGATCTCTTATTCCTTCAGCTTCTAAAAGTTCTACTAAATTAGTTAAATTTTTCACATGGATATTTTTTTGAGTTACTGTTTGAGATACAAGTAAAACATCAGCTCTTAATTCTATTGCCTTTTTAACAAATTCTTCATTGGACATTTGACTTCCTAGGTTATAAGTTTTAATCATTTCATATCTTTCTAGACCATAATGTCCAGCATATCCTTTCATATTCATAATAGCGTCAATTCCTACTGTATGCGCATCTGTCCCTGTGGTGGCTCCAAGGATAATAACTTTACGTTTAATGTTTTCTTTTATAAAGTTATTAATCTCTTCAACGGACATAGTCTCTACTGTAATAGATTCTGCTTTAATATTAGTATAATCTATAGTGTGAACTATACTCCCATAAATCACAAAAAATGTAAAACCTTCATCTAAGGGAATATGAAATACTATGGAGGGGTCTTCTAAACCCATTTTCATAGCCAATTGCTTGGCTGCTATGCTTGCTTTTTCTCCATCCATAACAGGAAGAGTAAAACTAACCTGTACCTTACCATCATTCATAGTGTCTCCATAAGGTTTGATCCTTTTCAAATCAAGAGTTTTATCAAAATCTTTCTTTTCTGTTGAGTATAATCCTCCTCTCATATTAAATCCCTCCCAAAGTTAATTCTTTACTCATAAGTTCTATAAATGGGTTATAATAGATTTTATCCTTCTTAATCACACCTTCTAATCCTTTTCCACCATTTATTGGTCTTTTAATATTTGCAAAAATTCCTTTTTCGATTGTTTTAAATAATCCTTCTTTTTCAATCTCTTTTAATAAATTGAAAGCTTTATTTAATACTTCATTAGCTCTTTTTTCTATTATTCCCCCTTTTTTAAACATAATTTCTTCACTGATAGATTTCAAATTATTAAAAATGTAACGTGCATTTTCTATTGAAAGTGCTCTATCTGACATAAAGGGAGTATGAATCGCTTCGGTTAACATTCCAAGGAGATGGATTTTTTGGCTCGTCATGATTGTAATGGTATTGAATAAAGCATCCTGAATATGACCTTTGAATATATTTCCCGTCATATATTTAGTTGGAGGCATATATTTGAGAGGTGCTTTAGGAAAAATTTCTCGAGTCATTTGAGCTTGTGCGAGCTCATATAAAAATCCATTTTCTAAATCTGGATTCATTTCAAAAGCATGACCTAATCCCATTTGTTCCTCTTTTAAACCAGTAAAGGAAGCAAATTGCTCATTGATAAATTGAGAAGCAAGTACAGTATGAGCAGCTTCGTAGGCATCTGCTGTTGTTAAATAATTATCTTCACCAGTATTGATTATTACACCAGCATATGCATTTATCATTCGAGAAAAATATTGATCGATTATTGTCCTTTTCATGTTTATATCTCGAAATAGAATTCCGTATAAAGCATCATTTAACATTACATCAAGTCGTTCGAAAGCACCTATAGCAGCAATTTCTGGCATACAAAGTCCAGAACAGTAATTTGTTAATCTAATATACCGCCCTAATTCTTCTCCAACTTCATCCAGCGCCTTTCTCATAAGTTTAAAATTCTCCTGGGTTGCATATGTCCCACCATATCCTTCTGTAGTTGATCCATAAGGTACGTAGTCAAGCAAGCTTTGCCCAGTAGATCTAATCACAGCGATAATATCAGCACCTTGTCTTGCTGCCGCTTGAGCTTGAATAATGTCTTCATAGATATTACCAGTGGCTACAATTACGTAAATAAAAGGTCCCTCTTTATCACCATACTTTTTGAGTAATTCTTGTCTTTTTTTTTTGTTTTGTGAAATTTTAACTAATGTCTCTTGAGCAATAACATTTACAGTGGCTTTAATTTCAGAAGGATCTTTTAATGGAAGCTCTGTTAATTTTAGTTCTTCTTCAGATACTTTTTCTGCTATTTCTTGGGGAGTCCAATTTGTATGTAATATTGCATTTCCAATAAAAATCGCAGCACCATTTCCAAGTCCATTCCCCTTTCTTATATGATCTATAACGATATTTGGTAAAGGCACATCAAATTCATCCACACCATCAATACCAAGCAATCTGCATACAGTTCTCTCAATTGTGGTAGTTGTATGGCGATCAATAAATTTTTGAGTATCTGAAGCAATATTCCTTGCTGATTTTCTTGCTTTCTCTATTATTGAAAAATCTAAATTTAATTTGCTTTTTTTAAATGGTTCTTTCTCGTTCATTTTATTCACATTTCTTTTAATATAGTACACTAATTATTAGCTCCAAGATCGTAAATTGGAAGCTCTACATTTTCTTTTAATAGTTTTAAAAATTCTTTCTTATTGAACTCATATCCATTCGGAGAGGTTGGGTTTATTGTAATTGCTATAATATTTATAGGATATAAAACTTTCAAAATTCCACCTTTTTTTAGAAACTTTTCCATTGTATTCCTACGTAAAAACAATTTTGTACTATCTTCTACTAAAAAAGTAAGTCCTTTATACCTTTCAGTAGTTTTCATTAAGTCTTCTAATAATTTATCGGTAATTGGGCCATTAATTACAACATACTTTGAATTATTGTCTAATTTTTCAACAATTTCCTTAGCTATATCTAAAGAGGTTAATACATCTAGGATTTCAACTGTGTTATCCAAATTAATAATACCTACTTTTGAATTTTCTATTAAATTTTTTGCGATTTCTGAAATTTCTTCATTTGTTTCACTTTCCAATGTTAATAATTTAACTGTATGCTTTGTTAAATCAATAACTTCTTTCATGTTTCTTGAAACTGAGGCACCTGTAGAAAGGATCGTAGCATTAGATATAACAGGAGTTGCATATGATCTCCTATCAAAAGCACCATCAATTAGTATTAAATCACATCCTAAATTTTTTAATTCTAAACATATTTTATAAAGATATTTGTTTATTGAAGGTCCTGCTAATTCAATTAATCCACTCTCTAATGCTTTTAATATTAAAACTTCACCTAAGGGTGTATTTATTTTAGTATTTTTTACTAATTCCATTGAAATATTACTATTTTTAAAACTCTCTTTTGCTGTAGCAACATAAATTCCTTTTTCAATAAATATTCGAGGTTTTGGTAGTTGTGTAATAACATCATATTTCTCTCCATCTCTCCCAATAGATGTAAGGCCCAGTCTATATTTTGATTTAAGTTTTTTTATTAAATAATTTAATGTAGTAGTCTTGCTAACGTTTTTTGCAAGACCAATTATTGAAATAATTGAATTTTTAGGAATATTTTTAAAAAAATTAGTCATGAAATCCATTTTCCTATCAAAAACTAATAACCTATTCAATAATAACAGAAATAAAACTTAATTATTTAAACTTTAGAATTATTTAGTGAGTTTTTTCCTTCTTAACTTTCTTACCAGATCTTCTGGTTCAATAGTAGTTTTTTGACCACTTAATAAGGCACTAACACCAATTTGTTTTTCACAGTCTTCACAATGACAATTTGGAGTATAATCTTCTGGTTCCTCATAAGTTGTAATAACTCCCTCAAAATTTCTCAATACTACGCGTTTGTGTCCTTGAGAAATTGTATAATCTGGCATAACTGGTATTTTTCCACCTCCTCCAGGAGCATCAACCACAAATGTTGGTACACACAATCCTGAAGTGTGACCTCTTAATCCTTCAATAATTTCGATGCCTTGAGCAACACTTGTCCTAAAATGTGCAAGTCCTATTGAAAGATCACATTGATAAATATAATAAGGTCTAACTCTTATTTTTACTAATTCCTGTACTAACTTTTTCATCACATGAATACAATCATTTACACCTCTCAATAAAACAGATTGATTACCAAGCGGCATTCCAGCATCGGCAATCATCTCACAAGCTCTTTTTGAATCAACTGTGATTTCATGAGGGTGATTAAATTGAGTATTAAACCAAATTGGTTGATATTTTTTCAACATTTCACATAATTCTGGTGTAATTCGTTGAGGAACGGTAACTGGGGTTCTTGAACCTATACGTATAATTTCCACATGAGGAATTTCCTTCAATTTCCTTAAAATATCCTCCAATTTCTTATCAGATATTAATAGAGCATCTCCACCAGATAAAAGGACATCCCTAATAGTGGGTGTTTTTTTGATATACTCAATGCAAGCATCTATTTGTGGTTGCGGAGGAGCCATATCATGATGTCCTGCAAACCTTCTTCTTGTACAGTGTCTGCAATACATCGAACAATTTTCTGTTACTAAAAATAATACTCTATCAGGATAACGATGAGTTAATCCTGGAACAGGAGAATCAATATCTTCACTCAGTGGATCCTCGAGGTCACTACTTACTCTCTGTAATTCATGAATAGTTGGAATTGCTTGTTTTCTTATGGGATCATAAGGATCATTTGGGTCTATTAAAGATAAGTAATAAGGAGTAATAGCCATCCTATACTCTTGTAAGATCCTCGGATCTTCTTCTTCCTTGGTCAATGTTATATATTTTTGAAGTTCTTCTAAAGTTGTTATTCTATTTTTAACCTGCCAATGCCAATTATTCCAATCCTCATCACTTATATGCCCAAATAACTCCTTTCTTCTATTTACCTTCATTATTATTTTTAATAGTAATTAATTTTCTAGCTTAACAAATTATGAAACATACATTTATTCAAATATTTTTCGTAATTTTGAATAAATCTTTAAAATTAAATTATTAATTTATTTAATGTATTTCTCTTCAAATATTTTCCGAAGCGTTTGTGATTCTCTTAAAACATCTAAAGCTATATGGGCATGTCCTTTTGTATAACCATTTCCAATTATCATTGTCACATCTTTCCCCACTCCTTCAGCTCCTAATGCTGCTTTTGTAAAACTAGTAGCCATAGAAAAGAAGTATACAATCCCACCATCTCTTACAGGCAATATACTAGACATTTCTGTATTCGGAATACTCAAACAATTAATAGAGATATCTACTTCTTTATCTTCATTAGCTTTTAAGGTTTCTTCTAGTACTTTTATTGGTTTAAGAACATCAGCAATAATTACTTCATGACAAAAGTTTGTACCCTTAAGATAATTTGCTCGTTCTTTATTCCTTGCTTGGCCGATTACTTTTCCCATTTTTCCTACCATTTTTTTAGCCATATATGAACACATTAATCCAGATTTTCCAGTTGCTCCTAAAATTAGGACAGAATTCCCTGACTTTACGAGTTTTTTGATCTGAGCTGGAGCACCAGCAACGTCCAAAATGGCTAATACTAAAGTATCTTCCATATCCTCAGGGATTTTAGCATATATTCCACTTTCAAAAAGAATTGCTTTGCCTTCAATATCAACGCGATCGATTTCTGGAAAAACATTGAGAATTTTGTCTATTCTAAGAGGAGTTAAAGAAAGTGAAACTAATGAAGCAACTTTATCACCAACTTTTAAGTCAATTTTATCCCTCAGATCTTCTCCAATTTGTTCAATTTTACCAATTAGCATTCCACCAGACCCAGTGATCGGATTTTGCATTTTTCCCCTTTTATTGACAATTTCCAATATTCTTTTCTTTATTTTTTCGATATTGCTATTTGCTTCTTGTTCCAATTGTCTAAAACTAGCTGAATCAATATTTAAATAATCTACATCGATTAAAATTTCATTATTATAGATTTCCATATCATTGGAGATTTTAACTGCTGGCTGTGGTAAAGCGCCAATCGGTTCAATTACTCGGTGAGTACCATATCTATTTCCTTTTTTCATATAATTTACACTTTGTTATTCATTTTTATTTAACTCTAATATTTTTCTTGCTTCATCAGGACTAGCAATATCTCTTCCTAATTCTCTTGCAATTCTTACAGCTTTTTCAACTAATTCTCCATTTGATTTTGCTAATATGTGTTTAGAGATATAAATATTATCTTCGAACCCAACTCTTACATGACCACCCATTATCATAGATAAGGTAATCATAGGAAATTCAAATCTACCAATTGCACCAACACAAAATGTAGAATTTTCAGGAATACTATACACTAAAAAAGTTAAATCTCTTACTGATGCATTTATACCTCCTTTTACTCCTAACATGAAATTAAAGTGCATTGGATCTTTAATATATCCTTTATCATGTATCCTTAATGCTGTATCTACCATTCCTTTATCAAAGCATTCCAATTCATATTTTATTCCGAGTTTATTCATTTCTTCAACAAAAAAGAGTATTGTATTCTCTGTATTGACAAAAATTTCATCTCCTCCTAACCAATTCATCGTTCCCATATCCAATGTCGCCATTTCTGGTTTAGGTTCAAGATAAATAGGTTGAAGTCTTTCCTCATTACTCATACCCACAGCACCTCCAGTAGAAGGTAAAATTATAACATCTGGGCATCGATTTTTTATTTCTTCAATACAGACTCGAAATCTTTCCTTACTTTGAGTAGGAGTTCCATCATCTTCTCTAACATGTAAATGTATTATGCTAGCCCCAGCTTTGTAAGCTGATTCCGCTTCTTTTCCAATTTCTTCAATAGTATAAGGTATATTTGGATTATTTCCCTTAATTACTTCGGCGCCACTTATTGCAGCAGTTATAATTAACTTTTCCATTATTATTACACGCTCCTTTATAATAATTTTTTAGTTTCTTTTAGTGATTCTTCAATCATATTAGCTGCATAATCTAATTCTTCCTTTGTATGTCTATAACAAATATAGCCATGATGAAATGGTTGTAGGAACACCTTGCGTCTAATTAGTTGCCGATAGAATTCCTCTCTTAATTTTCTATATAGGAAATCAGGATCGGGAGGAAATGTGATATAGGGCATCCATGGTTCACCACTATATACACATGGAATACCACTTTCTTCGATAGTTTCCTTTACCCTTTTAGCAAACTGATTCCCTTTCTGATGAATATTTGCTAAAACATTTTCACGCTCTAATATTTCAATTGTTTTAAGGGATGCGATCTGAGCAAGACTGTTAGGGAAAAAAGTTGAACTTAAAAATACTTTTTCTACTAAAATATCCATAAATTCTGATTTACCTACTAGGGTGCTTATAGGGTATCCATTTCCCATTGCTTTACCAAATGCAGCAAGATCAGGAATAACGCCAAACATTTTTTGTGCTCCTCCCATATCCACTCTAAATCCTGTTCTTATCTCATCATAGATTAATAAAGCATTATATTCGGTGGCTAATTTACGAATACTTTCTAAGAAACCGGGTTTTGGCATCTCAACTTCTCGACCACCAGGTGTATGTATTGGATTTATAATAATAGCAGCAACTTCTTCTTTATATTTTTTGAATAAATTTTCAGCTTGATCAAGATTATTAAACTCAAATTCATAGAAATCTTCAAATAACTTTTTTGGTATCCCCGCCTCTATTCCATGAACTTCACTGAAAAGATCATACCACCCATGATATCCACAACTGAGTATCTTTATTTTTTTTGTATATGCTCGTGCAACTCTTATTGCTGCTGTTGTTGCATCAGTACCCATTTTCATTAATACTAATTTTTCACAACATGGAATTAATTCTTTTAACTTTTTAGCTAAATTATTTTGTACAGGCTGGGTTAGAGACATACAGAAACCCTTTTCTCTCATTTGTTTAATAACCTCGTTGTCTATTTCTTCTTCTCTATGACCTATAATGATAGGACCATAGGCACAAAGCATATCCACATATTCATTTCCATCAACATCAATAACTTTTCCTCCTTTTGCTGTTTTAAAAAATATAGGATATTCACCTTCCACAAAGTTGTAAGGGCGTCTGATTCCTAAAATAGCTCCTGGAATCAACTGAAGTGCTTCATTATAGAGTTTAAAGGAATTATCAAGATTTAATTTTTTAGACAATTTTAATCCCTCGATTATTCTAATTATAGCAATTAATTATTTTACATAATTATTGAAGATTTCTAAATCGAGTATTCTTATGAAATATATAATTTTATAATTCGCAAAAATTTTCTTAATTTCACTTTTTCTAATAAATCTGTTCTTTTATCTTCGTTATAATATATAATACGAGCATTTTAGTTTTGAAATTATTTTGAAAGAATTAGATTTATTTAACGAATAGGTGGTGTAAATTATAGGAAAAAAATTAACATGCTCTGTTTGTGGTAGAGAACAAGATGTTCCAACATGTTGTGATAAGTCAATGATAGCAAAAGATGGTTATTTACTTTGCTGTTGTTCAGAAGACTGTGGTTATCAACCTATTCCTAAATGTTGTGGAAAAACAATGGAATATGTAGATATATGAAATAACAATAAAAAATAAAGTATTTAAAAAATTATATTTACCACACTAAGTTAGCAATCATATTTTTAGCAGTTTCAGCCTCTCTTTTATTCAAGATCTTTCTGATTCTTAAGTCATTTACAGCATCTTCAAGTCGTGTATCTAAATTTTTCATCTCCATTAAGTTATTTTTATCACCTTGAGTCTCAACAAGCTCAATCATTGCATTGTCTTTATTCATCAAATCTCTTAATTTTTGTCTAAAACTCGCTTTAACCTTTGTTCTTACAATTTTACCGTTGTCGATCAGAATTGGTAATACAGGAGCTCTTTCTGTTGTCCTATTTGTATTAGGATCTAAAAAGTAGAAAATAAAAATTGGAATACCAACTACCACATTTTCAGTTTTAACTTCAATTGTATAATTATTAAAAAAGTTTTGAACATCTGTCATCTCTTTATCTTTTATTGCTTCAAGGTTAGCTAAACATGATTGCTTTTGTTGCTTTATTAAGGCAACAACGTCTTCAGCTGAAGTTAGATCTTTACTTAGACCACTATGTTTTGCATCAATCTGCTTTTGAACTTCGGATATTTTACGTTCCAAATCCCGAATTTTCTGTTGGTGTGTTTTCTCTAGATCAGAGATTTCACGTTGCACATTTTTTTTCAATTGTGCAATTTCACTTTTATATCTAGAAAGAGAATTTCCTAAATCATTATATTTTAGATCTAAATCTTTTAAACGCTCCTCAACTAAGAATAGATCTTTTTTATCAATAGCACTTTTTAATTGATCATTACTATTTTTTATTTGATTTAAATTATTTTGAATCTCTCCCGTCTTATCATTAATTTTATATTTACCTGTTTTTACTAACTCTTCTGGTGAGGTTTCGATTTTTTTCTCTTTTTCTTCTCGTAATTCTTTGTTAAGTATCGCCAATTGCTTTTCTTCTTCACTTGTATCCACTTTAGTCTCTCTGATTTTATCTACTTCTTGACCTCCTCTTTGTATCCATCTCTCACATAACTTTATAATCATATCCCCATAGCTATCTAGCATTCTTACATCTTTTTGTGAAATAAATTCATGAATTTCTTGAGCAATTTTTGCTTGATTCACACTTTTAGCAATAGGACCTCCTTCCAGTAAGAAATATGGATTATTAAAAGAACTTATATTATATTGATTTAGGAAAAAATTCTGGAAATATCCAACTTCAGAGGAAGAAAATAACGCTTCTTGAATTACAGTCCCTCTTTTAAAATTCTTACTTCTTCTTAAATACATATTATTATAAGATTGTAAGGAACTCAAAAATGAGTCTGGATCTGCTCCTTTAACTACATTATCAGGTCTAGGAGGTGTCTGCGAGAATTGCCCTACGCTTAATTTCTCCTGTTTGTTGAGTAAATAGCTACATACACAAGCTCTAGTTTCATTTAAAGGAATTAAACGAACTGGCCAAAAACAGGTTGTTATTTTTGATATTTTTCCCATTTTTTTAAGATTTTTACTATAAATTCCAGTACATTCATTTAAAGCTAATGCTAATTCATTTAATAACGTAGCTTGGGAGCGAGCGGGGATTACTTCGCCCATATTAATTAAATAAGGAATAACTTTTTGAACCATATTTGATTCACTTTATTTTCTATATTATTCTTTAATACCAATTAAATAATTAAATTTTTCGTTTTAAGTTATTTTCATAAAGATTTTTTTAAAATCTTAAATATTTTGGGAGCAAAATTAATATTACTGAAAGTTTTGAATTGAAAAGTTATGACCTTGAGATGCAATCCCTATGGAAAAGAAAGAAAAGATAATTCTTATACAAGGTATCAGTTTAATAAGTTGCTTTATTTTAATTTCAATAATATTATTGACACCTCTTTTTTTTGATTTCGCTTGGAACGACGCCTTAAGAGATTTATTACCAGAAACTAAATATTTCTTTCGTTATATTACTGAACTTGGAGGAACTTTTATTTACTTGATTATATTTTTTATCATTTTTTGGGGCATAAATAAAAAAATGGGCAAAATTTTACTATTTGTTTATGTATCATCAAATTTCGTGAACTATTATGCTAAAGCAATTATTTCTAATGACCGTCCTCCAGAATCTGATTGGCTATTGATAGGAGCTTCTCATCTAAGTACACCAAGTGGACATGCTATGAGTTCAACAGTTTTTTGGGGTATGAACTCGATGAAAATTAAAAGATTGGCTATGTGGATAATTTCAATTATAATCATTTTTCTGGTCGGATTATCTAGAATTTATCTTGGAGTTCATTGGCTAGGGGATGTTATAACTGGTTGGTTATTTGGTATAATAATTTTACTTTTAGTCTGGATTCTTGAAGAACCATTAAATTCTTTTGTATCTAAATATAACGTTATTTACTTTTATTTAGGGTTGGCTATTTTTGGGCTTACTGTCATGATATTTACTGAATTTTTTTATGACTCAACTTATAATTTTGGAGCACCGGGAGGACAGATGATTGGATTAGGTCTAGGTTTCGCTCTTGAACATAAATATGTAAATTTTGAAATAGAGTTTAATCCTGGAGAAAAATGGAAGCAAATATTAAGAATTTTATTAGGATTACTTTTTATCGGATTATTGTTTTTAGGTTTAAATTTAATTCTTGATTCTGATATCGTCTGGTTAAAAGCACTTCATTATATCTTGACTTTATTAATAGGAATCTCTCTTTGGCCCTTTATATTTAAGAAAATTGGTCTTTAAACAAATAAAAGTAAGGTGAGAAAAATGGAAAATTCAAAAGTAAAATTAGATGATTTTCTTATTCTTTGGGGATTTATTCTTTTTATCTTTGGTTTTTAAGGAATTGTTCAACTTGGATAAATGGATGGTCTTATTGGGTTTATTCCTGTTGGCTTAATTCTACTAATTATTGGAATGTTGATTATAAGTTTCGTATCAGATGTTGATAAAAGGAAAAAATCTTTAGAGTAATTTCTTTTTCAGTTTAAAATTTTAAATATATTGCTATCAAAATTATATGTGTATATAAGTAAATGTGTATTAACAATGGTTGAAAAATTTCTTGAGGGTAAAGGAGCTCTTATAACTGGTGGAGCTTCTGGTTTTGGAAGAGATGTAGGACTTGCATTTGCAGAAAGGGGTGCAGATTTAGTCCTTGTTGATATTAATGAAGAAATGTTAGAAGAAACAAGTAAGACAATTGTACAAAAAACTGGACAAAGAGTTATACCTATAGTTTGTGATGTATCTCAAGCAGACCAAGTAAAAAATATGGCGAAACAAGCCTTTTCAGAATTAAATAATATATATGTATTATTTAATAATGCCGGGATATGTCCCGGATATGGAAAAGATATTCTTAAAGTGGATGAGAAGGTTTGGAATATGACTATAGATGTGAATCTTAAGGGACAATGGTTAGTATCAAAATTTATTTGTCGAGGGATGAAAAAACAACCATTTAAACCTTTAGCGGGAAAGGTTATTCATACTTCATCAGATTTTGGTATGGTTGTTGAGACCTCAGTACCAGTCTATAGTATTAGTAAAGCTGCTATTATAGCATTAATGCAAGTATTTGCAAGAACTTTAGCTCCCAATATAACAGTAAACTCTATAGCCCCTGGATATCACGTAACCGGAATTTATGCGAATAATGAAGATGTAATGATTCAGACTATGAAGATTGGTCATGTCAAAACTCCATTAAATCGAATAGGTACTGTAGAGGATATTGTGAATGTAGCAGTATTCTTAGCTTCTCCAGCGTCTAATTTTATAACTGGGCATAATATTGCAGTTGATGGAGGAATTGCCGAAGTAGGGGTTCCAGCCTATTATTTCAAATCTGATGTTTAATCATTTTTTTAATTTATTTAAGAAATTAGGATGGATTTGCTGTAAAAAATAAAAGATTTATAAAGAAATTCGAATAAATATTTATTCAATAATCAAAGAGAAACTCTAAAAATATGGTAAATATGATAAATATTGTCATTGTAATCTTTCAAGCAATTTTTGTAGTTGGATTTATTGCATTTTGGATTTACTTCTTCTTAGTAGAAAATAAAAATCCAGAAAGAACAGAAGTATATTTAGTATTTGAGAAATCTTTTATTTTAGCAGATTTAGTTTTTGCTACTCCTGTTTTAATTTTATCGATTTTTGGGATTCTAACTGAGGAAAAATTCGGATTCTTTTTCTCTGTGGTTGCAGGAAGTGCAATTATTTTTTTATTTTTCATGGATTTATGTTTTAACTTGCAACAAGGAACTTATAAAAAAAGAGATGGCGCAACATTATTAGAGATGGGAATAAACATTTTGTGTCTCATATTTGGTCCACTCTTCATAATATTTGGTTGGTTTAACTTATAACCATATGCAATTTAAATCTAAATTCTACTTTTTTTTTTAAAAAAAACAGGAAAAAAGAAAAAACAAGAATTTATAAAACAATTTGATATATAGTTCTACAGATTATTTTAATACTTCATATAATCTAGCTTAATTTTATAAAATTATACATCAAAAATAATATTATACAAATTTTTACTAAATTTGAAAATTTTAGGAGGTTTAAATAAATGGTGAAAGTAAATGGAGCTCAATTAATAATTAGGGCTTTAGATAATCAAGGAGTTAATGTAATATTTACTCTTTGTGGAGATAATGATTTGATCTATAATTACTGTACAGATAAATCATGTACGGAGTTAGGCATAGATATTATTGATTTTCGGCATGAACAAGCTACTGGGCATGCTGCGATTGGATATTATCTTGCCACAGGTGAAGTAGGAGTTTGCTCAGTCCAATCCGGGCCTGGTATTACAGATTTATATCCAGCTATTCCTATAGCATGGGATGCTAGTATTCCACTGGTTGCTATATGTGCATCAACACCTATGATGGAATTTGAAAAATTGGCTATGAATGAAATTGATGTTGTACCCTCATTTAGACCAGTAACCAAATGGAGTGGTTATTGTTATGAAACAGCGAGATTACCAGAATATATCAACATGGCATTCAGGATCGCGTCTACAGGTCGTCCTGGACCTGTTCTTTTGTTAGTTCCTTTTGATATTTTAGTTAGTGAATGTGATGATGAATTAGATATTGTGCAACGAGCTTTTCGACCTGTTGAAACCCTAAGAGCATTTTATGGCCCATATGGGAATGAAAAATTAGTAGTTGAAGCTATAGAATTATTGTTGAACGCTAAACATCCTTTAATAATAGCGGGTACAGGTATAAATTTCTCAGATGGTTCTTCTGAACTCATAGAGTTTGCCGAATTCACAAAAATTCCTGTAGGAACATGGGGATTTGGTAATGGTTCTATTCCAGCAGATCATCCTCTGAATTTTGGATTAGCAAGTCCTTTAGATGGCCCTGGGACAGCATTACTTCAAAAAGTTGATGTTGCATTGATCCTTGGTTCAAGAATTTCCGCAATGTATAATTTTGGTTATATGCCTTGTTTTTCAGATGATGCAAAATTAATTCAAGTAGATATTGAAGCAGAAGAAATCGGGAGAAATCGAGGAATTGATATCCCTATAATTGGAGATTGTAAAGGAGTTCTTTCACAGATGATTCAGATTGCTAAAAAGAAATTAAATAATAAATCAAGATCGGAAATTCCCTGGATTAAAACTGTTAAAGAGCAATTAAACAAATTTTATGAACGAGTCGATAAAGAAGGTGCTTCTGATAAAATTCCTATTCAACCTCAGCGATTAGTTAAAGAGATAGGTGATTATATGCCAAAAGATAGCATTATAATTTTAGATGGAGGAGACACAACAGTCTGGGGTTTGACAATCTTAAGGTCATATTATCCTAAATCTGTATACTTCTCTGGCGGTATGGGAATTCAGCATTTAGGTGGAGGTGTACCTATAGCAATAGCAACGAAATATGTCTATCCTGAGAAGAAAATTCTTGTTTTAACTGGGGATGGTTCATTCTTATTCAATGGGAAAGAAATAGACACTGCTCGTAGGCATAATCTCCCTTTTGTAGTTGTCATAAGTAATGATAGACTTTGGGGGATGGTTGCAAGAGGCCAAAAGATTGCCCATGGCAAGAAATTCTTCGGTCTGGGTTCTTCATTGAGCGATGAGACTCGTTATGATAAGTATGCTGAAGCATTTAATTGTTATGGAGAATTAGTAACAGATCCAAATGAAATACGCCCAGCATTGGAACGTGCTTTTGATTCAAACTTACCTGCTGTAATAGATGTTAGGATTAATCCAAAAGTTAATACCGTTATGGATTATCTTGCTCGTGAAGCTTACAATCCAGATAGCTGGAAAAGAAAGGTGAAAAAGAAAACTGAGATTGTTCTTGAAGTACCAGTGACTAAAAGTTAATCAAATTAAACTACAATAAGCTAGTAAAATTAGATGAATTGAATGAAAGCAGCCAAATACGAAGGGAAAAGAAAAATCACAATTGTAGATATACCTAAGCCAATTCCTAAAAATGACGAAGTATTAGTTCGAGTTAAGTATGCAGGCATCTGTGGCTCAGATTTAGAGGCATATAAGACTGGATTATATCCATCTAATATCGTTATGGGTCATGAAATTATAGGTTATATAGCTGAGAAAGGTTCTGATGTAAAGAAATGGAAGGAAGGAGATCGTGTAGCAGTATTTCCAGGTTTGATTTGTGGTAAATGTCATTTTTGCAGAATAGGTCAGGATAATCTATGTGTACTTGAAGGGTCTTTAGGTTTTGGACAAAATGGTGGCTTTTCGGAATATATTCATGTAAAAGAAGAAAGTCTTTTTTCAATTCCCGATACTATCCCAGATAAACATGGCACGATTTTTGATCAAATTGCTACTGCTTTATTAGCGTTAAGAATATCTAATTTTAAACCTGGAAGTTATTCAGTTATATTAGGGTGTGGTACAATGGGTCTCTTTTTTCTTCAATATTTAAAAATTGCTGGAGCAAGAACTATTGTCGTTGTTGAAAGGAATCTTTATAGATTAAATATAGCTGAAAAGTTTAATCCTGATTTAGCACTTAATAAAGTGGCGTTGGTAAAAATCAGAAGATATGCCAAGCGCGAATTTGGAGGAGCAGATTTCGTTTTTGAATGCACTGGTTTTCCAACTCTAGTAAATGATGCCATTAATATAGCACGAAAAGGTGGAACTGTTGTACAAATTGGTATTTGGGATAAACCAATCGAAATAAACCTACTTAAATATGTTATGAATCAAATTCGAATCCAACCTGTTTGGAGTTATACAAAAAATGATTTTAAGAATGCAATAGATATAGTTGCTAAAAAAAAGATTGATCCCGAACCAATCGTCACTAAAATAATTTCTTTAGATGACATCGCTAAAGAAGGATTTGAATGCGCAATAGATCCTGAAACAACTGATATTAAAATCCTTGTAGAACCATAATTATCAAACCAAGATTTAGATAAAGAATATTAGTATGAAAAAAATAGGACTAATTATAAATCCAATAGCTGGAATGGGTGGTAGTGTCGGGCTAAAAGGCACAGACGGAGATATTTATAAAAAAGCGTTAAAATTGGGTGCCTCACCAGTAGCCCCTAAAAGAATTAGTCAATTCTTATCAAATTTAAAAAGTAAAGAGGATCTCTTTTTACTTGTCGCACCTGGAAAAATGGGAGAGGATTATGTTAAAAAAAAAGGTTTTGCATATGAAATCATCGGGGAAATTAAGAGAAAAACCACAGCAGATGATACAAAAAGGATTTCAAATCAAATGGTTGAAAAAAGCATTGAATTACTTGTTTTTTGTGGAGGGGATGGTACTGCCAGAGATATTTATGATGCAATTGGGATGGCAAAGCCGGTAGTCGCCATACCTTCAGGAGTAAAGATGTTCAGTTCTGTTTTTGCTCTTAACCCAAGGGCTGGTGCTGAAATTATTGATAAATTTTTGAAGGAGGCCATAGAAACATTAGATAAAGAAATTTTAGATATTAATGAAGAATCTTACCAACGTGGGATTTTAGATTCGAGATTATATGGATATTTAAAGGTTCCTAAGGTTCAAAATCTAATACAAGCTGGAAAAGATAGTTCAAATGTAGGACGAACCGATGAAGTAAATAAATATGAAATCGCCCAACACATGATTGAAAACATGCAAAATGATATTCTTTATTTATTGGGGCCAGGAACAACTATTAAAACTATTGCTGATCATTTAAAGATACCTAAAACCCTACTTGGTATTGATGCCATTTATAACAAGGAACTTATTGGGAGAGATCTGAATGAAAAGGGAATTTTAGAACTTCTAAATGAATATAAAAAAGTTGAAGTAATCTTGACGCCAATAGGGGGCCAAGGGTTCATATTGGGAAGAGGAAATAAGCAAATTACTCCTAAAATTCTCCAAATTATTGGAAAAAAGAATTTAAAAATTATTGCTACGGAAGAGAAAATGAAAGGATTAAATTGTTTAAGGGTTGATACTGGTGACATTGAAGTTGATAAGATTTTTGAAGGTCCTACAAAAGTAATTGTTGGATATAAACAAGAATTAGTAGTAGAAATTTTAATTTAAAAATAATTTAATTAACTAAATGGGTTTAGTGATCTTAGTATTACTAGAGGAGAGCATATGGTTAGAGAAATCAATAATATTTCTGTAATTGGAGCAGGATATATGGGTAAGCAGATAATTGAGAGATCTGCTTTATGTGGTTATAATGTCCATGCTTATGATGTAAATTTTGATAAATTAAATGAGTTTATCTCTGAGTTAAAAAGTTCAAAAGATATAAAGGGAGAGATTATACAACATACTAATCTTTCGGCTGCAGTGAGGAATGCTGACTTAATTATTGAAGCAATATCTGAAAAAATTGAATTAAAAAGAGAGATTTTTTCACAGATTGATAAAGCAGCCCCACCTCATGCTATTATAGCTACAAATAGTTCATCAATTCCGATTTCGAAATTAGAGGATGTAGTTAAACGGAAAGATAAAGTTATGAACATTCATTTTTATCATCTTGTTAACTGGCCAATGGCAGACCTAATGAGAGGTACTCAAACTAATGATGAAACATTTGAGAAAGGAAAAAAATGGGTTGAAAGTATCGATATAACTCCCCTTATTGTAAAAAAAGAATGCTATGGTTTTGTCTTTAACAGAATTTGGCGCGCAGTAAAAAAAGATTGCTTAAAAATTTGGGGTAATGGGCATGCCGATGTTGAAGATGTTGATAAAGCATGGAAAATATTTACTGGCTCTGATGAAGGTCCATTTGAAATGATGGATAAAATCGGGTTGGATGTTATATATGATATTGAAATGTCTTATTTCAAAAAGAGTGGTGATCAGGATGATAAACCACCTAAAGCCCTTAAAGAAATGGTCGATAAAAACCAATTAGGAAGAAAAACTGGAAAAGGCTTTTACAATTATGAAATAAAATAAAATTTTTTTTCAATCCTTAATTATATTTTATTTATTCTAAGAGGCCCTTATTTAAATGCCAGAAAAAGAAGATCAAAATATTCAACGGATTAAAGAACTGGAAAGTTTAAATTTAGCTAGAGATGAGATTAGAGATCTTGTAGTTCAAACTAAGGAAGAGGTTGAGAAAGATAATGAGTTATTAGCTTTGCAAATAAATCAAGAATTAAGAAGTTATAATATAAAATCTGTTGATGTTGTGGGAGCAATTGGCGCGGGTAAAACCGCAATATTGGAAAAAATAGTTGAAATTCTCTCTTCTAAATATAGAATTTTAGTTATTTGCGGAGATATTACTACAAGAGTTGATGCTGATAGAATACAATCTCATAATGCTGAAACGATACAGATAAATACTGGTCGTGAATGTGCTTTAAATGCGTATCATATATATCAAATAATAAAAAATAAAGATCTTAATGATTATGATCTAATCTTTATAGAAAATGTAGGGAATTTGATATGCCCTTCAGATTTCATTCTTGGAACAGATAAGAGAATTACTATTGTATCTATAACAGAAGGAGAATGGGTTATTGAAAAACATCCGATGTTATTTAAAATGTCTCAAATTGCGGTAATAAATAAAATTGACCTTGTTGAGAGATTAGGCACAAATATAGATAAAATGATTGATGATGCAAAAAGAATTAATCCTAATATTGAAGTTATAACCACTAGTGCTAAAACAGGAGAAAATATAGATAATTTAATTGAAAAATTAGAATTGTAAAATGATAAAAAAATGATGAAAGAATTAGAAGAAATAGAATTATTGGTTAATGAAATAGAAGTAGACATTATTAAACTCCAGAATTTATTTTCTAATTTTATAAAACAACATTTAAAAGGGCTAATCATTGAAAACTATATTGGAGAATACCCAACATTTATGGAACCTGTAATTCTTGGAGAAAAAGTCGCAATTGGAGATGATGTACTTATTGGCCCTTATGTTTATATTGGTAAAAATTCAAAAATTGGTAATTATGTAGAAATTTCTAACACAATTATATTTGATAACGTTAAGATAGGAGAAAACATTAAATTGGATAATTGTATTATTGCTAAAAACTGTAAACTTAATTTTAATAATTCGAATATAAAGAATTGCATATTAAAAGGAATTGCTACTTCAGAGAAAGAAATATTGAAAATTTATTTTTAAATTATAGTTTCATGGATATATAACGTGAAGAATAAAAAATATTTTGAAGCAAACTTAAAAAGATGGAACGAGCTAGTTGATATAAATCTTGAATCAGAATGGTATGATTTAAAAGGATTTATGGAAGGCAAAACATCCCTGCTTCCGATAGAAATTAAGGAACTTGGAGACGTAAATGGAAAATCACTGCTTCATTTACAATGCCATTTTGGAATGGATACTCTTTCGTGGGCAAGGAAGGGAGCAAAGGTAACTGGTGTTGATTTTTCAGATAAAGCTATCGAATTAGCAAAACAATTAAGTAAAGAATTAAACATACCAGCAAGATTTTTACAATCAAATGTTTATAATATACCAAATATACTAAATGAGAAGTTTGATATTGTTTTTACCTCTTATGGAGTTCTTTGTTGGCTACCAAATTTAATTAAATGGGCAGAAGTTATAAAATTTTGCCTAAAACTCGGTGGTACATTCTATATTATTGAAGGACATCCTTTTGGAGCATTGATTGATGAAAAATTTGAAAGAAGGTTCCAAGTGGGTTTCAATTATTTTACAGAGGGAAGACCAACTCAATGGAAGGAGGAAGGAACTTATGCTGATCTTAATGCCAAGTTAGAAAATAGAACTAATTATCAGTGGGATCACACGATGAGTGATATTATAAATGCACTAATAAGTATAGATTTAGAAATTGAATTTTTTCATGAATTTCCGTTTACTTTTCATAGTTTTCATCCAGATTTGAAACGAAGGGATGATGGTTATTGGGAGTTCGAAAATTTAGGATTTTCAGTTCCTATGATGTTTTCAATTAAAGCACAAAAGAAATTATGAAATAATACCTTTATATTTACGATTTTTTTGCCTTAAATAATCCAGTTATCCCAGTTATATTGAATTTAGAATTTTTTTCAAGAATATTTATTATACCTTCCTTAATTTCAAGTTTTTTTTCTTGAAAGTCAGGATATTGTTCCTTTGGGAACATAGATTCAATATATCTCATTAATGGATCAACTGATGTAATCGATACATGATTGATATATTCATATAACTCAATTTCTTCAAAATAAGATTTTAAGGTTTTCATTCCAGTTTCATTTCTAAATTCACTGAATAAATCCATCCTTACTTCGGAATATAATTCAAATTCCGAGAGAAAATCCTTCAATTCTCTCATATGTTGTTGACTAACTGTTGTTGAAATAAATTTACCACCTGGCTTCAATACACGATTTATTGATTTAAGGGCTTTTTGAATATTCGGAACGTGATATAACATATGACATCCTAATACCACATCAAAAATATCATTTGGATAAGGGATTTTTTCTGCGTTAATGAGTTTAAATTTTATAGGGAGATTAAGAGGTTTCACGTTTTCTTCGGCTTTATTCAACATTTCTTCTGAAAAATCTGATAAAATAATTGAACACGTTGGAGGAACATTTTTAAAATTTTCAAGCCATAATTGCCCTGTTCCACAGCCTAGTTCTAATACTTGTTCATATTCTTGAATTTGAATTTTAGAAAAAATCCACTTCTCCAAGGATTCTGGATTTGATCCGTAGGACCAAAGATTCATCCGGTTAATCAAGTTTTGATGGTTTTTATACTGCAGTTCAGCAAATTCTTTAACAGTTCTGTTATTTTTCATATATATAGAAGAAAGAATACGTTCATCTATTATAAATTTAGTATTCTAAACACTTTTTTTTACTAATAACATTATAATACAAGGATGTTCGGAAATGATGATTACTGTGGTTTGAGGAAAAAAATAGTTGTTTTTTCTATAACTTTGGAGCAGAGATCTGAATTCGAGCATCTATAATTCTTGGTTTAGATTAGAATCTTCGTGAAAGCACACTTTTACGATCATTCATGTCATGGGCGTAATATCACAATAATCTCTAAATTTTACAAAATCAAGTGGATCAAGGGTGTTAAACGAAAAAAAAACAAGTAGAATTCTTTATATAACAAAGATTATTTGTTTTGAATATCTTTTCTTTCAAAAATAAATATTGAGAGTAAAATAGGCATAATCGAGAGTATAAAAAGAATTACTGAAAAGGAATAGATAAATGTCCCAATATCAGGATCTTTAGGAATTCCTCCTTTTACAAATATTCCTGCTTCTCCTCCTGAAATAAATCCAAGAACTATATTAATATGATTGGACAAAGAGATATTATTAAGAAAGTCAGCAACATTTTTTGGTAGATAAATAGTTAAGAAATCAAGAATCATCCATAAAATAAGAAAGATAATCGTTCCAAGACTAGCCATTGATGACTTTTTACTAAGAACAGAAAAAAGTACTGCTATTGAAGTATAGACAATCGCATAAAATAGTATAACAACAAGATAACCCAATAAAATATTTAAGTCAGGCATCCCGATACCAATAAAAATTAAAGATAACGCCATAATAAGAAAATTTAGGGTTAAAAGTGGGATAAATACGATCATAGATGAGAATAATTTTCCCATTATTATTTCCCATCGGTGTAAAGGCTTTGAAACTAAAAGTGTAAGCATTCCTCTCTCTTTTTCTCCAGCTATAAAATCGCTACTGTGTAATACAGCTATTAATGCTATTGGAAAGGTTATAATATCAATGTAGGACATCAAGCAGATCGTTGGATTAACTTCGGTAAGTGGTTCTGGAAACATGGCGGTCATCTGTTCAAGAATACTTGGATCTTCATACATCATCCAACAAAACCATATATTTAGTACAAGGGGTAATAATAATAAAATAAGGTATATTATGAATCTCCTTGATAATACAGTATCTCTTGTCTCCCGCTTAACGATTGTTTCTAATGCCATATTAGTTCCAATCACCTTTAATTGTATTTTTATAGATTACTTCCAAACTTTCTGTGATCTCTTTCAAAGCAAGTTCGGTTATTATTTTACCTTTTTCGATAATAGCAACAACATCACTAATTTTTTCAGTTATAGGAAGAACGTGAGTTGTAATTAAAATTGTATTTCCGTTTCTTGCATAATCAGAAATCATTTCTAAGACTTTTTCACGGGCTAGAGGATCTAAATCAGCCGTAGGCTCATCTAAAAATACAACTTCTGGATCCGCAACAAAAGCTTGGGCAATTGCTAATCGTTGCTTCATTCCTGCGGAATAGGTTTCTATCTTTGAATTACCTCTCTCTGACAACCCAACCTTATTAAGAAAAATGCTAGCTTTCTTTTTAGCTTCAGATTTTTCAATACCGCCAAGTTCTGCCATATATTCCAAAAATCTAAATCCACTCATATTTTTATAAAAACCAGGGTCTTCAGGTAAATATCCTATTTTTTCACGTGCTTTTAGAGGATTTTTTTTGATATCATTACCTAAAATCTGAGCTGAGCCAGATGTTGGTTTTAAAGCACAAATTAACATCTCAATTAATGTAGTTTTTCCAGCTCCATTTGGTCCAACTAGACCACATATTTCTCCTTTCTTTACTTTTAAATTCAAATTATTAACAGCAATAAAATCGTTGAATTTTTTAGTTAAGTTTTCAGTTATTATCGCATATTCTATTTTAGACATTTAAATAAGATATGATACCACATTTTATAAATTTTGATAGATCGCTTAGATTTTGACTAAAAAGTAGAAGTAAGTTAATTCCTCTTTTTCTCTTTTTCAATCTTAATTAATAATTTTCCTACTGCCTTATGACTCATTACTTGTAGATATGATAATAACCACCACCATCGTGGTACAAAAACTTCTCTTTTATATTTGCGTGATGCTTTCATAATACGTTCAGCAACATTCTTAGCTTCAACGAATTTATATAAAAAACCTCTTTTTTGATACTTATTTGCCCATTCGCTCATTTCTGGTGTGGAATCCCAAAATTTAGTTTTAGCAGGAGCAGAACAGATGGTTATTACTTGAATATTATGATTTTGCATTCGATATTCTAATCGAACTGAATCTGCTAAACCTACTACAGCATGTTTACTCATGCTATATGCTGCTAAATTGGGAATTCCCGTTTTTCCTGCGGAACTTGCTGAGAAAATCAATTGAGCTTCACGTCTTTCAGGATACTTTTTTATCGGTGAAGGTCGCCCAATATAAGGAAGTGCAGCTTGAAGAACCAACCATATGCCATCTGTATTGATAGACATTATTTTGCGATACTCTTCAAAAGAGCCTTGATTTATAATTGAACAGGTACTTCCTATTCCAGCATTATTAAATAAAATGTCAATATATTTTTCCTTTTCTCCAATTTTTTTAATTCCAGACTCTATTTGTTCTCTATTAGTGACATCAAATACCATCTTTTCGACGTATTCAGCACCTAAATTTTTAATTTCTTCTTCTAATGCATCTAATGCAGGACCAGGAAGATCTAATAAATACATCTTCATTCCTAAGGGTGCAAAAAGTCTACATACTTCACTACCAATATCACCACTCGCTCCTGTTATCACGAATACTTTTCCTTTATACCATCTCTTTTTCATATTTAGAATTCTTCCTCGTTAATCGCCTTTTTTTACTATACCTGAAAATGAAGAGAATTGTTTAAAAACACTGGCATCTCCTTCTATTTTAGCAAAAATATTTACAGCAGAGGCTGCTTTTGGTTTATCAGATGTACTTGCTGGAGTCCTTCCAAAGAAAATACAAAAACCAGTTCCATTTGGCCAATATCCAATGTCTCCAATTTCACATTCAACTTGAGAGTTTTCCACTTCAAGTTTTACTGGAATCGAACCATATAATTCTTCACCCCATCTTGTTAAATCTAATTCTAAGGGAAGACTATCCCAGATTGCTTTACATGTTTCAGGGTTCTTTTCAAGTAATAATTTAGCTTTTATTTTTCCTATTTTTGCATTTTCAATGATTATATAATCCATAATGCTAATCATATTTTTAATTGAATCATACTAACTTTTATTGATTTTAAAGATTTAATTATCAAAGATATAAAAATTTTTATTCTTATGAAAAACATTTAAGATCCTTAGCTCAATGATTTTAGAAAAAACTGTAGAATTAGTAAAAAAAATCTATAAATATCATAAGATTGTCCCTCCTAAAATCACAAAAGTAATTATTGGATTAGGATATACAGGAGTAGAAGCAACAACTTATTCTTATGAACCATTCTTAGGTTTAGCTTATACTTTACCAGATGTTATTAAAAAAACTGATTGTAATAAAATTAGTTTTGCGGGATCTCTAACAGATAGATCTTTACTAGAAGTTTTACAATGGTCATATGAGGCACCAAGCTTAAAAAAAATTATTGGAATAGCTACATTGAACGCCGTGTCTCAACATATATTTCAAATTGCTAAGGATAATGATTGGGGTAATCCATATATTAGAATCAAAGAAAATCTTATAGACTTTCTGAAAATCGAAAAAAACACAAAAGTAACATTTATAGGGTTTGTAAAGCCGATGATCCAGAAGATAAGGAGACTTACCCAAAAGATCCTAATTATTGAAGATAATCCTTCTATCTCTAAAAGTTTTAATAATTGCATTATCAAGAATGATATTAAGCAGTTAGAAAAAAAGGAATTATCCACAGATGTTCTATTTTGTACCGGTACAGCGTTAATAAATGATACGTTTGAGGAGATCTTAGAATTATTTAAAAAAAATGTTCATTATATCGCAATTATTGGTCCTAGCGCCAGTATGATTCCTGATATCTTATTTGATTATGGCGTTGATATTGTAGGAGGAATGAAAATTATAGATTCAGAGGCTACTATGAAGGTTATCCAAGAAGGTGGAGGAACAAAATTATTTAAAAAATTTGGAATTAAATATAACCTAATTCCAGAATAAAGGTTTCCTTTAAATGAAAAAAACGATTTTACGATACGTAAATTTTAAAAATTAAATAACTGAAAACTAATTAATTAAAGAAATTTAAAATATATTGATAAAAAATAAGATATTTAGCTCATTTTATCAAATTGGTTAAAATGTCTGATATAGTGTACGCTTTTAAAGTCATAGTTATTGGTCCTGGTGCTGTAGGAAAAACAAGCATTATAAATAGATTTGTAAAGGATGAATTTGTTTTAAAATATAAATTAACTATTGGTACAGATTTTCTATCAAAAACCATTGAATACAAAACGAATAAAAAAGTAAAACTGCAAATTTGGGATATTGGGGGTCAAGAACGATTTAAATTCTTGCGTAAAAGTTTTTATGATGGTGCTAATGGTGCATTTTTGGTTTTTGATCTTTCAAGAGGACATACATATAAAGAAATAAAGACATGGCTTTCTGAAATGAATCAAATTATGGAAAAGAAAATACCCTTTATATTAGTAGGAAATAAAGCTGATTTAATTGATGAAATTGGAGAATTAATCGATCGAAATGAAGTAGAAAGGTTTGCCAAAACAGAAAAAAGTATTTATATCGAAACTTCAGCAAAGACAGGTGATAATGTTGAACAGGCCTTCATTGAATTAACTCATAGAATGATAAGAAAATAAAATTTATCTCCGGAATTAATTATGTACAAGTTTAAAGTTATTATAATCGGTCCTTCAGCTGTAGGAAAAACAAGTTTATTATATAGATTTGTTAAAAATGAATTCCAATTGCAGTATAAACTAACTCTCGGAGCAAATTTTTTATCAAAAACCTTGGAAATTAAACCAAATAAGGCAGTCTATCTACAAATATGGGATATTGGGGGTCAAGAAAAATTTAAAATTTTATATAAAAATTTCTATGAGGGCGCAAATGGGGCGTTGTTAGTTTTTGATCTTTCGAGAGAAAGTACCTTTAAAAAGATGAGTACTTGGCTTTTTGAAATGTATATAATTATGGGAACAAAAATACCTTTTATATTAGTTGGTAATAAAGTTGATTTATTTTCAGAAATTGGAGAAATAGTTAATAGAAATGCTGCCGAATGGTTTGCCAAACAAGAAAATGCTTCATATATTGAAACTTCAGCAAAAACAGGTGATAATGTTGAACAAGCTTTCATTAAGTTGGTTAATCAAATGATAAAGGATTAAGGCTAAGTCAGTTTAATTACAGCAAATGATAATAAGTTTGTGTAAAATTTAGCTAAATTTCTTTTAATCATTTCTTGTTTGAGATCTTCATATTCAAAGGATAAATCATCTAATTTTTTTTCAACATTATGTATATCTCTTTCAATAAATTTTATTTCTTCTTCTAATTTTTGAATTTTATCTAACCTTTCTTGCTTTTTAGTTTCATCAGGCATTTTATTAATATTTTTTAGCTGTCTTTCTGAGGGCCTATTAGTTTCTTTTCTCTCTAATCTTTGTTTTAAAGAGTTAAGTTTGAAAAATAGGAAATTTCTTTTATGTGCATATATTTTTTCCTTTTTACTTTTCTCTAATTCAAATATTTTGTCATTTAAGGTTTTTATTTCATTTTTCCATATAGAAATTTTTGATTTTACAATTTTTTTAGCAATTTTAGAAAGAGCGTCAATATCTTTATAATGTAGCTCAATAGAATTCACTTTGTCGAAATTAAAAATTTTGTCAAAATTTTCAATATTTAAAATAAAATCTGCTAATTTCTCAACCTCATTCCCATTCTGATCAAATAATACTGCAGAAATCTGATTTTCAATTATATATCCTTGAAATTTAATTGTAAAAATAAATAAGTAGAGTTCCTTATATTGATAATTGATCAAATCGAGATTTTCTGGTAATGCATCTCTTTTCAATAATAGCACAGTAAAAGAACCTGGAAATAGATTCCCCATTGTATAATCTAATATTGAATTAATCAATGGATGCCCTAAGGCAAAAAAGTCAATTTCTTCTTTTTTTCGGGCGTATTCTAAATTAAACGTACCTAAGTAATCTTTTGAAAGGCGATATTTAGCATTTCTGGACAAAATTTCAGTTAGTAAAATTTTTGTTTCAGTAGATGATTTAGAACCTTCTTCGCTAATGCTTAAAGATCCATATTTACTATTATCAACATTAAAGAAATATTTCATCAATAGAAATAACTCATTATGACTAAGCTTAACATCGATACATGATGCTAAAGAAGTAATGAGTCCCTCCATCTGAAAAGATTTTTTATCAATCATTAAATCATCTAATTGCATTTCAATTTCTTTTGCTTTCTGAATCTCTTCATCAAGAGTTCTATAAAATTCATTTAATCTATTTCTCTTTTTCTTCTCATCTTCAATGAAAATTAAGTTTTTAAAATCTTTTTCAATTTTGCCTATTATTGGTTCTAAAATTCCTATGGATTCCTCAAACAAGTTAATTCTTTTCAGTAAAGCGGAAATTACATCTGTTTCGATTGTACCTTCCATAAATAAATTGTAAATATATATTTCGCGAGATTCTTGTCCTATTCGATCAAGTCTCCCTATTCTCTGTTCTAGTTTCATAGGATTCCATGGAAGATCATAATTTATGAGGATTCTACAAAATTGGAAATTACGGCCCTCTCCTCCTATTTCCGTTGAAATAAGTATTGAAAAGGTTTTATTATTACGAAATCGTTCAACAGCTAAATCTTTTTGATTTTTATCCAACCCTCCGTAGAAAACTTCAACTAAGTAACTTTCATTTTGTTTCTCTATTAGATCCTTTAGATGAAGGAGAGTATCTACGAATTGAGTAAATATAATAATTTTTTCATTTGGATTTTGAGAATAAATCTTGTTGATAATCTCAATTAATTTATCTGCTTTTGAATCATATGGCAAATTCTTTAACTTTTCATAAAACTCTTTTAAAATTTTTTCTTGATTTATAATATTAAATGATTCATCTGGTTGTTCTTGGGATAACGATTCTTTAAATCCAATAATTTCAGAATCTAAGGTTTGATCTTCTAGTTCTAATTCATAAAATTCAGGATCTTCTTCTTTCATCACGTCAAATTTCAGAAAAATATCCTTAAATCGATTAATTTGTTCTAATCTGCGCTCAAGACTTTTTAAGAAAGCATATTTTGAACTGGTTAATAATTTCTGTAAGGTTGTAACTACAAATCCTATTCCAGCATTTTCCTTACTTATCGAAGCATTATAAATTTGAGCAAGATATAATCGGATTTCATTATAAAGGTCTAGTTCTTGCTTAGTTGGGTATACCATTATTGTTTTTACAACCCTCTTATTCAAAAATTCTTTAAAAAATACATTTTTCTTACGATTTCTAATTAAGAACTTCGATAATGTATGGTCTTTTTCAATTTTATTCGTTAAGTCTAATTTAAAAGAATCATCTTTAATCTGTAGTAAAACTTGTTCACTATTTTTATCTTTATCAACGTATCGAAGATTTTTAAGAAGTTTGATAGCGTTTTTTACTTCAAAATTATTTAATTTTTCAATCTGGTTAAGATTTGTCACTAATAAATTGATAAAGGGCATATTTTTCCTAAAATGTTCGAAATCACTAAAATTTTCAAAAATTTCCGGATGTATTAGCTCAATTAAGGAGTATAATTCGAAAGAATGAAGTTGTAATGGAGTTGCTGTTAATAAAAGTAAACTTTCGGCATTTTGACTTAGGTTACGAGCTAATTTATAATTGAGTGTTTCTCTATAATAACCTGTTATAGCATTGAGTAAGTAACGTCTTAAATGATGAGCCTCGTCAAATATCACGATATCCCATGAAACCTGGGATAATAGTTCTATATACTTTCGATTCCTGGCAAATTGCAGTGAACAGATAATTAAATTATCATAATAAAAAAGATTACTTAAAAGATTAGCACTTTTATAGCTCCTTTTTTTTTTAAGTTCTTTTATCTTTTTTCCATCATAGATTGTAAAACGGATATTAAACTTATTTTGCATTTCAAATTGCCACTGATTTAGCAATGATGCTGGAACTATAATTAAAATCCTCTCTGCTAAATTTCTTGCCATCATTTCCTTAATATAAATTCCCGCTTCAATTGTTTTCCCTAGACCCACCTCATCAGCTAAAATAACTCTTGGAAAATATTCCTCAGATAAACGGTGAGCGACATTGATTTGGTGGGGCATTAATGAAAGTCTTGAGTTTGTTATGCATTTTATTTGATATGAAGTATAGTAAGAATGAAATAAGTTAGCCCAATATTTAATTAAGAAATTCTGTGGGGGATCAAATTCTTTACTTTTAATTAAAGCTTCTAATGGTCTTTCATATTTTGAATAAATATCAGGTTCGAATACTTGAGTAATTTTACCATTTGGTAATAAAAATTCATAAGATACTAAACCATCTTTAATTAAGAAATCATCAGAATTGATAACTCCTGTTCCTTGTTTTGTAATAAGTCTTTCATTTAGTTCAAAGATATAATGAACTAGATCAATTGGATGGATAATTTTAATGATATTATCCTTAAATATAACTTTAAATTTCTTGATAAAAAATGTATCCTCATCATCAAGAGATTTTGAAGCAGGGATATCTAACTTCTTTACAACTCTACCTATTCCAAATTCAGGATTTAATCTATATATGACTAAATTTCCCTTATTAAACTTCTGTCCTTGACAATATAAATTAAAGCATTTAGAAAATTTTGATTCTAACTCTTTTCCACAGAAAGGGCAATTATACCGATGAGGATTTATCTTAAAAACCATTATTTTTTTATTACATTTAATTTAAATAAAAGTAAAAATTTTCGTATTTTAAATCAAATTAAGCAGGAATATCTTTAAAAGTGGGATTGAAATCTTAGATTTTCGATACAAGAAACATTCTATGATACAAATAACTTTTTATTTAAACACTAATATGTGATTATATCAAAATTCATATATATCGAGCTTTGCTAAGGTAAAAATACAATGAGTGAAAGAACTTCAGATATATTAAAACAGAAAAAAAAGGCTAATTTTTGGTACAAACAGAAGAAAAGTAAGTTCATAAGAGATATATACAAAAAAATTTATGGCAATGATTATCCAGAAGAAGCAGATCCCGATAGTTTTGTAACAATGACAGATCTGCACAATATCGTCAAGTTTCTCAATGTTAAACCGGGCGAGACTTTCGTTGATATAGGATGTGGCAAAGCGGGACCAGGAATGTGGATAGCACGTGAAATGAATGCGAAATATGTAGGTATTGATATCTCAGAAATTGCTATTGAATTAGCTTCACAACGAATAGTAGATTTTGGACTGAAAGATAAGGCTAAATTTCAAGTTGCAAATATTTGTGCAACTAATTTCTCTGATAATTATTATAATGGCGCAATTAGTATTGATACATTAACGTATATACCAGATAAGATGAAGGCTATATGTGAAATTGCAAGAATTTTACAATCGGTTGCGTCATTTGTGTTTACTACTTGGGAAACACCAGCTACAGTGAGCGATTATCGACCCTTACTGCGCAAAGCAGGGTTCAAAATTGTGATTTACAATGAGATTTCAAATTGGGAACGACGTCAGCATGATTTTTATGAGAAAATAATTGAATTTAGAGATATTTTAATCAGAGATATGGGGAAGGATGGATCGCTTCCATGGATTAAAGAAGCAAAAGAAAATCTGCCCTATTTAAAAGATTGGAGACGAATTTTTGGTGTTGCCAAGAAAAAATGATAGTGTTCATATATTTATTTAAAATCTTGAACAAAATCTTGATTCTAATTCATTACCACAGTGATAATTATACATAGAAGGATTATTTCTATAACAGTTATCTTTATATTCTGTTAAATATGAATTAAAGTAAAAATTTTAGTATTTCAATTTATAAAGGAGTTAAGTATGTCAGAAGTAGGAATAGAACCTACATATGTAGGGAAAAATGAAAATTTAGTGTTTGAAATCCCTCAAGAATTATTTAATCTGAACTTAGGTCCCGCAGATGTATTTGATCGTGAAAGTGCAAAATTATTTAGTAAATATTTAAGGGGAACCTTTAAGGGCTTTCAAAATGCAAGAAAAACTAAGTATGGAAATGAGAATAATACAAAGACAAAAGTTTCACCTGATTTTTGGTCTGAATTTGAAAAGAAGGCAAAAAACTTAGATGTAGATTTTATAGGATATACTCCTGTTAATGAAAATTATATCTTTAAAGGTCTTAAAGTATATGGAAAAAATGCTATAATTCTTGGTATGGAATTGAAGTGGGATAAAGTTAAAACAGCACCAAGCGGAAATTGTGAAATTGAAAGTTTCCGGGTATATAAAGTACTGGGAGATATTACAACTGAATTAACCGAATACTTAAAGGAACAAGGATATAAAAGCGAGGCACACCATCCTTTTGGAGGAAAACTTTTAGATGGTCCTCACGTTGTAGCCGCGAACTTAGGGGTAATGGGACAAAATGGTTTAATAATCACTCCTGAATTTGGACCAAGACAGAGATGGAGCATGATTACAACTGATGCTGAGATACCTAAAACCAAAAAGAGAGATTTTAGTGAATTGGAAGAATTTTGCAAAGGATGTGGAGCTTGTGTAAAAAATTGTAAAGGTGGAGCAATATATGAAGAACCAATTAAAAAAAATTCAGGGGTAATTACCCACATTGATCGCTCAAAATGCATTGAGAGTTTATTAAGCAATAATTATTGTAGTTATTGCCTTAAAATATGTCCTTTAGGACATAAAAAATAATTTTTCTTTTTATAATATATTTTTAATTAAAGCCTTAAAAATCTTAATGAAGTTATCTAATATTACTAAAAATGATGTTAAAAAACTAAAGATCATTTTTAAAGTAAAGGAACTAATCCAAATTCTTTTCTTTTCTAATTTGGTTGATTCTAAAAACAATAGATCCATGAGTTAGTATTGAAATTGTAATTAAGCATATTGGAATCGCCCAATTTGTAAAGATTGCAAAAATTCCTCCTAAAAACACAAGAAAAAGCCTTGTATCACGTCCTTGAATAGTTCTAGAAAAACTAATATCTTTTTTTAACTCAACTTTAGCAGCTGTATAACTTATTGAATAAGCACCTGTAATAGTTATTATTCCTAATAAAAATGCATGTTTAATCAAAAGAACATTAAAAGAATAAAAAATAAGACTTACAAATATGAAAACGTCAACATAACGATCAATCACAGAGTCAAAGAAACCTCCAAAAAAAGAAGTTCTGCCATTGGCACGTGCTACTTCACCATCAGAACCATCAATTATACTTGATACTTGAACAAGAATACCTCCCAAAAGAGGATAATTCATAAAAAAAAATATTGAACCAATAATTCCAGATAGCGCTGATATAACAGATATTAAATTTGGGTTACAATTTGGCCAAAAATGCAAAATTAGTTTAGTTAATGGCCGAGAAAAATGTCTATTTATATATTTCGAAACCAAGCCATCTCCTTTTGCCGGTATTTTTATCAACTATTTACTTTTAAAATTAGTTACTAATAATCACTAAAATTTTATAGGATTTAATATCTTTTATGAGAATGTGATAGGAATTTCAATTCGTTCTAATTGGGATTTTAAGAAAGAGTTAAATTCAATACTTGATTTAAATCTCGATTTATGTGAAATTCAGTTAGATAATCCTATATTTAAATTTCAAGAGCATCGAAGCAAAGCAATAAAACTTCTTAATAAATTGTACTCAACAGGCTTACAACTATCTTTCCACTTATCTTTTATTGATGTAAATATTGCCTCATTAGATAATAGTATACGTGATTACTCAAGTAGATTACTTAGCAAGGAGATAAAATTTGTAAAAAAGTGGAAACCTCTTTATATTGTTGTACATACAGGAAAAATAAGTGAAACTTTTTATAATATTCATTCTATAAAGGAAAGGGCTCATAAACAACAATTTAAAACATTATCAGAATTAATGCAAATTACGAACTCTTATTCAATTCCATTGGCTATTGAAAATCGTCAAAAATCGATGACTGTGGGTTTGATTGAAAATGTAAACGATATCCATTATTATAATCGTTTATTCCCTCCTTTGTACTTTTTACTTGACTTAGGACATCTTAATACATTTTATTCTAATTCTAACAAATTAATTGAAGATATTGAGTCTATCTGTGATCTTCCTATAATTGCAATTCATTTATCTAATAATTTTGGAAAAGATACACATGAAAGTTTAGAAACAGGAACAATTCTTATTAAAGAATTATTTTCAAAAGTCCAATGGTTAAGAAAAAAATATCTAATTATTGAAAATAATTCACTAAAAGATACTATGCAAAGTTTAGATTTTTTATATAATAAGATTATAGGAAAAACATAAAATATTCTAAAAAGAATTAATAATAAACCCATTGGAAATTTTTATTAGAATAATCCAGTATTATTTCAAGCTTTTTTATTGATTTGGTTAGCTCTAAATTCTTATGAAATCATTGTTTATTAAAATAACTCTTTATATAATTAAAAAAAGATCTATCTTTTTAATTAAAAGCTAAAACTTTTATAATTGTTGGTAATATTAATACAATAATTGATAAAGAATTTTAATTATGATAGAAATTCAAAAATTTCTTTGTAGCTTTTTAGAAATCAAAAAATCAACTTTTTATGGATACATTAAACTATTAGAGTTTAAGAAAACATTACACGAAAATTAAATTTTTTAAATTTAGTGATCTTGATCATTTCCCCTATAATATTTTAGAGTTGATTAAAAGCTCAAAAATAATTAAATTATGTTCGAGATTAGAAATTCACGATTTAGAAATACTAATGAAAGAGGCGAATTAAATTAATGGCTAGAAAAGAATTCCAAGGTTTAATTCTAGCTGCAGGTCTTTCAAGTCGATTTAATTTCATGGATAGAAGATTTAAAAAGTATTTTTTGAAATTAAAGAACTCGAGTATTTTAGGATATATTATTGTTGGAATGATTAAAGCAGGAATAAGAGAAATAAAGATAGTTTCTAGTAAAATTTATAATAAAATGAAATACAAAACAAGAATTTTAAAATCTATAGGACCATCATGGATAGATCTAAAAAATTTTGAATTAGAGATTATTGATAATAAGATTCCAGATAGAGAAAATGGATATAGCCTTCTTTTAGGTCTTAATAAAATTTCTTCCAAATGTACTTTATTAACTATGGCTGATCATATTTTTTCAAAAAATGTATTTTCTCAGATGATAAAAAACTATAGAAGAGAAGATATTCTTTTAGCTACAGATCCTATGTATATCAAAGGTTATTATGACCGAAAGGATGCAACAAAAGTATATGGAAAAAAATGTTTTATTATTGATATTGGAAAGGATTTGACACATTATAATCGATTAGACATGGGAGTATTTATATTAAAAACTGAAATTATTAAGAATATTTGCCAATATGTTGAATCAGATTTTGATAAATTTGGGGTTTCACATGTTATCTTATCAGCTCTTAATTCAGATTTAAACGTTGGCTATTATGACTTTCCAAATATTATTTGGTTAGATATCGATAATTATCAAAAATATCGTCAATTAATAAGACTTTTTAATAAATCTTCTAACTTTTCTCCTTTTGGTCTTTCTAAAACTGAATACTTTGATTATTCAAATAATAAGAAGAAAATACAGATTTAAAAATGCCAATTCAAAAATCATAAAAGTGAGAAATTATGAGTAATATAAAAATAGCCATTATAGGCTTAGGTAATTGTGCTAGTGCTTTGATTCAAGGAATCCAATATTATAAAAATAAGAAAAAAAAGGATGCTATTGGTTTAATGCATTGGGATATTGGAGGTTATAACCCCGGTAATATTAAAGTAGTTGCTGCTTTCGATATAGATTACAGAAAAGTAGGCAAAGATGTTGCGGATGCTATTTTCCAATTACCTAACTGTACCAAAAATTTTTATAGAAATGTACCTAAAACAAATGTTATTGTTAAAATGGGTCGAGTATTGGATAGTTTTCCAGCGCATATGCAAAATTATGATGAAAAATATTCCTTTGTGTTATCTGATCAAAAGCAATTAACACAAGAAGAAATAATACAAGAAATTAAAACATCAAAAGCAGATATGGTAATAAATTATCTTCCAGTAGGGTCTGAAAAAGCAGTAAAGTTTTATACAGAATGTGTATTAAAAGCAAAAGTAGGTTTCATAAACTGTATGCCTGTTTTTATAGCAAGTAATTCAGAATGGGCTCGAAAATTTAAAGAAAATAACATACCAATTATAGGAGACGATATTAAATCTCAATTAGGAGCGACAATCGTACATCGGATATTAACAAACCTTTTTAAAAAAAGAGGTGTAAGACTTACACGTACGTATCAGCTTAATACAGGGGGGAATACAGACTTTCTTAATATGATTGATAGAACTCGATTAGTATCTAAAAAACAATCAAAGACAGAAGCAGTTCAGTCTCAAGCAGCAATCCGATTAAAAAATGAAAACATTCATATTGGACCAAGTGATTGGGTGCCTTGGCAAAAAGATAATAAAGTTTGTTTTATTCGAATGGAAGGAAATATTTTTGGAGATATACCTATAAACTTAGAATTACGCCTTTCAGTAGAGGATTCTCCGAATTCTGCTGGAGTTGTAATTGATGCAATAAGATGTTTAAGGTTGGCACTTGATAGAAATAAAGGTGGTATTTTATACCAACCTTCAGCTTACTTTATGAAACATCCTCCTATTCAATACACAGATGACAAAGCCTATCAATTAACTGAAGATTTTATTCAAAATAAAATATATGAAGAAGTTTCTGGCGAAAAAAGTATCATCGAGACAATGGGTCTCGAATAACAATTCTCATAAAAATGATTGAGATTACCTTAACATGTATTAGAAACGAGTTATTCTACCTTTTTAATTCATAAATAGTATCACAATAAGGATCTCCCGCAGCTACAGTTTTTAGAATTTTCAATTTAATTTTTTCATTTACTGCAGTTCGAAAGTATTCATGATCAATTGTCATGGTTGCTTCACATAATTCTCTTGACGTATTTTCCAAACAGAAAGGACACTTAGTTCCTTGAATCTGGAATTTTTCATCGGAAAGAAAAATGATCTTAACAAATTTTGGATCAAGACTCTTTGAAAATGCCTCGCCAACGGTGGTCAATCTATAATTAGGTAATTTCTTGATAATTTTTAACCCTAACGCTCGCCCTTGTATTCTACAAACATCTTTAATAACAGATAATGATTCTTTTCCAAATTT
>JBHLMP010000068.1:0-4158 GCA_048938025.1 Promethearchaeota archaeon
CTTATTTAACTAAGAGTTAATAATATGTATCAGGAAGAGATGGTTTTTTTGGAAATAGAATTTTAATCAATTCTTCTGATTCTGGTTTCAAAATTGAATCCCTAACAATAAATTTAATTTCTTCAAAGGATCTATCCGAAAGAAGTAATTTTATTAAAAAAGAGCTTGGAATTTGAACATCACATTTTCCCTGGAAAGGATATCCCTTTTTTACTTCAATTTCTTCAATTTTACCGTTTTTAAAAATTAATGTAAAAATTTCTCTATAATCGCTGATTATTACATCTTGAGTTAATCCATTATAAGAAGATCTTTCAATTCTTCGTTCTAATATGGGACTAATTGCGTGTAAAAATCTCTTTATATTTGGAATTTTAACTTGCCAACCATAGCCTAAATTCTTCTTTCCTCCTATTGAACAGATATATTGATAAAATTTTGTATTGGAATTTACTTGAAAAATAATTTGATCTTTTTCCTTATTTAGCTTATTAACAAATTGTAAAATTTTAATCATACATTCCTCATTGACTTCCGGAACTACAAGTGAATAACCAACACTATCATAAGACATGCCTATTGAAAAAAAAGACATTAACTTTCCATTTACTTCAATAATGTATGTACTTGAAAAATTATTGTCAAAATCTACATTCATAAATTTATGATCAAAACAATGTTGATCAAACCTATTGGCAATGAAGAACTTTTCAGTTTGATTATTATAAATCGATTTAATGAAATTTAAATCATCTTTTGTAGCTTTTCTAATAAGTAAATATTCAAATTCTTTTGATGGGATTTGATTTCTATTTAAAAATATCCGCTCATCGAGATTTAAAGCAAATTCATATCCAAATTTTCGGTAATAATATGGTATCCCTCTAATTATAGAAAGTAAATATCCTTTTTGTTCCATAATCTCTTCATAAAGTTCATTTAAGATTCCAAGAAATCCCCTATTTCTATATTCAGTTAAAGTACCAACCAACCCCATCTCACAAACTGGTATTAAGATTTCATCAAAATCCCATTCTAATGGAGCAAGTACAATAGAAGAAACCATTTTCTTGGTATCATCCTTTTCTATATAAATCCAATAAATTTCATTTCTCTTAGGATGATCTAAAAATAACCGATTTATGTATTTTTTTAACGATTCTTCTTGATGTACAGCATGATTAAATGAAATAAATCTTTGTAATTCATTTAAATCATCAATAGATATATGTAAAGTCAAATTATCTGAAATTTTTTTGGAATAACCTTTTTGGAGCTTCATTTACTTGTAAATAAGAAAATTTTGGGTTGAATAAGTAAAATTAAAATATATTAAAAATTTTATTTGATAACTATTGGGAATTAGACCATATATGGTAAAAAATACAGGCTATTAAATAAAAAAAGTTATAATTTTACGATTTATACCGTGCATTACCATCCATTATTTGTCCTTCTAGAATCATATCATTTACTTGCATACCTGCAAGTAGGCACCCGAAGACACCATGGACAAATTTTGGTTGATATAATCCTTTAATAGGAGTTCTCATCTTTAAGCGTGTTCTTCCAAAGTTATCTGTATAAGGTGCCATGTCAAATATGGCTCCTGTAGGAGAACCAGAGAACCGAGAGTATGTTGCGGGTGTAGAAATATCCAAAACTTTTATATGCTTCCTTAGATCTGGAATTAGATATTTCTCAACCTTATCAATAAAGAATTCTGCCCATTTAACTTTTCTTTTTTCATATTCTTCATAATCATTTTTACGTAATTCCAACCAATCTCCAATTGCCACTGGTGTTATTCTAACAGTTATATTGGGTTTTCCACCGGTAGTTAAGGAAGGACAGACAACACCAATATGAAATCTAGTATCGGTAAATCCCATTTCACCTTTCTCATACAAATCAAAAAGTTGGTCATAAGTATCTCCGCCTGTGGTAATAACATTATATCCACAATCTAACCCTAATGCCGCTAAATCAATTTGATCATCCAGACCAATGCTCAAATTTATTGAAGAGCAAGACATTTTGACTTTTTCTACTTTTTCTGCATATTTTTTATTTAACTTGCTAATGACATCTAATCCAACCATATCAATCATTGCTACTTTTGGGTCTATTGTTGTAACAACATTATCAGAGTAAATTTCAGTACCATCTTTTAATCTAACTCCCTTTACTTTATCTCCTTCAATAATAATTTTGTTTATTGAAGTATTAAGGATTATTTCACCTCCTAAATTACGGAGCCTTTCTTCAATTTTTCTGGGTAATTCTATGAAACCCTTAGTAGGGCGAAATGCTCCATCTAAAAGTGAATTCATAGCTGCTATCGGTACTAGAGCAGAAACTTGTTCAGCAGGGAGTGCGCTGAATTCAGCGAATACGTTGAATATCTCTTTTATTTCTGGTTCGATAATCTCAAATCTTTCAAAATACTTTTTGAATGTTTTTGAAGCATTTTTTACAATTTTGGGACATTTAACAAGAGTTTTAAATATATCAATGATACTTGGTTCAACTTTCAAATTAAATAATTCAAGATACATTGCTCGTGAATATTCTAAAAATTTTTCTATCTTTGATGCACTTTCTGGAAACTTTTCCATTAATTGCCGTTTAAATGTCTCAACACCAGATGGTAATTCAAGGATTTTCACTTCATCAGTTCTAGGATTAACGAGGAATATTCTCATATAGTAACCTTTAAACTTTTTTAAATCAATCTTTATTCCTAAATAATCTAAGATGTCAGAAAGATTTGGAATCATTTGGCAAGTATCAAATAAAAAATTCTCTCTTTCATAAGAAGTAACATATCCTCCAGTTTTTGATCCTTTCTCAATCAAGACAACAGGTTCTTCTTTTACATCATGATTCAGAACCCATGTAAGAGCAGTACTTAAACCTGTAATACCCCCACCAATTACTATTAAACCTTTTTTGCTTTGATTTTGAGTCAAATTTTCCACCACTTTTTATAATTGATTTACTATTTAAAAGTATTTAAAATTTTAATTTACTAAATTGTCTAAAACAGGTAAAAAGCTTTTTATTTTAAATACTATTGACAAATCTGTTGAAAATTTTTAACAATTTCTAAAGAACACCAAACATAATTTTATAAAAAAAAAAGATTATTATATTTTAAAATTCATGACCGCAATTTCCACAGAATTTAAGATTAGAATCTTCGATCTTTGCCCCACATTCAGAACAAAATAAAAGTTCTGTTTTAGCTATTACACCCTTTTCTTCACTTGGCACTATAGGTTTTGTTGTTTTTGGGACTTTTTGGGGTCTTTCCTTTAAATAATAACTTGCAAGACCAACTCCAAGAAAAGCTAATGCAGCCGCTAAAAATCCTCCTATGATTCCAAAACCCACGCCGTGCATTTTTAAGCACATCATATAATAACAGTATCTCCAAAAATTTCCAGGATAACCACTCCAGAAAGAATAATTATTAAATGGAAAGAATAGAGGCACAAATATAAGCCAAAGAATTTCACTTGCTATAATTAATATCGCCGCTATTATCGATATATTTCTAATAGGTCTTAATCTCTTTTTTGCTGCAAAGATTATAAGCAATAACCCACTTACTGCAATAAGTGCTGTTGAAACAATTGAAATTGTTATAATTAAAGGATTTTGTATGAAATGTGCTATATACTCAGGTACTGGTGGTGCGTTCAGAATATAAAAACCCCACATCCAAAGTACATCTGTTACTACTCCCATATAATTCATACTAGCTGCTGGAGCAAAAAGGGAACCAATTGCTAAGATTCCTACTATTAATGGAATAATCCAAACATGTTTTCCTGCTTCTGCCATAATATTTCAATCTTATTTTGAATTCCTTTTATCATTTTATAATTCCTTACAGAAGTATAAAGATTTTTTGTATTCAAATAAGATTTTATTCTATTTAATTTTAACATAAATCCAGACAAAAACCAGAAAGAAAAAAAATAAATTAATTTAATTTATTATAGAATATACTTTAAAAGTTTTACTTCATAGCAACCCCTGCAATTCCAGCGACGAGTGCGAGAATGCCACCAATTAAAGGTAAATAAAATCCTACATGGAGGGGCATCATACCTATTGGCAAATAACCATACATCAATCCCAGCATTGTCG
>JBHLMP010000068.1:4258-13595 GCA_048938025.1 Promethearchaeota archaeon
TAAAGGTAAATAAAATCCTACATGGAGGGGCATCATACCTATTGGCAAATAACCATACATCAATCCCAGCATTGTCGCTATATATGCAATCGGGACAAACACAGCAACTAGTACAAGAGCGCCTGCAATTATCAAACCAATGCCCATACCTCTCTTACTTTCACGTTTTTTGGCTAAAATCGAAAATATCAATGCTAAAATTGCACCTACTAAGAGAAGAAGAAAAATAGTCATCATTAATGGATCAAAACCAAACCCACCCAGGTGATACGGTCCTACTTCTGCTATTACAAATCCGAACAACCACAGGTACATGCTAATTGTGTACATCATAAAAGAGGTTGAAAAGCCAAGGTAAGGGAGGAAAGCCCCTACTAATGCAAGAATTGCTCCAACTAATCCTAATATCCACAATTTATCTTTAAAAGCCATATTTAATAACCTTTTAATTTTTAATTTTTTTACTTTTTTTTTAGATTTCTAATGATGTTGGGTATAATTTTTTATCTATTATATTTAAATATTTCTGATTAGCAGATTACTAATATTTCTACAAAATTGGATGACAAAACATTCTTATTACTAATAGCTATAAAGGAAAAATAGTTTTAAGAAAAAATTCTTATTTTAGCAGTAAATCCCATTTTAAGTGCTCTTTCACTAATTCTAAAACTAAGTGAATTTCTTCTTCTTGAATTCCAGGTTTTACGCGCTCCATGTTTCTAATCGTAGTATAGGTATCGCTCGGGCTTAATACTATTGGAATTTTTTTCTCATTAGCAGCACTAATTACAGCAACATCTGGGTGTATAAATCCGGTTAATACTAATACTGATACATCTTCCTTTAAAGCTGCAAGAGCAACATCAGTTCGATCTCCACCAGTAATGACAGCTGCTTTTTTAACAGATCTTAAATACTTCAAAGCAGCTTGAACATTCATCGCGGCAATTATATAGGTTTCAACCATCTGATTTAGATTTTCTCTTGCTGGTTCATTTATTAACTCTCCTCCGATAGCATATTGGATTTCCGACACTCTAGGACTTAATAATTCAATACTTTTATCAATAAGTCCTATAATTGGTATATCATATCTATCAATATGATCTTCTCGTAATTCTTCGATTCTAGCTTTATAATCATAATCAATTTTGTTAAAAATGACTCCTTTAAATTTCATATTTCTAAATTCGAGATATTTCTTAGTAAAAAATAAGTTATCAATACATTTATCAGAGGATTCAGTTTGTATGAAAACTAACTCATTTATATTTAACTTTTGAGCAATTGTAATGTCATCTAAGCCAACACGAATATATTTTTTGATGCTTGGTGCACCTTCAATAATAACATAATCAACATTTTTTCCTAGTTCATCATATGCTTTCTTTATTGAATTTAAGTGTTCTTCTTTTTTTGATGAATCAATTAAATCAACATAATAACAATCCGGAATTGAAACGGGACTAATAATATCATATGGTAATGTTGTTTTAAATACAGTACTTTGGATAAAACCAACATCTCTGTCAGCTTTATTAGAAAAAGCACCTTTCGGAATCCCAATAGGCTTGAAATATGCTACTTTTTTGCCTTCCTCTTGTAATTTAAGCATAATACCAATTGAAAGTAAGCTTTTACCGACATGTTCAGAAAGAGAACATAAATAAATTGCTTTTGCCATAACTATACCTTCTTTTCTTTTATCATTTTAAATTATATTTATTACATTTTATATTTTCTGATTCATTCATTCGCGTGAGATTGTAATTTTTATATCTACGGCAGAATAACCTTTTATAAAACTTAGTAGAGGGTTAATATCTAATTCCATAATTTCTGGAAAATCATTAACTAATTGGGAGAGGCGTAATAATACTTCAATTATTGAATCTATATCTGATGGGCTTTCACCTCTAACTCCTTGTAATATACTAAAAATTTTGGTTTTATGAAGCATTTGTTTTGCATCTTCTCTTGTGAACTGATATGAGAGGGCGAATGAAACATCTTTTAGAAAATTAGCATAAATTCCTCCTGAACCAATCATTAACATTGGCCCAAATTGGGGATCCTTCGACATTCCAATAATTAATTCATTTACTTTCTGTTCTTTTTTAAAATCAATCATTTCCTGAACTTCCACGCCATATATTTTTGCATTTTGAGGGCCAAATCTCTTCGAATTATCAATAATTTGGATATAAGCCTCAAATGCTTGTTCTGGTGATAATATATCTAAAATAATTCCTCCAACGTCAGTTTTATGGATTATTTGTGGACTTACTATTTTCATTACAACTCTCCCCAGATCTTTTTGAAATTTCATCGCTTCACGAGGCGTTCTTGCTAATTTTGATTTTGGAGCTTTAATCCCATAGCATTCAAATATTTCACTTGTTTCATGGCTTAAAAGGACCGTTCTTTCATCATATCTAACATTTTGAAATATTTTTTTTACTCTATCTCTATTTACCGTGAAATTGGGGATGACTAATTGATCTATCGGCGTTACTCTTAAATATTCACGATAATCAACCATCGCTTTTAGAGACAGAGCCGCTTGTTCTGGAAAGGGATAGCAAGGGATAAAATGTTGCTTTAAATATTTTGTTGCTTCATTAATGGATGCCCCTCCAATAAATGAACATACTATAGGTTTTTCTGATAATAATTTTTTTGATAGGTTATAAATTGACTTGGCAACATCATTAGGATGCGTTTGAGCTTGTGGGGACATTATAATTAATGCTCCATATGTTGTTATATCGTCTTCATTAATTTTTATAGTTGACTCATCAGAATTTAAGCCAAAAATAGTTTTAATAACAAATTCATATCGTTTTGGGGATGCATCTCCAATAATATCAATAGGATTGAATATGGAGGCCTCTACAGGTAGTTTATCTCTTAATTGATGGAGGATTGGTTCAGAAAATTTAGCAAATTTCAAATTTTCTCGTTCAAAAGCATCAGTTGCTACTATTCCAGGACCACCTGCGTTTGTTATTATTGCAAAAGAGTTTTTTTCAGGAATAGGTTGAAAAAGGAACATTTCACCATAGTCAAAAAGATCTTCTATGGTTTTTGCCCTTATAATACCACATTTTGCAAAAGCTAGCTCATATGCAATATCTGAGCCTGCTAATGCGCCAGTATGACTTGAAGCTGCCCTAGCTCCAGCTTCACTAACACCCGCTTTTAAAATTATTATTGGTTTTTTTTTAGCCGCTTTAGACACGACGTTTAAGAATTTTTCTCCGTTTTCTATGGATTCTAAATAACAAAGTATAACTTTTGTATCATTATCTTCCGATAGATATTTAATAAAATCGACCTCATCTAAATCAGCTTTATTTCCTAAACTAATATTACATGAAAAACCAAAAGCCTGTTCCATGGAATAATCCATCATGCCTGTTAACATAGCTCCAGATTGAGAGATCATCGCAATATGTCCTTTTTTAGGCGTGTTAGCCGCAAATGACCCATTATAGTGTAATCCTATAAATCCTAAGCAATTTGGGCCAATTATTCTCATATCAAATTTCTTTGCTATTTGAGCTAGCTCATGTTCACGATTTATCCCTTCTCCGCCAATTTCTTTAAAACCTGCTGAAATAACGACGATTCCCTTAACTTTTTTTTTCCCGCACTCTTCAACAACAGGAATAACACTTGTACTCGGAATAACAAAAATTGCAATATCAATTTTTTCTGGAACGTCTAGAACACTCTTGTATGCTTTATATTCAAGGATATTTTTAGCTTTTGGATTAATAGGGAAGATTTTTCCACTATATCCTGACTCAATTATATTTTTTAAAACATTATATCCAACTTTTCCAGGCGTAGAACTTGCTCCAACTACTGCTATACTGTTTGGGTTAAAAAAGAAAGAGAGATCGTAATCAATCATTATATTAATACTTGCTTTGAATGAATTTAATATACCTATAGAAATAATTTATTGTTATTAATTTTAAAACTTTTATAAATTTAAAAATAGTCAGTTCAGTATTTTAAACATAATTTTAATACTAACATAATTTAGAATAATTATGACAAAAGTAATTCTAATAACAGAAAAAGGTAATATTAATCTTAATTTATTTGATAATGAAGCACCCCTAACTGTAGCTAGCTTTTTATTTTTAGTTAAACAAGGATTTTTTAACAACCTTAAATTTCACCGTGTTATTAAAAACTTTATGATACAAGGTGGAGATCCTCTTGGAAATGGTACAGGTGGGCCTAGATCTGTGGGAATTAACTCTTTTCCTTACCAGGGAAGGCAAATTTCATATCCTTTTGTAGATGAGTTTCAATCAGGAAGAAAATTTGATAAACCAGGTATACTAGCAATGGCTAATGCAGGTCCAAATACAAATGGATCCCAATTCTTTATAACTCATGTAGAGACTCCCCATTTGAATAATAGTCACACCATATTTGGTCAAGTTGAGGGTTCAGAAGATCAAAAGGTCATTAATTCAATTATGCAAGGAGATTTAATTCGAGAAATTAAAACTCTATAAAATTTAATATTTAAAAAAATATATTTAACTTACTCCCTTTTTTTATGAGATTATAAGATTTTTAGTACGTATTTTAAGATTTAAAAATCTTCATCATCTTCTTCATAGTCATCATTCTCCCAGTCCTCCTCCTCCTCCTCATATTCGAAATCATCATCCCATTCTCCATCATTATAATTATCCAATTCATCTTCATCATCCCAATCCTCCTCCTCCTCCCAGTCATCATCATCCCAATCTTCCTTATCATTCTGCTTTAAATCATCTAATTCCTCATTTGCCATTGTCAATACTCTCGTTTTTTACAGTAGTATTTTTATACTTTAATTATATTTCTATAGAAATAAATTTTAAAAATATTTTTAAATATTACTATTTCTGATATCATTAGGCATCATTTGTTAGCAATTATAGAGATAAATGATAGAAATGTGAATATTTTTTAAACCAAACTTTTTTAACATTATTAAAACCAAACGGTTAAAAAATGAGTAAAGAATTAAAAGACATAATCGATTCGATAGATTCTACCAATCGCGCCCATTCGGATTTAGAGAGAATGATAAAGTATTTAAGAGAAGAAGTCATAAGATTAACTTTCACTATTAATGAGCAAAAGCAAATAATTCAGAATCAACGTGCCCAAATATCTGATATAGAAAGTAATGGCCTACCTGGAGATGTTCAAATCTTAAAAGAGATGGTTGGTAATCAAAGGGAAGAACTTGTTAAAAAAGATAAAGATATTGAGATTTTAAAACAGACAATAGAAGATATTAGTAATGAACTAGAAAATTCTAAAAGTTATAGTGGCGAAAATGAAGAAATTATTTATTCAAATAAAGTAATTGTACAATTAACCGAAGAAAACGAGTTAAAAAATGAAAAGATAAAAGAGTTACAAGAAAAAATAGAAAACATGCAACAAAAATCTCTTTTCACTCAGCAAATTGACTTTGAAGATAAAGATCAACAATTAATTGATGCTAAAAAATTAATCTTCCAATTAACCGAAGAAAATGGTATTAATAGAGTAAAAATTGAATCCTTAAAAGCTGAAATTCAAGAAATTACTTCTAAGTTAGAAGATTCTATAACAGCAAAGAATAAAATATCAGAAGAATTGAATGATTTAAGAAAAGAGCGTGAGAATATAATTATTGAAAGCAATGAATACAAAGAGAAAGTGAATTATTTACAGCAAAAAATGGAAAATACTATCAAATCATATCTTGAAGAGCAAAAAGTCGATTCTGATGTAAAAATTGAAGAAACAAGTAGGAGATTACACGAATTAGAAAGCGAAAATAAAAATTTAAAAAATGCTTTAAATGAAAATGTTTTTATCACAGATGAGTTAAGAAATCATAATAATGAATTAGAAAACAAATTAAATGATATAAGAAATTTAGAGATAAAGAGAGAGGCTGAATATAGAAAGAAAATCGCTCTAAAGGAAGAAGAATTAGAAATCCTTAATGTTAAATTCAATAAATTAGAAAATGCAAATAATCAGCTGAATAATTTATTACTGAAACTAAAAAAACAAGAAAAAGGGCTTCTTACCAAGAGCGAACAAAGAATTCCTGCAGAAAATAATGATTCAAGATCAATAAGTCCCTCTTTATTTATAAAAATGTTTGATTTATTGGAAGAACAAGCTCAAAATCAAATTTTAGAACTACTGTTTAAAAATTTAAATGATAGCATGAGAATGAGAAGAATTACAGCAATCAAATTACTGAGTATGATTAGAACTCCTAAAATTTTTAATGCCTTTAAAGAAATGGTTAGAGATAATGATTGGATAATAAAAATGTACTTAATAAAAGCATTAGCTAGATTTAATAATTCAGAAGTTAAAGAGGTATTACAAGAACTATACAAAGATTCTGATGTTGATGTCCGAGAAGCTGCTGAAAAAGCACTTAGAGAATTTGGTTTTTAAAATAATAACCCGTTAATATAATATTAAAAAAATATTAAATACTGGTTTTAATTTACCTTTAAACAATAACAGGTAAATCGTGCTTTAGCGTTGTTATAAATAATATAGATTAATTACTCAAAACTAACGCATGCTGGCGAGAATTATGGAGCGGAAATTATCTCTCAATCGCTGGAATTGGTCTGAGGCAGACGGTAAATGGGTTTATATTGAATTAGTAAATGGTGAAAAAAAATATTATTATCAACTAAAACCTCCTAAAGAATTTTTAGATTTAACATTTAAAATTAAGATATTAAATGATAAGTTAATAGCATGTGGAGATCCAATAGAAAATGATAAGATTTTCAGCGAAATGATAAAAATGTCCAAACGGCTACAATCTATGGATAAAAACTATTTATTTTAAGAAAAGCCTTCTTAATGGATATAGTTAGTTTAAAATTATAGTATTATAATATTATATAAAGGAACTAACAAATTTCTTATCAAATTTAATTAAATTTTGCTTTTTAATTTACACCCTGCAAACTAAATATTTATTATTTCTTATTCAATAATTAACTCAAATGAAGATTGCAGTCGCTGGTAAGGGTGGAGTTGGAAAAACATTATTAGCTGGAACGTTAGCAAGAATGTTTGCCAAGGATGATTTTAATGTTTTAGCAATTGATAATGACTCAGCTATGAATTTAAGCTATACATTAGGGATTGATACGGATATAAAAGAAAAAATCGTTCCAATATCTGAAATGAAAAAATTAATTGAAGAACGTACAAATGTTTCTGGTGCCGGTCCTGGAGTTTATAATATTAATCCAGAAGTATCTGATATTCCCGATAGATTTAAGGTTTCAGGTCCTGATGGATTACAACTTTTAGTTTTGGGGAGCATAGAAGAACCTGCAACAGGTTGTCTCTGTCCTGAGAATGCTTTAATAAGAACATTACTTTATAATTTATTTGTTAAAAGGAACGAGGTTATTATTGTTGATTTCGAAGCTGGTTTAGAACATCTTGGAAGAGGTACAGCCAAAGGTATTGATGTAATGCTTGTAATAACAGAACCTTCCCAAAAATCTTTAGATCTCTGTTCTAAAATTATTAATTTATCGAAAAAGCTTGGAATAATCAATATATTCTTAATTGCTAACAAAATTAGTGACGATTCTCAGATTGACGCTATTCATAAACGAATCAATGAATGGGAAATACCCCTTTACCATACAATTCCTTTCGATTCAAATATTGGGAAAGCCGATTTAAATGGAATTTCCCCTATTGATTTTAACTCAAATTCAGAAGCGATGAATTCTATTAAGAAACTTTACCTTAAGCTGAAAAAATTGAAAGAAGAATTATTCGATATATAATAAATATATAATCATCATGGAATCTATATAGATATATATAGAGCAGATTTTTATACTTAATTTTGACTTGCATTTATTGGAGAAATCCAAAAAATAAATTATAAAAAGGAGGGAGATTGATTTGATAAAGAAAAAAGAAAATCTATTGGTATTAGGTATGATTTCATTATGTATAGCTTTAGCTTTAGAAACTATAGGAAATAATAACTTTATACTTAATTTGATAGTTCTTGTTTTTATAGGATTTTCAATTTTCTTCGGGGCTCAATATATCGTATTGAATTCTTTTGATAACAAAAAGAAGAAATCCAAATAGCTTTTATTGGATTTTAATAATAATTTAAAAAAATTGTAATTTTATAACATCTCTGAAAGATCTAAATCCTGTTGCTCTGCGATTTCTTTCCATTGTTTTAATGCTTCCATTGCTTCTTTCTCATTCATTTGTTCTATTGCATAGCCTGCATGGACAATAACATATTTTCCGATCTCTGGATTCATGATTAATGCAATTATTACGTTTTGCTGTATTCCATCAAAATCAACTAGAGCAGTGGTCCTATCATCATTTAGTTTTAGTATTTTTCCAGGTATAGCAAGACACATAAGTTTTCAAATTTAGTAATTTGGATATAAATTTGTAAATGTTGTTGTATAAAAAAGAATTGTGATTATAATTTATTCTTGAGTCCTTCTAGAATAAAAATAAATTAAATCTTCAAGCCAATGGAATATTTCTTCCTTAGTTAAATTGTCTATATTAAATTTCAAGCGCTCTAATTCTCTTAATAGATTTTGCATCTCAATAGGAAGTTCAGTTTGATAAAGTTCAAATAAATATTCATTGGATTTTGAAATTAGTGATTTAATTTCTGAAACTATCGATTCATAATGAGGTGAATTATCAAACGTACATAAAACATTAATTAAATTAAAAAGATATTCTGTTTTATTTCCTTTAAATGAGCTATCAAAATTATAGTAATACCCATAAACATCATCCAAAGGGATTAATTCTGTATATTTATTGTCAATTTTAATTATAGATTTAACTTTCTTGAATAATAAAGAAGGAGACCAAGTAAATATTTGATAAGTAGGCACCACATATCGAGATTTGATCTTGGGTATAAATTTATTGTTTTCTGTAAAATGCCCAAAAGGAATGAAAATAAAATCTAATGCTTGAATTGATGCCTTAGTGTTAATATTTAAATATAAATCTTCCAGTTTATGGATAAAATCTTCTTTATGACTTATTATATCAAAATTGATTATATTATAATTTGGTCTATAAATATAATATAATAATCCTTCAAATCCTCTGAGATCTAATTCTATTGCAAAATCTATTCTTTCTTTTATATTCTCACATTTATGAAACTTAATATCGAGTAAAACATGGGAATAGCTTTCTATATATTGAAAAAACCATGGTGGCTGACGTTCTAGTTTAATAGGAGCCATTATCTTTA
>JBHLMP010000069.1:0-4545 GCA_048938025.1 Promethearchaeota archaeon
TAAATAGTCTCTCCTGTTATCTTATTTACCTTCAAATGTCGAAATCTTGCTGTAGTACTAATTATATCTTCACTACTTGATATTTTTTTAACAACTTCTTCAGGAAATAGGTATTTAGCAAGATGAATTATCATTTGTTTAGTCTCTATACAATTAAATAATTTTAAACTCTCAACAGAATAAAATAATTCACTTACCAAATCGTAATTTGTATCTACTGAGAAATCCATCAATTCTAGATTTCTATAAATTCTTGAAACAATATTATCTAAAAGAGCATAATCTTTTAGTTTATCAAGAGTATTTCTCATATAATTGCAAAACAAAACATAATAAGTAGCTTCAGAAGATACAAAACCATCTCTAAATTGTTTTATCCCTTCAGAAGTAACTCGTAATTCTATTTCATCAGTTATAGCTTTAATTTCGTGGTCTAATATTTTACCTTCCAAAAATTTAAAAAGTTTTAAGATTACGACCAATTGCGAGGTTTCAAAATCTTTCAAATAATTAGATTGGAAATATTTTGGGTCTATAAGTATAAAATTATTAATTTGATCTTCGTTTAACCATAGTTCCATTAAATCTGTAGATTTAAGATAATAATATACTCCATCTGTAGCTTCAATAAGGGGCACTTCATATTCATCTACAGCTTCTTCATATAAATTTAATAAAAACTGATTTACTTTTTCCTTATCAAAATCAACATTGAGTTGTTTAGCTAGGTAAATACCGCAGAAATAGATATCAGGATTTTTTAGAGTAATTAAAGGGACATCGATTAACCATTCATCTACATTATTTTTAAGATATTCTTTAATGTGAGAAAAGTCAAATCTTTTTTGCAAATGAAAAAAATCGATTATTCTATAAATAAGATAAGATAATTGAAGTTTATCTTGAGGATTTTCTAAATCTTCAAGACTTTCTATTTTCTTTTTATTCTCCATAAGTTTGGTAATTATTTTTTCTCGAATTTGAAGGTATTTGCTTAAATTTTCCAATTTTTCTGGTGACCGTTCAAATAAATCTTTTAAATTCCGCAACTCTATAATAAATTCAATTGATAAAAATCCTTCCGATTTTGCTTTTAGCATAAGAGGTGTTACTTCTATATCTACAAGATAATCAACAATTATTTCTAAAAAAATCTCAAATATTATTGGTGCTAATTTTTTTTCATAGAGTTCTATTATTGAGTTTATATTCTCTTTATCTTCTTCCTTTAGTTCTAAAAAAGGATCTAAAAAATCATTTTCAATTTCTAGTTGTTCAAAACCTAATTCAACAAATTTTTTTATAAGAAATGAAGTGAGATCTTCCAGAGTCTGATTTATATTCTCTTTTCCAATTTTAAAATCTCCAAAAGATTTATTGATTTTTTGCTGAAAATAATTATCTATATTATTATAAAAAATATCAATATCATTAAGGTATAAATCTAAAATGTTGAATAAGCCTTGAAATATCATTTTATAAAAGGAAATGCATGATAATATCTTCACTTTTTCTTATTTAAATAAAATTTTTAAAAGAATTAATACTTTACCCTTTCTAATTGAGTTCAAGCAATTTGAGGTATGATTTGTTTTTGATGATTATTTTAATGAACTAATCTAATTAGATATACTAAATATTGATTAAAAACAGAAATTAACTATAAAAAGCAGTAATCCTTCTTTATCTTATATTCAATTGCTGATTATTCCATTCCATTACATAAATAAGCAAATAAAAATAATAATGACAAACTCTATTTTTGGTACCTCTGGTATAAGACGAGTATTTCAAAATTACTCAGAATCAGATTTAAAGTTTACTCCTCAAATGGCCTTAGATGTAGGATTAGCATTAGGAACATATTTAAAAACTGGAGCCTCGGTTGTTATTGGTAAAGACATTAGAATGTCTGCTTTACCTATAGAATATGCATTAATCTCTGGGCTCGTTAGCACTGGTTGTAATGTTAAGACTTTAGGAATTGTTACCACTCCTACATTAGCAGCATCTCTCCGCTTTTTAGAGGCAGATGCTGGTGTAATGGTCACTGCCTCGCACAATGCCCCACGCTATATTGGTTTAAAACTATGGAATCCATCAGGAGTAGGATATTCTCCAGAACAAGAAATTGAAATTTCTCAAATTTTTGATACGAAAAATTTTATAAATATTGAATATGATCAAATTGGAAAAGTTACTCAGATTAATGATATAAATGACATACATATAACCGAAATAACTAACAAAATACAATTCGATGGAAGTAAATTAAATGCTTTAGTAGATCCTGGAAATGGCTCAGGGTGTGATATTGTTCCTAAATTGCTCTCGTTTTATAATATAAACATTATGACTATAAATAGTCAAATGGATGGAAGATTTCCAGGACGCCATTCAGAGCCAAGTAAAGAAAATTTAATACAAATTTCTAGGTATTTAAAAATTTCACCACAAGAGGAAATTGGAATAGCACTTGATGGAGATGCTGATAGGGTTATTTTTTTAGATGAAAATGGAGAAATTGTAGATCCTATTCGATTATTGGCACTAATGGCAAAACACTATATTAAAGAAAATAAATTACCTAAAGAAGAACTTAAGGTTATTACTCCTGTCAATTCATCTAGTTTGATTGAGGATGTATTAAAACCTCTAGGCTGTGATGTTATTAGGACAGAAGTAGGAGATATTAAGGTTGCTTTGACCTTACAAGAAAAAGGGGGTTTTTTGGGAGGAGAAACTTCAGGTACTTATATATGGCCAAAATTTCATTATGGACCTGATTCAATAGTTACAATTGCTTACATAATACAACTAATAATTAATTCTGGAAAAAGTCTAAAAGAATTATTAAAAGAAATACCTCAATATCCTTACTATGCTACTAAATTCAAATTGAAGAAGGATATACCTTTTACAGAAGAAATTCATCAAAAAATAATTAATGAAATGAAACAATCTTTTGAAGATTTAGGAAAATCAATTAACAACCTAAATCGAATGGATGGCTGTAGATTTGATTTAGACGACGGATGGATTTTAATAAGAAGGTCTGGGACAAGTCCTTATTTAAGAATTTCCGGGGAATCAACAATAGATATTAACCATTCCATTGAGATGAATAATGTTGCTAAGGAAAAAATGGAGAAATTAAATTTAATTTAAGAATTTCTTAATTCTATAGATTACTAACCTTCGTAAGAAATTTTGATTCCTCCGGATTTAAGCCACTCCTTCTTGCAATCTCCAAACTTAATAGTTGATTTACAATAATCATTAATAAGTGTTGTTAATTAAAAATTAACTCTCCGTATTCTCTTTAGAATTTTAAAAATATTTAGGAATTATATTTCCTTTAACTCTTTAAAATAATATCAAAATATTTTTATTTCTTTTTTAAATTCTTTTTAAATAAGAAAACGATTCTATGTATTTCCTATTATAAGTTTTTTCACTTCGATTTAAAAAAATAATTGGATTGTGATAAATATAAATGTGTGGAATTTTCGGTATTGTTACAAATGAAAATAAACCTATCGGAAAAGTAGCTCTTGAAGGAATTAAACGTTTGGAATATAGAGGCTATGATTCATGTGGAATCGTAGTACAATATGATTCTAAACTTTATATTAAAAAAGATGCTGGAAAAATTGATGATATACATACAAAAATGAAATTAGATGAATTTCCAAATGGTTCTAAGTTAGCTCTAGCCCATACACGATGGGCAACTCATGGAGCACCGACAAAACTTAATAGTCACCCTCATTTGGATTGCCATGATAAAATTGCGGTTGTCCATAATGGAATCCTTGAGAATTTTTTTGAACTTAAGGATGAATTGATTTCAAAAGGTCATATTTTTAAATCTGATACAGATACCGAAACTATTCCACATCTAATCGAAGAGTATATGAAATCAAATTTAGATTTCAAAACAGCAGTGTTTAAAACCATGAAAAGATGTAAAGGAGCTTTTGGGGTCGCTATATGCCATGCGGATAATCCAGATACAATCATTGCAGTTCGAAGAGAATCTCCACTTGTAATTGGAATTGAAGAAGGAAAAACAACCTATTGCGCTTCAGATATTCCTGCTTTTCTCCCCTATACCCGAAATTGTTATATTTTAGATGATGATGAAATTGCAATTTTACAAGCCGGTAGGGTAGAATTTTACGATCTTGATAATATAGAAAATCCAAAAGAAAAAGAAATTCAATATATTGAATGGAGCATTGACGCGGCAGAGAAAGGGGGATATGAACATTTTATGTTAAAAGAAATTTATGAAGAACCAACTGCTTTAAGCAGAACGATGAAAATATCTAATGAATCTCTAAAAGAATTCGCAGAAATTTTACTTTCAGCGAAAAGCATATATATTACTGCTGCTGGAACCTCTTTTTATGCCTCTCTAGCGGGTAAATTTATAATAACTAGATTTCTTGGAAAATATATTGAAGCAATAGAATGTTCTGAATTTAAAACACAATTATCTGGTTCTTTAGAAGATAATTCAATTATTATAGCAATCAGCCA
>JBHLMP010000069.1:4645-13346 GCA_048938025.1 Promethearchaeota archaeon
TTGAAATTGAAAGAAGTTGCCTGTCGTTTTATTGAAGGCTATTCAGCGGCACATGCAAAACATGGACCAATTTCTCTAGTAAGAGAAGGATTTCCTATTATCTTTATAGCACCGCCCGATGAGACGTATGAAAGATTGATAGGCAATATTATGGAATTTAAAGCAAGGGGAGGTCATATTATTTCACTTGTCGTGGAAAGTGATAAAAAAATAACTGAATTGAGTGATGCAACAATTCGCATTCCACAACCAGGGGACAAATACCATAATCTTTTTAGTCCAATTACTTTCATTCCTGCTTTACAATTATTGGCTTATTATGCTGCTTTATCTCACAATTTAGATCCTGATAAACCATTGAATTTAAGTAAAACAGTAACTGTACATTAAGAATAAGTATTACTGTCTTTTAATATCAAAGATATGACCATTCCAGGGGTTTAAATCTATATATAAACCAAATTCATCTAAGTCTTCTCCGTTATAACTATAATTTTTTTGATGTAATAAATCTGCAAAATTCCAATTCTCAAGGTTAAAATTGATTTGTTTAAGTCTGATATGTGCTTTTACATGATATGGACTATAATTAACCACAATCAGTCGAAAAATATCGTTATACCACCAGAGATAAGAGATTATATTTTGATAAGAAGGATCATCAATAATAACAGGTTCAACTCTACAGAGGGACCAATTTGCTTTTTCAAATTCTCTTCCAGGTATAATTTTTAATAAATTTTTATAGAAGTCAAGAAGTTTCGTATTTTCTTCTTCGAATGGCCTTCTTCCTAATTGAATAGGTAATTTTACTTTATAACCACGAGTTTGACCTTCATATATTAACCTTGCTCCTGGTAAATTTAAAGTTATAATAGCTGCCGCCTTTGATCGTTCTTCTCCAAACTTTTCTATAGCTCTAGGCTCATCATGATTTTCTATGAATCGAACTAATTTACTCTGATAATCCCATTCTGCTTTGAGATGTTCTCTAACTGCGTTTATCGTTTCATGAGCTAACCTGTCATAGAGTTTTTTATCATAGCAATAATCAAACCCTTGCTGTATAAGGTCCCATTCCATATCCCAATATACCTCTGCTATAAATAAGAAATTTGGAAACTTTTGTTTTACTGCTGGAATGACTTCCTTCCAAAATTCTTTTTCAAGTGAAGTTCCAGCTTTTTCACCCCAAGTCTTTTTAAATACATTATTAGTCATAAGCATTGCCATATCACAACGAACTCCATCGCATAATTCAGCAATACTTAATAACGTATTGATTGCCTTTTTACGAGCTTCAAGAGAAAATGCATTAATCTGGACGGTATCCGTCCATGGGTCAAAATAAGGATCTCGACCATTAGCATACACTGTTTCCCCAACAGAAAAAAATCTATTTGGATTAGCCATCAGATCCTCTAAAGTTCCGGTAATAAAAATATCAGATTTTTCTAAAATCCAAATATGGTCAATAGCAACGTGATTAGGTACATAATCTAATATTAGTCGAATCCCACGTTCCTCTAATTGTTTCCGAACTTTTTCTAAGCCATCAACTCCACCAAGATTAGCATCGACATGATAATAGTAAACAGAATAAGGGGATCCTACAACATCTTTCTCACCAAAATCATGTAAAGCTCTGTGATATTCATTTTGTAAATCTTGACGGTTAAGAGCAATTCTCCTTCCCGCAGGGCTGCGTTCCCATACTCCCATTAACCAAACGGCATCGAAAAATTTAATCTCTTGATTAAAAACCTCATCAGGAATACTTTTTAAATTGATAGAGGAATTGTAAGTTTCTGATAAATTATTAAGCCATGGCCAGGTATTTATTTCATAAATCTTAGGATTTTTTAGCCACATAAATTTCTTAAAAGACAATTTCCTTTTCCGCCTGAGTTTAAATTATTAATGTTAATGAATATAACATCGATAATGTTCTTTATATAATAAATATATATAATTCTTTATAATCGTAGAGTGACTTAAGCATAATTAAAATTATTATAAAAAGGAAAAAATAGTTAATTAATTTAATTTTTAAGCTTTCTTCATTCTCCTAATGAACATTAACAATGCTCCGCAGCTAATGATGATTAATAATCCTAATTCATATCCAGAAATTATTGTCTTCTTTTGCTTAGGTGCCTCCTTATCTAAGACATCAGGATCGACCGCGAGATATGTTTCAAAATATTTGTCATGATATCCATCCGCAGAAATAGTCATATTTAGCAGTATAGGGTCTTCGCCAGGTGCTACTGTTATGGGATCCAATGATACAAAATAGATACCACTGCCAAGATTTTGAACTTTACTTGAAACCTCTACTCCATCCCACCACATTTCTATCGTTGCAAAGTCAATTGGTTGCCCAATTCCACCATATATTGAAAACGTTATATTAAACTCTTCTTCTGTAAAAGACTGATCCACCATTTCTACAAACAACAATTGTTCCTTTATAACATTAACCGCTTCAGATCCTACATTTCCTTCTTCATCTTCCGCATAGAATGTGATAGTAACTACTCCGCTTTCTTGTTCCTCCCATGCTGTCTGATTGATGGTTCCTGATAGTTCATAAAATGTGTAATTAGTTAATCCTCCATCTAACGTATACCACATAGAAATTATTGGAGAATCATCATCGATGGTAATTAAAAACTCAGGGACATCATATCTAAATATTTGATCAGGTTCCGGTAAATATACGGTAATATCCGGGGGTATTATATCCTCTAATTCAATATAAACAGGATATAAATCTACATTATCATTGGCATTAGGTATCCATCCTTTTACGTAATTTTGATAAACATCATAATTCTTATATGTTGCCATCCAAACATGGAAGTAGAGTTCTTCAACCAATTTCCTCTGAATCTCGTCATAAATTGCTTGTCTGGCAATAAGATCGACAGTGGTCTCTCCTGCAAGCATTAATACCTCTAATTCATAATCATACGTATTGACCCAACCTGTGCTTCTGTTACTGTATAATGGTGTAATGAAATTTTCCGGATCGATATAATCAGGAGCCCATGCCAGTATGTACATCGGAATCATGTCTCTTCTCAATGGTCCAGAAATTGACTCCATGCAAGTGATTATATCCCAGAAAGAGATCTGTACTACTGGAGCATCTATTCCTAAATACCTAAGATTATCTGAAATAGCATAACCTAAATCTCTTCGAGTAGTACCTTCAATTTGGGCAGTTATATTCCACCCAAATCCCCACCCCCCTGAGTCTGCAACCGCAAGCCATTGATCATCATTTGTAAAGCCAACTCCATATCCCATAGATTGCATGATCAACTGGGCGGATAAACGGTTAAACACAGGATAATTGAATCCATAGTTAGACATTGGGACACCTGTAGGGATTGGAGATTTCGCCCTGTTAGCATTTCCTTCCAAAATCACATCTATTAAATAGGAATAATTAACCGCATAGGAGATTGCTTTTCTGAATTCTGTATCAACCATATACCCATTAAATCCCATGTAGTTAATATATATACGAGATCCACCATCCAAGAGTGTGATGTCAGGATCAGCTTCGAATTGATCATAATATTCTGGGCTTGGGTTATCATATAGGTCAATACTACCGTTTAATACTGCTTGATTCAATGCATAATCATCCTCAATAATCAAAAATGTTAGATTTGTCAATTGTGGAGCTCCCTGCCAATAATCTGGATTACCTGTAAATGTAACTTGAGTATCTATAATATAGTCTTGATAGATAAAAGGACCGGTTCCAATTAAAACATCACCATCAGCATATGTGAGATAATCAAGTTCTTTCCCTTGTAGTTGTGCAGAGGTAGGTGAATGCATAAATGTGGAATCAAAAGTTAATATATTAACAAAGGATGCCTTGGGCATATTCATCTTAATTCTAATGGTGTATGTGCCTTCTAGTATTGTTTGATTAATAACAGGGATGCCTTCCACTGTAAATAGGGCATATACTTTGGTTATTCCAAAGTAGACATCTGATGATAATGGTACATTAAATGGGGCAGGTAAATACTGATTACCTGAATAATTTAAGAAATAACACAATCTGTCAAAATTCCATTTTACAGCTGCCGCATTAAACGGTGTTCCATCATGGAATGTAACACCGGTTCTAAGAGGGATTATCAATTCTGGCATCTCCGCTGTACCTTCCACAATCGGAAGATCTGTTGCAAGTACTGGAATTAATGGATAGGCTGGATCTGTTACATCGAATTTATATAACCCTTCACAAATTTGGGAAATTACATCTCCACTAGCCGAATCCCAAGCTAAATGCGGATCTAAATCCGGAGGACCTGCGATGGTACCAAAAACAAGTGATTGACCATTACTAGTACGTGGGATCACGTCCTCGAAGATATCCAAATTTTTTTGGGGATTTAATCTATAATTACCAAACTCTATACCTATAAAACTAGATAATGCTAGAGTACTCCCCAATATTAATAAAAGTATTCCTCTTTTTGTGTTTTTTTTCATTTTTTTTCGCCATAAAATTAATAGAGTTAATAGTTAGTAATTATAGGATACTATTTAACTTTTTAGTAAGATTTCATTTCTCCTAAAGGTACACATCATTGAATAAGTAATTAGCTTTTTTCTCAAGTTTATACCTCAATTTTCTTTCCCTTAAGGTTAATCTTATAAGTTTTCTCTTTTTAATAAGAAATGAGAAAAAAAATAAAGTATGAAATAAATATAAATTTTTATATAATCATAATTATAATAAAGAAAAATAAAAAGGAAATTCGCTAAAAATGAGTGAAGAAAAAGAAGCTCTAAGGAAGCTAATAATGCTGATATCTGACCTTCGGGCGAAGGATGAAGAACGCTATGCTAGTCATGTTGATTTTATGAACCAGACAATTAAAATGATTGGCGTTATCGAATCTCAAATGAATAAACATTGGAATACAGTTATAGACTCCTTAAAGGAGCTAAATGAAAGCATAAGTGCAAATCTAGATACTTTACTTACAGGAATTAATCCAAAGGGTTTGAGAGAAACGTCAAAATCTTTAAAAGAAATTATGGATACTATGAATAAAAGTGTACAATCAATGAATTTAGAAAAAGTATTAAGTGAATTAAAAGGACTGAAAGGTACTGGTATAGCACCTATTAATCCTCAAACAATGAGCGTGGGTAAGCAACCAGAACCAATAACTGCAGGAATAAGCATTTCACCTCCTCTTGCAACAACGATGTCGTCAACACCACCAATCCCAGCATCATCAACAACACCAGCCCCCGCAACAGAGGGTTATGGATATATACCTGGTAAGAAAAAAGAAAAAAAGAAGAAAGAAGAGGAAGAAGAACCTCATCTTATCAGACCTTCTGATTTATTTAAAAAATAAGTATTTTAAATTATTCCCTTTCTATATTTTAAGTCAATTTTACTTAAATACATCCATGTAGGTTTTAAGTTGTGATTTTACAAGGTCCACATTTTCACCAATTTTTCTAAAATTAATAACAATTGCGGGGACTTTAAGTTCAGACTTAATTTTACTTTTTAGGATTTCATAGGAATTTGAAAGTGAAGGACAGCCAAATAATTGATTAAATATTAGCCCATCAATTTCTAAGTTTTTAACAAAATTTAAATAAGAATTAGTTAATGCTTCAGAATCACACCCTATGCCTTTTGTTGAGGCATCTAATAAAAATTGAGCATAATCTTCAATTGGATCTGAATTCTCTGAAACGGGAATTTCTTCAAGTAATCCTAAAATATCCCAATCGGCATATAATGATCTACCACCTAATTCATATATTATTTCATGAGTTTCTGGTTCCCAGCCACCAAACATAGGGGTTATTAAAATACGTGGCATGCCAGATACATCCATTCCTATCCCTTTTTTTATTCTTTCCCGCATTTCAGTAACTAATTGACTCATATTTTCTAAATATCTTTGTGCATTAGAATTGTAGTCTTGGAAGGAAATTGTTAATAAAGCTAATATTTCAGCAAAAGTAGCAGGATTACAAGGATAAAAATCAGATGTACAAATTTCATATAAAATTGTTTTATAAAACCTTTTCACTTGATTTCCTATACGAAATTGTTTTTTTAAACTATTGTCAGTAATATAATTCCCAGTTATACCCTCTAATTCTGATATTGCTTTTTTAACATTACCTATCATATTTTCTAAAGTTTTATCTTCATTTTCTGTTCCTCTTGGAGGAATATTTACCCAAATTTGATTAGGAACTATTGTTCGTAGCGATTCAGAGAATTTATTCCACTCACCGCAACGCATGGCGAAATTTAGGTTAGCATCTAAAAGATTTCCTCTTGATTTATGCATTCCATAGAGCGCATTCATTCCATAACATAAATCAGAAGGTACTCCATTCTCTACTCCTAAATCATACATATTATTATATTTTTCATTAACCGAGTTAACAACATCATCTAACACCTTTTCAACGACCTTTAAAAAGTCTAATTGCCGAGCAATACCTAATATTTTAGTTGTAAGATCCCAACCAAATAAGGATGTGGCTGAATTTAATGCCATCAAATATAAATTAATTTTGAATTTCTCCATTCTTATAGGAAATACAGGTATTGCATTAGCAGCAAAAACTAAATCTGGAAAACCTAATGCAACAGAAATTAGCTTCTTTTTCTCTTTTTGTTTTCTCTTTGTTAAATAATCTCTACCCGTTAAAAAATTATAAGACATCTTTAAAACTGATGTAAAGCTTATAACGTCATCGGCGTAAATACTCATTTTTTATAAACTCCTAGAACAGCAAAAATATTTTGTTATTTTAGAATTCTCATTTAAAAAAAGTCATGATTTTGTTTTAAAATTTATTAGAATTATTTTTGAGTTGATATTTTATTTAAATTATTAAGAAAAGCAGAAAAAAATTATATGATTTTAAAAAAAATTCAATAAATCACTTAATATAATGAATCTAAAATTAATATATAATAAATGAATATAATTCCTAAATATAATAATCCAATTATAAACATAATAATATTTTGAGCTATAATAGATAATGAAGTTGAAGGAAATAGAGTGGAAGAAGAGTTTAGTAAAAAGTATAATTTATAGATCAATAACTCTTTTACTTGGAACTCTAACAGTATATTTTGTTACTGGTAGTATTGCTATAGCAACCGGAGTAGCAATCTTGACTGAAAGTGTGCAAGCTGTCAATTATTTTGCCTATGAATTAATATGGAGTAATATAGCTAGAAAAAAGATTGAAAAGGAGCTTTTACAAAAAATTAAAAGAAGAGAAATTGAGTTAAAAATAGATTTTGCATCAATAAAAGACTTGGCATATGAACTCTCTCAAGTTGATACTTTTGTTCCTAAATTATATTTATCAGTATTAAATTTTTTCAACAAAATGTTAGAAAATGAAGATCTAAAAGAGATCCATGCTGATTTAGAAAATTATAAGAATTATTTTGTAAAAATTCATTCTGGTAGAAAATTAATCTTTTAGAAAAATTTCTTTCTTTATGAATTAATTTTTTTCTTATGTAAACTAAGCCATACAAAATTATTAATGATTTCTTCCCCAACATCTCTTGTTTTAGCAATAATTTTCTCATCGTAAATACTTGAACGAAAATGATAAGCATCATGAGTTTCGGGGTGAAATTGGAGACCAAAAATCATCTTGTTTTTATGGCGAATATATTGAACTAAATTATATCTTTTTATTCTAGATATAGAATTTATGTCAAAAGAATCATGAATATTTATATCATTAGGAGAGACAAAATCTCTATGGAATACATCAACAGGTATGTTTTTTTTTGTTATCAAATTATCAGCTTCCTCTAATAGAATAAAAATTATTCTTCCTCCTAATAAACTTGGAATTCGCATCCTGCAAACTTGACCTCCAAATGCAAAAACAATTATATGAAATCCAAAACATATTCCTAATATTGGTATGTGCTCTATAGTTTTTATTAATTCTATCTCTTGATCAAAATAGTTTCTCAATTTATCATTATAATAGAAATCTGAAACATTTAAACTGGAACCAGATAAGATGATTCCAATATAATCCTCTAAGTCCTTTAAATTTAATTTAGAAAAATGTATTGTATCAAGTTTAACATTAGCTATGCTTTCATTTACTATTGACTCAATTCTCGAGATCCTGTCCGTTGGAAATCCAATCGGGTAATTATCAATAAGAACAACCTTATTTTTTTCTTCGTTATTAATATCAATTTTCTCTTCCATAATGAACACCCGTTTTAACTATAAATAACTATTAATAAGTCTTTTATCCGGATAATAAACATAAGATTCTATCTCTTGCTCTTTAAGAATTTTCACTTTTACTAGAATTCTATGGTATAAAGAACCTTCTCCTTCAATCAGATCTAAGGATTGAAATAGTTCATTATCTAAACCATAATAAATTTCACCATTTACTTGTGATTTTTCATCCCGTATAATAAATGGAAACCCTAACGAGGGGGGAGAGACTTTTCTATATTTTGGTAATATTGCTTTTTCAAATTTTAAATGTTGGAGAATAAAATGTCGGCTTTGACCATATTGTAATGTCCCATAGACAAAAAGCTTATCACAATTCAATTCTAACTCTCCTTATCTTTTCTTAGTTTTTCTAAGTAGTTATTAAAAGAAAAAATCGC
>JBHLMP010000070.1:0-13302 GCA_048938025.1 Promethearchaeota archaeon
CTTTTTGGCGCTTGTGTTATAATTTTTCTAACAATCTCTTCATTGCATAATCCATCTCCTGCAATTAAGGTATCTTTTATATGGTTCTCAAAATTATCGTTTTCATTCCACACACAAGCAATACCACCTTGAGCATAAAACGTATTAGATTCTTTGAGGCTCTCCTTAGTAATTAAAAGTATTTCTTGATCTGGCCTTAATTTCGCTAGTTTTATTGCTAATGATAATCCGGAGATTCCACCTCCAATTATTAAAATATCAGTTTTAATCTTCAAAGAGCTCCAAAATTTCCTAATTATTATTATAAATATATTTTTAATATCCTTAATATAAATGACAATTAATAGTTTTTTCCTAAATGATATCTTTTTAATTCATTAATATTCTCTTGAACCATTTCGACATTTTGCACTTGTTATAATTGGTTAAAAAAATTTAAACTTTCTTCAAAATTAATCATAGCATTATGATAATCTCCAGATAATTCTTTTTCCATCATATTTATTCCCTGAAATTCTCAATCCAAATTTATTGATGATTTACTTTTTTTTTAAAAAAGAATTAACTTTTTTGGAATAAAAAGTTTAAATATTTCAATATATCATTACAAATAATTAATTATTACAGAAAAAACCATAAATTCAAGATTAAAAAGCTCAGAGAGAGATTCATAATGAGCGGAAAAGTTGTTACTTTTGGAGAAATAATGCTTAGACTTTCCCCCCCTAATTTTAAACGATTTATCCAAACTCGTTCTTTTGATGTAATATATGGTGGAGGTGAAGCTAATGTTGCAGTATCTTTAGCTAATTATGGAATTCCTGTTGATTATATAACTAAATTGCCCAATAATGAAATCGGTGATGCTTGTATTCAATTCCTTAGACAATTTGGTGTGAATACGAAGAATATTGTGAGAGGAGGGAATAGAATTGGAATTTATTATCTCGAAATGGGATCTTCTATTCGACCAAGTAAGGTTATTTATGATAGAGCCAATTCTGCCATTTCAGAAGCAAATTCTCAAGATTTTAATTGGCACGAGATATTTAAAGGAGTAACCTGGTTTCATTGGACGGGTATTACACCAGCAATTTCTCAAAATTTAGCAAATATTTGTCTTGAAGCTGTAAAGGTTGCTAAAGAAAAAGAAATCACAGTTTCATGTGATTTAAATTACCGGAGTAAACTTTGGAAATATGGAAAAGAACCCAAAGAAATTATGCCTGAATTGGTTAAATATTGTGATGTTGTGATAGGAAATGAAGAGGATGCAGAGAAAGTTTTAGGTATCAAAGCTCCAGATACAAATGTGACGACGGGAAAGCTAGATGCCGCAAATTTTAGATTTGTAGTTGAAGAAATAGTAAAACAATATCCAAATCTAAAAAGAGTGGCAATAACTCTTAGAGGATCAATTTCTGCAAGCTATAATACATGGTCAGCTATATTATATGATGGAAATAATATGTATATAGGCCTTCAATATGAAATAACACCAATTGTTGATAGAGTAGGTGGAGGTGATTCTTTCATGGGAGGCTTAATTTATGGATTACTCACATACAAAGAAGATCTTCAAAATGCACTTAACTTTGCTGTTGCTGCCTCCTGTCTAAAACACACGATCTTAGGCGATTTTAATTTAGTTTCGGTGGATGAAGTTCTTAAGTTAATGGGCGGGGATACCTCTGGACGTGTTTCAAGATAATTAATCCAAGAGGATGAATAAGATAATGAATAAAAATCAAAAGTTAATTATTACTGCTACTACAGCAAATTCATGGATATATCCTGAAGTTAAGAATTGGCCACAGACAATTGATCAATTAGTCGATGATGTTGTGGCCTGTTATGAGGCTGGTGCTGCGATTATCCATGTTCATCTCCCAAGGGGAGAAGAAGTTGAAACTGTGAGGCGTATACGGGAAAATTGTGATGTTCTTATCCAAGCTGGTATGTCGAGTGAATCAATCCCTAAAAGAAAAGGTGATTTTGATGCCAAACCAGATATGATGTCTGTTATATTAAATCACCATGCTGAACACTTTACTCAAGTAACTGTAGATGTTTTACATCCTTTAGAGGAATTAGAAGAATATTGTGTAAAATGTAAAGCAGCAAATATCCGACCAGAATGGGAAGTTTGGCAACATGGTTCCTATTGGAATTTAAATTATTTAATAGAAAAAGGATTATTAGAATGGGCAAAACCTCATATCTTAACATTATTTTTTAATTGGCCTGGTGGAACATGGAGTCCTGCTAATTTCGAAGAATATATGCATAGAAAGAGATATATACCACCTAATTCTGTCCATACAGTAAGTGTAATGGGTGAGGATCAAATGAAACTTTTAGTCTTTGTTCTTACACATGGTGGAAACATAAGAATTGGTACTGAAGATTATCCTTTTATAAGAAAAGGAGTAACAGCAAAAAATAATGCCGAAATTGTTAAGAATTATGTGAGTATTAGTAAATATCTAGGTCGTGAAACAGCAGATCCATCTGAAACTCGTAAAATATTAGGTCTGAAATGATTTCCTTATTCTAACTTATAATAAACTTTAAAAAAACTTTAACATTAAAAGATGAATTAGCCATAATAAAAGGAGCAGGAGCAGAACTAGGGGAATGTGCTACTCTACAATTTGCTAAAAATGAAGTAAAATCAATTTGTAAATCTCTCACTGATTCAGTAAATTAGAACTAAATAATGTTTTTTAAATTATCATTAGTTTCTAGTAAAAGGCAAAAAAGTTTTATAAACACTTAACGCAAAGGTATTATTATCTTATCTTCCTCTTATTTTAAACAAAAACTAAAAGAAGTGTTTGGAAAAAATGAATGGTTCATTTTATTTATTAGGTGTTTTTTTAGCTATCTTATCTGGAAGTATAAATAATATAGGTTTAGTGCTGCAAAAAAAAGTAGTTAATGAAGTATCCCCTGAAGCAAAATTCTTTAGAAGTTTAGTGAAAAAGCCCCTTTGGATAACAGGGTTATTAATGGAGCTAGCAATAGGTTCAGTTTTTTTCATGATTGCTCAAATTTATATTGGTCCTGCCTTAATACCAGGCTTGATGGCATTCGGTTTAATTTTTCTTGCTATAGGATCTGTTAAAATTGTGGGTGAAACTTTAAAAAAGGAAGAAATAATCGGAATTATTTTAATGATTATAGCGATCTTTTTATTAGGCCTTTCTGAATTAAGTATAGACATCGCTGGCATAAACATTTTAGCTATTGATCTTGTTCTAAACATGATAATCTTTACAATTGTTTTATTTTTAGGTTCCTTGATATGTGAGATTTTACAGAGAAAAGTTGAAAAATTAAAAGGAATATTATTAGCAATATCCTCAGGATTCCAATTTTCCTTAACTAATTTTTGGATCGCACCTCTAATGGCGGTAATTGCTCATGTTTTTGGAGGAAATGCTACTTTAGGCGAACTTTTCTTATTTCTAGCTTGTGCAGTTATTTTAATTGTAGCAAGTATCCTAGGGATAATGAAAATTTCACAATCATTTCGAGTAGCTAACGCTAGTCGAATGATTCCTATTCAACAAGTACCTATACAAGTTACTCCAATAATAGCATACTTTTTTGTTTTTACGCTAACGCCTCCTACATTCTTTCCTATCATTTATGTGATTTTTGGGGTTTCTTTAATCCTATTAAGCTCGTTTCTGCTAGCAAAAAGGCAAGCACAATTAGAAGCTATAAAGTAAGGTCATAAAAGTGGCAAAAATAATATTCTTCCAACCACATCCGGACGACTTAGAAATAAACTGTGGGCATCTTATCCATTACCTTGCAATAAAAAGTAAAAATAATCATATTATTAAGATCGCTTCAATCACTAAAGGTGAATATGGCCTTCCTAGTGCTCAATATGATAAATTTAAAGGTGATTTGCTTGCAAAAGTCAGAACACGAGAATTGTACAATGCTCAAAGCATTCACGGAATACCTCCAGAAAATATACACTTTTTTGGATATGTTGATGGTTTAATAGAATTTACCAGAGATTTTGTAAATGAGATTGCTGAATATTTGAAGAAGGAAAAACCTGATGTAATTTTCGCACCAGAAGCAATTTATACGCCTTATTACCACATGGATCATGTAAATACAGGTAGGGCAATATATTACTGTATTCATAACAAATTAATCAACTTTACTCCAACACTTTATTTTTACTCAACTTTAAGCCCAAATTTTTTCTTTGGTTTTAAGAAAGAGGGTTTTAATTTAATCGATCAACTACTAGCTTGTCATAAAACACAATTTTGGTTAATCAATTACGTAAAATGGACTTATAAACCAAAAACAAGATTTGCAGGAAGAAAGTTAAGAGGTTGGAAATATGCCGAGAAATACCGAAGAGTTTATTTTCATAAAAATAATGAAAATAAGAATAAACCATCATTGATGGTTAAAATGTTAAGCCATTGGTATTCGAGCATGCCTTGGTTTAAAGCTAAATACCCACAAGATGTGTTAGAAGACCTTAAAAAAAAGGGAAAAATCTAATTATTTAAGAAAAATATTAATAATGTTTTTAGTGAAAATAAGTACAATAAAACTATAAATAAAACAAAAGCAAAATAACTTCAATATATATCAAAGAACTTAATTATTAATTTGATAATTTAATTACTAAAAGAAAAGAGGTGTATTTTATTGGCCACTCTTGAAGAAGTTAAAGAAGCCTTAAATAAATGGGTAAAGATTTTAGACGATCCAGAGATTGCGGATGAATTTGAAGGATTTAATAAAACTATGCAATTTGAATTTTCAGACTTAAATTATAAATTAAAAATGATTTTTGAAAACAAAACAGCAAGATTAGAGGAAGGTTTTGATGAAAATGCTGAAATGGGTTTAGAAATTAATTCTGATCTTTTTGTAGGAATTGCTACCGGTGAAGTTGATCCAATGGAAGCGTTTATGGAAGGAGAACTTAAAACTAAGGGCGATATGAACTCATTACAGAAATTAGAAATCTTCATGGATATTGAATAGCGAAGTTTACTAAGGATTTATTTATTTTTTTCAAATACTGTTTTTTTTGTTTGGGAAAATGAGAAGATTTGAAGGAGATAATATGAATTAATTTAAGAATCAAAAATTTAGGAATATTGAAAATAAGTATTTTCATAAGAAAATATATAAAAAAAATTTATTATGGTATGATGAGAAATGGAACCAATTGGTTTTAATAAAGAAAGAACGTGTAATATTTTAGAAAAGCACGATATAGATGTGCTAATTGCATCTACTCCCGTAAATGTTTTTTATTTAACAGGTTTACCAACATTACATGTAGCTCCAAATCCTATTTTATATGTTTTATATAATCAATACCCTAGTTTATCTTTAGTACGGAGAGACGGTGAGGAAAGTTTGATAACATGGATTAATTTTCGTAGCGTAGATAAATTTTCATGGGTAAGTGATATTCATGGAATAGGATCTCCTAAAGGTGCTATGGTATCAGTATCTGATAAGATTGAAAAATGGGGTTTATCAAATAAAAAGATAGGATATGAGTCTCTTATGCCTTCTTATCAATCTGAATATCTTAGGATTAGATTTCCAAGTGCTACATTTATCAATGGCGATCAAGCTTTTTTAGATATGCGTTTAATTAAATCTGAAGAGGAGGTAAAACGAATAAAAAAATCAACAGAAATTTCTGAAAAAGCTATAATTAATATGATTGAAGCATCTTATGAAGGAATTACTGACTTAGAATTATTACAAATCGCCCGGAGAACAATCGTTAATGAAGGTGCAGAAGGATGGGATCATTTAACAATGAATTTGGGACAATCTGATCCTGAAGCACCAGGAGTAGGAACTACTCTGAAAGCAGGAGATCTTAATAGATTTGACATTGGAACTATTTGGAAAGGATATGTCTCAGATGTTAGTCGAGAGTTAGTGATAGGACAGATACCTGAAGGAGCTGAGGAAGTTATGAATAGATTGATAAAAGTTCAAGAATTCTGTGAAGAAAATATTCACCCTGATTTAAATATAAAAGAATTGTATAATAATGCTATTAAATTTCATAAATCTTTAACAAAGAAGGGGAGAGCTTTTATAACGGGCCATAGTATAGGGTTAGAATGTGAGGAAACTCATCTATTTAGCCCAATAAAGAAATTAGATAGATTGTTTGAAGAGAACATGGTACTTGATATTGAGATCTGGCAGAATTTCAAAAATCAAGGTTTAGTGGGAATTGAAGATTGTTATAGAATAACTAATAATGGGTGTGAGAGGCTCTCAAGTTTAGATAAGAATATTTTTGTTAAATGAAAAAAAACCTCAAAACCATAAACTATATTAATTAATTAGTGAAAAATTATTGGAGGATAATTGAATGAGTGATTTTGTAAAGTTTGGAGTAATAGGAGCGGGTTCTGCCGTTTGGCGGTTCCATAAGCTAGGTACCAAAAATAATCCGCAAATTAAATTTATTTCGGGATACGATGTTAACGAGAAGAAATTAGCTAAAGCAGCCAAATATTCGAAGTTAGAATCTTTTTCGAAGTTAGATGACTTTTTAAAAAGTGATATTGATGCTGTTATGGTTTTAGTGCCACACTATCTACACAAAGATTTAGTTATTGCTGTGGCTGAGGCTGGAAAACATGTCATCTGTGAAAAACCTATGGCGACCACGCTTGAGGAATGTGATGAGATGATAGCAGTAACTAAAAAAGCTGGTATAAAGTTTATGATAGCTGAGAATCATAGATTCCTACCAGCCCATTTATTTATAAAAGATGCAATAGAGCGTGGATTTATTGGTGATGTATTTCTTGGTCGAACTTATGAAGGTGCCTATGCTAGTTCGCAATTCTTTGATACTGATAATTGGAGTTTTACCTACACCAAGGGTGGTGGCGGTGTAGTTTCAGATCAAGGAGTCCATAAATTTACTATGTTAAATTGGTTTCTTGGGGAAGTAGATTCAGCTCAATGTTGGTTAAGTAAAACTTTGAAATCTCCCCCAAATAAAGGAGAAGATACTGCCATAATTCTATTGCGTTATAAATGTGGAGCTACTGTGACTGTTGATATTTCCTCTAGTACGGTGCATCCGCTTACGAATAAAACAGAATTGCATGGAACTAAGGGTACTATTTTTGAAGATCATGACTGGGAAAGACCAGTTAAATTATTTTCGTCACATCCTGAGGCTGAGGTTAAGGGAGAGTTTTATAGTCCGCAAATTGAACACGGACCATTTCCTGACTATTATAAAATTTCTATGGGTCATGAAGATGCATATTTTGCTGAATGTATTTTAGAAGATAAGAAACCAGAATTTACACCAGAAGAGGCAAGGCAAGGTGTTGCAGTGGTTCTCTTAGCATATCTATCCGCCAAAAACGGAAGAACGACTTCGATGGATGAATTAATGGAAATTTATAAAAAAGAAGGTACAAGAAGCATATTAGAAGGGCTTGGAGAAGTAACACAAAAAAATTATAAAAATCTAAATTGGGATTAAAAAAAAACTTATGAAATCTTTTTTTCTTTTAAATAATCTAATTCTATTCCTATATTTGAATATAAAGTATATGTTAATTGTTTAAAATAAATTTAAATTTGTGTAATTTTTACCGTATGGATTCCATCTTCTTTAATAGTTATAGATACTAATTGATTTTCTTTATCTTTTTCTATTTCACCCTCAGAAATACTTATATCATAACCGTTCGGATATTGAATTCTTGGAACAAAAAGAATTGTTGAAGCTTTTATAGAAGTATCGCCATCAAACTTAAAATAAAAGCATCCCTCCTTTATATCAAATTCCATTTTTAATGGAATTCCTGTACATCGAATGAAACGTGGGCGGCAGAAGCCCTTAATTGCTCTTCCACCACTATTTATATCATCTGGATCAACTTGTTGATCTTTACTAAAAATTGATAAATCTTCCAAATTCCACAAATCTCCCCATTCGTTAATATTATCTGCAGTATAATTCCATTGTAATGCATGTAATAGATTAGCATCTAATGCATTATAATAATTGTTTAGTGCTTTTGTATGTGTTTTCCAAGCTTCATCTGGTTCAGTTTTTAACTTCTCATAAGCTTCTTTTTTATTTAAATCATAAGGCAGTCCAAATTCTCCGATTATTGTTGGAATTCCTCCAAAAAAAGAAGTAGAGTAATTTTTAATATTTAATAACTGTGTGATAAACATTTGTTGTACATTTTTTTTACCAATGACTGGATTTCCTGTAATAAGATTATAATTAGCTTTAAGCATTGCTCTTTTCGTACCAGTCGTAGCTACATCGTACCAGTGGGCAGCATGTACGCTATTAGGTGGTATTTCTAATTCTAATGACTCTCCTTTCATCACACTTTCCATAGGTCCTGTAAAAAATATTATTGCTTTTGAAAATTCACTTCGGATAGCTTCAGTATAGGTGTTTAGGAAAGGAGACAAATAATCTCTATAAAAATCAATTTTTGCTCCATTTTTATAAATGAAATAGTCGTTTTTCAAAATCTTTGGATTTCCGTCCTTATCTAATCCCCATACACCTTCTTTTTTCCAGATATCTTCAAATCCTTCTAACCAACATGATATTTTCACCTGATTTAGCTCTTCTTTTCTAGTTTCTTTAATACCAAATCTCTTAACTTCTTGATATCCAATAGTTCTATTATATCCTGCTCCAGTAAGCATAGCATCAATTGGTGTAAAAACATACCCCAATACTTCAGATTTTCCTTCCCATTCACTTCCATCTACAAATCTGCCAATCCAACCTTCAGATGGTTCATTTAGTATATCAAATCCTAATATATATGGATTATCTTTTATTCTTATGGCTATTTGCTTTATTGTATCAATAAAATGGTTTTGTAAGTAATCCTGAGCGTTAATTCCATCAACCATACATGAAGGAGCAAATTGCTTTCCCCCAAAGAATAAAGTCCACATCATTCCATTCGCAAATCTATAAGTATTCCCCATCCAATGCATTGGAAGATATTTTGTAAGGTCATCAGGGTCATATCTGTGTTGCATTACAAATGCTGCCTCTGAGTTTTCAAATTTAGTATAATCTAAACCAACTTTTTCAAATGTCCAACAAGGGGCTCCATCTCCTCCTGTCATCCTACTCCAAACATCTTGATGAGGATCTATAAATATATAAAAACCATATTCTCCAGCAATCTTTAAAATTTCTTCTAAATAATCAAGATATTCTTTATCATATTTTTTTGGTCCACTATGTTCAATTGCTTCCCAAGTAACTAAAAATCTAAGACAATTAAAGCCCCAGTGTTTTAATCGTGAAAAATGTTCATCGGCATCTTTTAAAGGGAATGGACGGCCAACAAAAGAAACATTTTTGTGATCTCTAAAATCAGTTTTTATGTGTGTTGCCCCATTGGGAGAAAATGGGATTTTTGAGCTTCCTCCCAAATTTACACCTCTAAGTAGAACTGTTCGACCTTTTTCATCAACAAATCGCTCATTATAAATTCTCAATGTCATTTCTATCAAATTACTATTAATTCTATTTAAGAGTTATTATCAGTAAATTACTCTCTTTCCATTAAAGTTTTATGAAATAAAAATCAAATTTTATTTAATTTTTATAATTTTTATCCACATCTATTCTAAATTTAATCTAACAATGATAAAAAAAATGAAACTAAAAGGAAAGGTTGCTATAATAACGGGAGCTGGAGCGGGTATTGGTGAAGCAACTGCTCTTCTTTTTGCCAAGGAAGGTGCAAAAATTTGTTGCAATTCATTAACCGAGTCAGCTAAGAATGTCGTAGGAAAAATTAAATCCTCGGGAGAAGATGCAATATTTGTTCAAGCAGACATTTCAGTGGAAGAGGAAGCGAATCGTATAATTGAAAAAACCATAGAATTTTATGGTAAAATTGATATTTTGTTTAATAATGCAGGAATTGTACTTGGTGGAGCAATTGATACAATATCTACAGAAGACTGGGATAAAACTATGGCTGTCAATGTACGTGGTATATATTTGGTAACGAAATACGCGATTCCTTATCTACGAAAAACGCGAGGTGTAATTATAAATAATTCTTCTTCAGTTGCATTTAAAGGTGTAAAAGATAGAGCTGCATACACAGCGTCAAAAGGAGCAGTTCTATCAATGACCAGAGCTATGGCTGCAGATTATCTTGAAGATAAAATCAGAGTAAATGCAATATGTCCTGGAACTACAGATACACCATCATTGACAGAAAGGATTAAAAGTAGGGGAGGAAATTTTAAAGAAGTAAGGCAACAGTATATCAGTCGCCAGAGATTAGGAAGGCTTGGGATGCCCGAAGAAATAGCAGAAGGAGTACTATTTCTTACTGTGAATGAATTCTGTACCGGTGTAAGTCTCTTAGTTGATGGAGGTATGACAATGTAATAATTAAATAAGTAAATTTATTTTGAAATCGGGAGTGATAAATATGGTTAAACACATAGGGATTGTTGCTTGCAACGCAACAATTAAAAAGGCTATCGAATAAAAAATAAAAAAAAGATTATTATTGAGTTGTCCAACCACCATCAATTCTTAGATCCGCACCCGTTATGTAGGAAGATTCATCCGTCGCTAAATAGAGTATACCCGTAGCTATTTCTTCTGGTGTTGCCCAACGTCCCATTACACCTTCTTGTTCAAATTCTTTTTTAACTTCTTCATATGTTACCCCTCTATCTCTCGCTTGTTTCGCAACATCACTTTGTAGCATTGGTGTGTCTGTAGCACCAGGACTTACACTATTCACCCGAACATTATAAGGTGCCAAATCTAACGCTAAGGCTCTTGTATAACCTAGCACACCTGCTTTTGTGGAACAATAATTAGCATGGGCAACTTGACCAATATGAGCCGCTACAGAAGCTAATGTAATTATAGACCCTGATTTTTGCTTTTTAAAATATGGTACAGCATATTTACATGTATAATGAGTTCCTTTTAGATTAACGTCAATCAATAAATCATAATCTTCATCTGGAAAAGTTTCTATTGGTCCAACTCGTACCACTCCTGCATTTACAATTAAAACATCAATTCTTCCATATTTTTCAATAGTTGAATCGATCATATTCTTAACTTCGTCTGGATTCCTTACATCTACTTTCATGATAGTGGTTTTATCTTTTCTATCTTTAATCAATTCAAGAGTTTCTTTTAAACCTTCTTCACTTATATCTGAGAGGATTTGAATTGCACCTTCTTTCGCGAATAAGATTGCGGTAGATCTTCCAATTCCGGAAGCAGCTCCAGTTAATACAACAATTTTATCTTTAACTCTCAATCTAACTCCCTTTTTTATAAAATGTTAAAATTTTATATATTTCTTATCTAATAAATGATCCGATATAAACAGGTTTCATAAAAAAAATTTTATTCTTAGACATAATCATAATATTCCTCAGTGATTTCTGGATCATCTAACTTTTTATGAATGTCCAAAGCCCTGCGAAGAAAATTTTTGGCGATGTTGTCCTTATCCAATTTCTGAATGAATTAATGAGATAGCCGTTTTAGTTAATTTTTTAATCTCCTCAAATTGTCCAGTAGATATCAAATCTTTTTTTACTATCCAACTTCCTCCACACGCAAGAACATTACTTAGTTTCAAATAATCAATTAAAGAATCAATATTTATTCCACCAGTTGGTACAAATCTCATTTCTGGATATGGCCCTGCCAAAATTTTAAGCATCATAATTCCTCCAGAAAGATTAGCTGGGAAAAATTTAACGATTTTTAAACCTTTATCAAGCGCCCATTCCACTATTGTAGGTGTATTAACACCGGGAATAATAGGAATTTTGTTATTTACACAATAATCAACAATTTTTGGGTTAAATCCTGGTGTAACAATAAATTTTGCTCCTGTTTTTATAGCATCCTTCACCTGATCAACTTTTAGAACTGTACCCGCTCCTACTAATATATCTGGTAATTCAATAGTTAATCTCTTAATAGATTCTGCCGCAGCTTCAGTTCTATATGTTACTTCAATAATGGGAAGTCCTGCTTCAATTAATGTTTTCCCTAAAGGAACTGCATCATCCGCGTTATTTATAACTGCAACAGGTATAAGTTTTAATTCTTTTATTCTTTTATATACATCCATTTATTGACCATACCTCCTTAAGCATAAAATTTATTAAATTTTTTTAAGCTTTCCTTAGTTATTAAAAATATTTCTTGATCTGGGATTAATTTCGCTAGCTTTATTGTCAATGATAGTCCGGAGATTCAACTCCAATTATTAGAATATCAGTTTTAATTTTCAAAGAATTCCAATAGTCCTCAATCATTTTTGTAAATTTATTTTTTCATATTAATATTTAAATTAATATCCTAAATATAAATGACAATTAATAATTTTTTCTTAAAGTGATTAATTAAATAAGTATTATCCTTTTTAGACATTAACGATATCTTTTTTAATATTTCTGCTTTTTATTGAATAAGGTATTTGTATTAAAAAACACATTTATTTCTAAAATAAACGGAAATGCTAAGTAAAATAAATTTTGATGAGGATTAAATTGACAAAAATCCATAATGTGCTTTTTTTATGTTCTGGAAACACTTGCAGGTCACCCTTTGCTGAATATTTTGCAAAATGGTTAAAAGAAACTAAATATAAAGGTGAACTGAAAGGAATTCATTTTGATTCTGCTGGTCTTTATCATTATTATGAGAAACCTCAAGCGGGAACATTGAAATATCTTAATTCAAAAGGAATTAATATAAGCGATTTTAAGGCGAAAGATGTTGAGAAAGATTTAATTGAAAACCAAGACCTCATATTAGGATTTGAAAGAAAATGGCATATTAACAAATTCAAAAGAAAATTTAAGAACATTGAGAATTTGGATAAGAAAGTTTTTCTTTTAATGGAATTTGTTGGTGAAACTGAAAATTTAGAAATTAAAGACCCTTTTTACTTGGATGAGTTAGAATATAATAAAGTTTTGCAAAGAATAGAAATAGCTGTTATCAAAACAATAGAGAAAATTCTAAAAATAAATCATTCAGAAAAAGAAAAAGAATGATATGATTCTATTCCGTAAGAAATGCATATTTTTGAGTAAAATTTTTCTTGATTAAATATTTGGTTGATTCGAAAGGTGTCATATTGCCCACAAATTCTTTAAGATCTTCATAAAACTTATCTTCAAAATCCTTTGAAAAATTATCGAGTTTACGAGTTAAAACAGGCAGATCCATTGATGAAATTAAAG
>JBHLMP010000028.1:0-34199 GCA_048938025.1 Promethearchaeota archaeon
GATTAGTGAGATCGGCTTATATTGTAGCAGATAATCCTGTCTTAGATAAAGAAGCTCAAATTTTATTAGAAAGAGCAGAGTCCTCTAAAAGAAAAATTGTGGTTAGTCTGGAGGAGGCAAAGGAGTGGATTGGGATTGAGGATATAATAATTAAAAGAGATTAAAATAAAATCTTACTAAATTGCTGTTTATTATTTTAACTAATTTTTAATCTTTTCTTACATAACTCAATTGCTTTAGGATTGTTATCTACACCTAGCCAATTCCTATTTAATTTTTTAGCTACAATTAAGGTAGTACCTGAACCACAGAAAAAATCAGCAATAAGATCCTCTTCATTTGAGGATGCTAATATAATTCGCTCAAGTAGTTTTTCCGGTTTTTGTGTTGGATATCCAAAATACTCTTTTGACCTTGTCCTTGTTTGATAAGAATATATATCATTCCAAACATCACCAATCACATTTCCTGGTTTTTCATCTAAATATTGACGACCTCCACGTCTTTTTCTATATAAGCGACCATCTTCATCCTTATATCTAAACATCTTTTGAATATAATCTTCTTTATAGGGTTTATATAGTTTATTGAACGTGTAATTATCTGATTTTGTATAAAATAAGAGTGTGTCATGTTGTCTTACCCATCCTTTTACTTGACTCTTAAAGCCGGATACACTACCAACATTCCAAACAATTTCTCTACGAAAATGTTTCCTTTTAAAGATGTTATCACACAGAGGTTTTAAGTCAAACACGGCATTGTTATCACAATGCAAATAGAAACTACCTGAATGCTTAAGAACACGATGTATTTCCTTAATTCGTGGTTTCATAAAATCTAAATAATCATCTACCGAAACCCATAAATCAGAGAACTCTTTATAATCCACACCACTATAGAATGGAGGATCAATATAGATTAAGTCAACTATATCTGAATTCATATTACTTAAGAAATCCAAATTTTCTGCTAAATAGACTGTGTTTAACTTCATATGAGAATTAAATAGAATTGACCATTAATAAGAATATTATGAAGAAGGAACGATTAAATAAGAATTTCTTGGCTGATTTTAAAGATTATGATTTTTTAAAAATAAAAGAAAATAAGATTTATCTAGTTGGTTCTATTCGTTTTAGAGAATATTTTATTAAAATTGAGTCTATGCTTCAGATAATCCATAAAAAACTGGTGAATATTTGTTCCGTGGACGGTTTATTGAATAAAGAAAAATTTTCTAATGAGGAATGGGATAAACTACAAGAGATTGCATTAAGAAAATTACATGATCAAGAAGCAATTTTGGTACTTGATATAGATAATTATATTGGAGAACAGTCGAAAGAAGAAATTGACTATTTTAAGTACAATTTAAAAAGGCCTATATACTTTCTTTCAGAATTAAACTTAAAATCATATAAAAATCAATAAATTAAGCAACTCAATATTTTTTAAAGATTTAACTCAATAATAATTACAATCTAAATAATTTGCAAGATTTAAGTAAAATATTAAGGGTTATATACAATAATGGAATTGTTCCAAATATTTTGGGACGATCAAAAGAAACTATTTTTAGAATTTAAGAAGAATGAGGAGGAAAAGCAATTATTCCTTCCTGAAAACATAAAACGCTTAAATCTGCAATTTGAAATTTTAAAACAAGAAATCTTCTATAAAGAACCACCTTATTTAATATCTATCAAAAAGTTATTTCATTCAAAAGAAGCTTTATCTTTTGCTATTGATTTAGATTTGATTAGTCCTCTTGAGAATCTCCAAATTAAGATATTACGTTTAATAGTATTTTTATATTCAGGTCAGCGTATTGAATATTCTTTTGAGGAAACATTTAAAATGTCAGAAATCTCAATTAATGATGATTGTTATTTAGGATACGAGATTGAAACATTAGACCCACATAAAAGCTTAAAAGGCACTTTTACTCAAGAAAAAATCTATGAAGAAATCAAAACGGAGTATACTAAATATGAACAAAAAAGAACTGTTGTATATGAAAAGAAAAGTGTTGGGACCGCTCCTAAAAACCATTCACTGATTTCAATGATCAGTGAAAGCAATAAGACATTAAAAAATATTGAAGAGCAATTGAAAAATCTAGCAGTTATCTTAAAAAATGGGAGCTTTACCAATCAACAGTATCTTCCAGCGCCTCCTGTTATTAAAAAAAGTCAAGAATTTGGTATTGAAAGAATAAAACAACCATATTCAAAAGATGGTTTACTCCAAAGTGGAGTATCTTCAGCTAAAATATTAGTAATTAAAGAAATGAAATCGGTTTTTAAAGAAAGTATTGAAAAAAATAACGAATTTAGTATTAAAGATATTTTAAAACCTATGAGTGATGAAGAACTTAAAAGTTTAATCTTAGATGAAAAACAATTGGAGGAAAAAGAAGAAGAAGCTATTAAGAATCAAATAAAACGATTAGAAAAATATAAAAAAAAAGAATTATCCTTAGAAAAATTAAAAAAACCTAAGTAAATTTCGGAATTTTGCTTTGCTTTAAAATAAAATCGAAATTCTTTAGATTAAATGCATCATGAATAAATACTAATAAATCTTTTATTGCTTTCCAATATTAAATTATAATGAAAGTTTGTTTATTCAATCGAGGTTAAAAAAAATTTTATTAAATTACTTCATAGGAACAGCAGGAAGCGGAAAATCCACACTTACAGGTGATTTAAAACATTATATTTCAAATCGAGACCCTGAAGTTTCAGTTATTACAATTAATTTGGATCCTGGTGTTAGAGTTATTTCTTACGCTCCTGACATAGATATCAGGGATTTCATTGTACTTGAAGAAGTTATGGAAAAATATGAATTAGGTCCTAACGGGGCAATGATATTAGCTTCTGATTTAATGGTTAATTATTTAGATGATATTAAGGATGAGATAGACGAAATTAATCCAGATTGGATTTTAGTAGATACAGTAGGGCAGTTAGAACTTTTTGCATTTCGTGAAACAGGACCATTGATAGCTAGTGCATTAGGATTCGGAGCCATTCAAAGATCTGTAAGTTTTCTTTTTGATTCCAACTTTGTACTCAGACCAAATGGTTTTATTTCAACATTACTTCTAGCTGCTTCTGTACAATTTCGATTTAGAAAAATTCCTCAAATTAATGTTCTTTCTAAAGTAGACTTATTAGATGAGGATCAGATAGATATGATTATTAATTGGAGTCAAGATTTTCAAGCATTGGAAGAATCTACAAGTGAACGAGAAAGTGGATTAATTAGAGAATTGTCAATGGATTTATCTGAAGTTTTTCTTCAAATGGGATCAACTGCAGAACTAATACCTTGTAGTACGAAAGAAGAACATGGTCTCGATCTATTATTTGGATATTTACAAAGAGTTTTTGATTCTGATAAATCCAAGTATTATTAAAATTATGAAAATTTAAGTAAATTGAAATTTTTTAAGTATTACTAAAATGAAAATCATAGGGCCATGTGCAGGAATAGGGAGTAGATTAAAGCCATTTACATTAAGTAAGCCTAAAGCATTTATTAATATTGCTGGAAAAACAGTTTTAGAACATATTCTTGATAAATTTAGCAATATATTTGATTCGAATACTGAGTTAATATTAATTGTTGGATACAAAAAAAAGCAAATTACGAATTTTGTCAAAAAAAAATATACAGATAAATTTCAATTAACATTTATAGAGCAAATTCCACGTGGATATAATGATAGTATTCCATTCTATTGGGGTCTTGGAGAAGCAGTTTATTTAGCTCATAAAAGATTTAAGAAACTAGCTTTAGAGACAAAAAAGGAAGATAAACGGGAAGGTTCATTAATTTTTTTAGCCGATATGATCCCAATTGTCGAATATTCATACTTAATGTATCGGTATTATGAATCGGACGTAGATGGTATCATTACTGTTATAGAAGTTCCTAAAGAAGATGCAATTTCATACGGTGTCGTAACTATTGATGAGAATTCTATTATAAGGAGATTAGTCGAAAAACCAAAAGAATTTGTATCAAATTTAGCTATTGCTGGCATTTATGCTTTTTCAAATTCTGCTACACATGCGCTTTTTAGAAATATTAAAAAATATATAAATAATAGAAAAGAGGATTCAAAAGAAATATATTTAACAGAAAGTCTTCAAGATTTAGTAAATAGTGGTTATAAAATTGCTGCTGTTAATCTAAAACAAGGCATATTGGACTTTGGACGTCCTTCTGAAGTGCTAAATGGAAATAAATATCTTTTAGAACAATATTCCACTAAAAAAGAGGATTTTCAGACCTTAGATATATTTGTAGATAAGTCATTCATAAAAAATCCTATACATATTGGCAATAATACTAATATTATAAATTCCGTCATTGGACCGTATGTATCTATAGGGAAAAATTCGTTCATACAAAATTCAATTTTAAAAAATTGTGTTATTGAAAAAAGCGTAAAGCTGAAAAATATCATTACAGAAAATTCAATCATAGGAAATAATGTGAAAGTTGAAAATATTAGTAAAGATAATCTAATTATCGGTGATAAAAGTATCTTTTAGATAATCAATTTAAACAGAAAATTTGAGAATTATAATATTTTATATTTTATAGTTAAATATTAAAGATAAAAAGATTAAAATACTATTTAATAGTAATAAGATTTTGAATAAATTAGAAATATAATTAAATATGGTTTTAATGAGTTAAGATGCCTTTTAATATTGCATTTGATATAGCACATAAACCAAGGGGTAGAATCGATGATAACCTCACTGAGCTTCGAGATTATTTAAATGCAAATGATTTTGTATGTTATAACTTTTTAGAAGTACCAATAACAGAAGAATCTTTAATGCCCTATGATATCTTAGTATTTGTATGCCCTGATTTTGCAAAGATATCTCCTTTAGAGATTAATGAGATTATAAAATGGATTAAAAATGCTGGCGGAGGTTTATTATTATTATCTCATGCTGGTGGTGACAGAGGTCGTAATAGTAATTTATCTGAAATTTCTGAACAATTTGGTATTGCTTTTGAAAACGATCAAGTTTTGGATGAAACTATGAATTTAGGCATTGAGAATATACCAAAAATTTCTACATTCAATATTCCCCATCCTATAACATCTGGAATCTATTCATTATGCTATCGCTCTGGATGTTCACTTACAATTATCGGAGGTGGTGCTTTTTCAATAGCCGATTCCAATGAAACTTCTGAACCTTTTTCTTGTCCTTTGCTTTGTGTTTCTGAATCAGAATATGGTAGAGTTTGTTGCATTGGAAGTTATGAAATGTTTAGAGATAAAATTGGAGGTGGCTTTCAATGTGATCAACACCCAGATTTAGCTTTGAATATTTTTAAATGGCTAGTTTCTGATTATCGAATGGAATTAAGATCAAGCGGTAAAATTCCTGTTCCCACATCTGAGATCCCCAATGGATCAACTCAAGTAACGGAACCATTAGATGCAACTACTAAATCTACTTCAACTACTAAACGAGCTATCGATATTGATTTTTCAATGAAAATCCATAAAAAAAGTGAATTAATGGAACTATTAAAAATCTTTCGAAATCAAATAAATACCATAAAAAATACGATTGATAAATTGATAAAAACAACTGAAGCGTCAGAAAAAGAGATTATCGAACTTACTGAGACTAACCCTTCCAAGATACCTTCACAAACTCAAGAGTTTGTTCCAGATGCCCCACTTTCAAAAGAAACTGAAAAGCAAGATTATATCAAATTGGGGGATCAAGGAGAGCCAACTCTAACTGCTTTACCTCCAAAACCGGGGAAACTAAAAGCAGACCAAGACTTTATAGGCTTACCTTTAGTTGATGATGAATCTAAGATTTCTTTAAAACCTGCTCCTAAACTTAAAAAGCAATCCAAGGCAAAATCAATTAAGGAATTAAGAGAAGAAAAGAAAGGATTAGAAACCAAAGTAGATTCTGTTGAAAATTTAATGAAAATTATTGATAATAAACGTGATAGTGGAAAAATGGATGATGAATCTTATATTAAGCAATCAAAAAGATTACAAGCAGATTTAAAGAAAGCTAAAAAGAGGATGGCATCAATCGATAAACTTTTAAAAAAATAATTAGTTTAAATTGATTATAGAAGAAAATTGTGGAAAAAACAGGGTGATAAGACACTCTTTTAATGATCCTATTTAATAATATCTGTTATAAAACACGTTTCCATAATTTTTACTCCCTTAATTTGGGAGATTTTCTCCTCAATTAATGGATTAAATTGTTCAATTGAAGGGATTTCCACCTTTATAAGTAACCCACAGTCGCCACTAAGTCTCCATATATCTGTAATTTCCTCAATACCTACTAACTCTTTTAAAGTATTTTTAATATCTTTAAAATCAGGTTCGATTTTTACAGTAGCTCGAGTCTTTGGTTTTGAATCTATATTAAATTCAACTGTGAATTTTTTAATGACTCCTTCTTCCATTAATTTCTTGACCCTTCTTCTTATTGTTGCTTCTGTTTTCCCTACATTTTCAGAAATGTCGTTATACGACATTCTCCCATCATGTTTTAACAATTCTAATATTTTTAAATCTACTATATCCATTGTCGATATATTCTTTTTTGATGATTTGATTATTAAATATGATAAATTATTTATTAAATTTTTTCTTTTTTGTTATCAAATTTTTAATTTCGTTTTTGAGAAAATTAATTTTGTTAAAAAATACTAATAAAGGTTTAACAATCTATAAAAATAAATTTATCAATCTATAAATAATCAATTAATATATTTTATTATTCGATAAAAACATTTTATCATGGATTAAAATTATAGTATAACTAGTATTATATTACAATTTTAAATTGTAGTTTTAAATCCAAATATATATCGCTTTGGATTTGATCAAAATGATATGGAAGATAATGTTAGATTAATTATTGAAGCTCAATTTTTATCGATGAGATTGCCCTTAGAATGGATTGGGGATAAACCCCAAGAAATTTATATAACTGGAGGAGCATCTACGAATGAAGAAATACTTCAAATTGCTGCAAATGTTTTTAATACTCAAATAAGGAAATTTAAATTTACTGATTCAGCAGTATTAGGAGCAGCATTAAGATCTGCCAAATCATATTACGATAAATTAAAAAAAATATTTTCAGATTTAATCTCTAAAGTTAATAAAAAGAAAAAAAAATAAGACACTTAAAAAATAATAAATTTTTTTTATCTTATTTTAGTTTTTTTAGTTGATAATACTAAAATCAAACTAGCACACCCAAGAGTAAGAAAGATAGCACTTGTAATAGTAAAACCTAGAAACCAAGCTTCTCCATAAGTATATATATCAGTTGGTAAATTTAATTTTTCAATCAAATAAGGATGAGAATATTTTTCCTTAACTACTAATAACCATGTAATAATTGCGTCCATTTTAGTATCATCTAAATTATAATTAACTATATTTACTATATTACTAACCTGATCTAGAACAAAGATTGTTTGGTTATAATAATGCTTTAATTTATTATATGCCCCTTCATGATTTGCTGCTTTTAACCATATCGCAATTCCTTTAAAATGAGTAAGAGAAAAAGGATTTTCCTCAGACCATAAATCTATTGATGTTTCCAGATTAATGTTACTTTCTATTGGTATTCCTAGCTCCCAACCTGTAAGATTGACAACACCAAAAGCTGGATCTAGGTCAATACCATCTAAGAAGAGGCTACCATTAGTCCACTGGCGATTGAATTCAAGTCTTGCAAAGTCATTCATAGTATAACCTATTTTCTTAACCTGAAGGATACCCAAATATGTTTTCACATTTGGATAGAAATTAACAGAAAAATCATAAAGACCTATAATATTTGGAATAACATCATATCTGAATGAAGGAAATAACCAGTTAAGAATCATATCCATTTGAGTTGTGTTTAAATTGAATAATGCCATTAATTGATTTTTTTCTATTGTATCGTTTATAGCATTAATCCATTTTAAAATACCATAATTATCTATAAATGAAGAAGAATTCTCTGTATCAAAGAGAGCTAATACTGTGTCATATGAAATATATGTTTTATTTGGAAGTCCCACTTCAAATCCCTTTACTCCATTACCGAGATCAAGTCCAGTTGGGACAACTGTACCATTTGCCCATTGTTCTAAAAATAAAATTTCAGCATATTCAATAGTTAATAATCTATATCCAAGAGGGGCCTCAACAATGAAAGCAATTGGCATAAGAACCTCTTTTATCTTTTGAATTAGCCAAGTATATAATTGATTAAATTGAGTTTGTGTTAAATCGAAGGTAGTATTTAACTCATTTTGAATTGTATGATTCCCTATTTGATGCCCTAAATAAGCACCGTACCATTTTGAAATGCCAGTATTATTAACTAATGCATTTGAATTCATAGGATCCCAGAGATTAACTGTATCATTAAATAAAATATGAGAGGTATACGGAATGCCTACTTCTAAGCCTCTTTGCACGGCTGATGTAATTACCGTACCTAGTATATAGTTTCGGAGATATTCTCCAAATGGTGAGAGTTGAGTGTCCCAAGTTGCATTATAGGTATTTACCATTAAAGTTCTATTAGTTCCTATATCTAGACGTGCTGATTCATAGAAATCTAGCCAATTAAGTAGCCCAAAACCAGTTTCATTATATAAGAATATTCCTGGATAATCTTGATATCCCTCTAATAGTCTATATTGAGCTGCTAATGTAAAGTTGAGGCTATATGAACCACCAGTAAAATATTCAGATACACCCATTATAGTAGAAGTAGAATAATTATCTTGAAATGTATAATTATTAAAGAACTTATCTCTAGCAATTATTTCACTTGTAGAATTGATTTCGATCACATATTCAATTGTATTTTGGATTCGAATGGCTGCTCTCGATGCTTTTAGCATTTCCCCCATTTCATCACTAAGATCATTAAGATTAATTCCTGCTGTAAATATTGAGCCATTAGCCCATTGAATGTAAAAATCTCTTAATGCTGCGGTTTCTAAGGTTAGTCCTTCTAATGCTAGTTGAATTGGCATTATTATATCAACAAGATAAGCACCCAAGTAAATAGTGAGAATACTTAATTGATTCTGTGTGGCATTATATTGTGTTTGCATCGTAGCATTCCCTAAGGTATCTGCGTAAAATGCGAGATAATCTTTAAGTCCAGTACCAAGGAGAATATTTTCCAATATTCCTGGAGATTCACCATAACCGTATAATAATCTATATTGAGCTTCTAATGTATAATTAAGGCTATAACCACTCAAATATTCTGAAAAATATTCTGAAATACCATTAATAATGGTAATATTCTTTGTAGTAGATGACCAATTTACATCATTAAAGAAAAGGTCTCTAGCTCTAACTGTTGCATATTGAGATGGAGTCATACCATAGTCTTGGGCAAAATAATAGGGTACACTATAACCTATTAAATGATTTGAAATGTAATTAGCTAAAGCTGTGAGTTGATCCCAAGTAGAGTTATAAGTGGTTTGCATCGTAGCATTATAAGTAGCTGGATCAATCGTTGCATTTACATAAAATTCCATATATCCTAAAACACCAGTACCATTTTCAAGATCTTGAAGTAACCCTGGAGCACCACCAAACCCATCTAATAATCTTTGTTGCGCCGTAGCGGTAAAATTAAGTGAATAAGAGCTACCTGTATTAAATTCAGAAACCCCTTCAATTGAAGTAGAATAATTTTCTTGAAATTCATAATTATTGAAAAATAAATCTCTCGCTACAGCTTGAGTTGTCGAATTAGAAGTTATGACTTGATCTAATGTATCATTAATTAACTGTGCGGCCCATAAAGCTTCAATGCGTGTAGCATTATTGGTAGATACTATCTCAAGACTTTCGCTAATAATACTAGCTGGCATTGATGCAAATAATCTTTCTACAAATAATGGCATTGATAGATTCTTAAGATATTCAAGGGTAAAAGGGATAAACTGAACTTCAATAATTTCATCCTTTATATCTTGAGTGGTCTTTTCTCGTATTTTAGGTAAGATCTCTGGTATTCCTAAACCAAGATATTGTGCTTCTATTTCATCTATAGCTTCTTCTTGAATATATAATAAAGTATTTGGTATGTTTTGCTTTACTCGATCTCTTATGTATTCATTCACTAAAAATCCAATAGGTAAGAATCCTATACCTATTATTAATATTATTATAGAAGCATACAATTTTGATTTATGTAACATAATAAATATTTTGAATTTTCTGTTATAAATAAATATTTCCCCTAATAAAGTCTCTATTTCTTTTTTTCCAAACAATTAAATAATTATACAGAAAATTTAAAAAATACTCCCAATTAAATTTATCATAACTTACAGATCTTTAAAATCTATAACATCAAATTAAGTGTTTTGAGTTTTTTGTTTATTAAAAAAAAAGTTTTTTATTGATTTTTAATTAAGATGATTAATATGGAGAAAATAGAAAATTTGAGATTTTATATTCCATTAATTTTTGCTGCTAGTATTTTTTTAGGACCAGTATTTAATTTCGTAATGTTTTTCTATAAAAAAATCCCTAACACTTTTTGGTCTTTTTATATTACCACTATGCAGTTTGCAGATATAATGGCTCTAACTTTTATCTTATTTTCGGTAGTATTTGTGATAACATATACTTTTTTAAAAAATATTGCTAAAGAACCAGCAATAGCTATTAGTCTTATTATAATTGGTTTTAGCTGTATTTATGCTGCTTTTACTACAACTTGGCCTTTTTACGTAATGACATTTATAATAATTGGAGGAACTATAGCATTTGCCTTACCAATAATATTTACATTGATGAATGATATTACTAAAACTGAAGGGGCGAGATTTTTTCATCTATCAATTATTCCAGTAAGCAGTGTGATTTGGTTATTAATCCAGGGTATTATTTTTGAAGTACTAGGAATGCAATTATGGAGAATATTATACATAATCATCGGTATAATTAATTTCGTTTCGGCTCCAATATTATTTCTGTATAAAGAGCGTGAATAAATAGCTTAGTAATATCAGAATTTCTAAAAGAATAAACCAATCTTTTAACTGCTTTTTTTATTCATTATTACTAACAATTAAAATTATATATTTAATTTGAAAAATTGACTCTTAAAAAAATAATATTAATATTATTAATAATATTATATTTCTCCATATAAAATATGCTTAAATACGTTCTTAATATTATTTTAATATAGTCTATACAGAAAATATCTTAAATCTCTTAAAAATGAAAAAATAGTGGTAAGGTTATGTCAAAAGAAATTCCTGAAAATGTGAAAGAATCCTTAAGATCAATTGGACTTACGGATTATGAGATCTCAATATATTTAACTTTAATAAGCAAAGGACCTATGGATGCTAGAGAACTTTCCGAAGCCTCTGGAGTTCCATATTCTCGAATTTATAATATCTTAACTCAACTAGAAAAAGAAAAATTGTGGATAATAAAAGAGGAAGAGTCTCGACCATCTAGATATTTTGCAAAAAGTCCCGATGAGGCTCTGATTATTGCAAAGAAACAATTTAATGACAATTTTGATGGTTATTCAAAGAAAATTATCCATACATTAACTCCAATTTATCAATCTCACGATACTCCTATTAAAATTGCGCTATATGTTCATAGAGGCAGAGATGTATGTATTAATAGGGCATTAGCATTATTAAATTTAGCAAAAACCTCTGTTTATATAGTTACTACTGATCAGGAATTTTTAGATGTTTTTTATGATGATATTAAAAAAGCAAGAGCTCGAGGTGTTACAAATTTAAAGCTTTTAATTGACGATAAAGCTTTACAAGACGAAAAATTCAGAAAAATGTTAGAACAATATAAGGAATTATGTGAAATTCGTTCGCGAGACCAGGTTTTTGGAAGTGCTATTGTAATGGATGAGGGAGAAGATGCATTCATTATTCTTTCTGAGAGTTTCTTTCCTAAAAAAATGTCTTATTTTGGCGTAGTAACAGATCATATCGCTTTTGGACCTTCTGCTAACTATTATTTTAGTTATTTATATAAAACAGCTAAGGAAGTAAATCTATAGCTAATGTTGATAAAAATTTAACACTTTATTTTTATAGGTATCATTTATACCCTGTAAACAGGTCCAATTATAAAATAAAAGGATAAAAAATTTGAATATAATATTTTGAAATATGGCATTATTTTAAGAAAGTTCTTCTAGCCAAATAAATAAAAAGCTCAGATAATTCATAAAGAGTTAATGGCATTATTACCTGTGCCATACTTGTGCGAAGTTCTTCTTTATCCTTACCCGCAAGTATAAGGTTTCTTATATCCTCAACATAATCATCCATATTTAAGAATAATATTTCGATTTTATCAACACCCGTTAGTTCCTCAATGTCTTTATCTAGATGTTCCTCAACTTGATTAAGCAATCCTAATTTTAATTTTGGGCTTAGTTCATATTTAGTGATAAGATGGTTCATCTCCTCTATTATAATATTTAAAGATAAATTCCAGTCGGCGTTTTCTTTATATTTGGGAATTAAAACTTCGCTGATAACCACCTCATAAAGAGTAGTTGGCGCTTTCTTGTCAAAATCAATCTCCATGCCATTTCGTAATTGGATCTTCTTAATTTCAGACATCTTAAACCTCTATTAAAATGGTAAATTATGATAATACTTATTAATTAATGGACTTAGTTCTAATAAATATTTGTGTTAAAGAATATTTTTACATATAAAAAATTTGAAATATCTTCTTCTTAGTGCTCAAGATATAAGCAAAAGAGAATTAATATTAGACATAGAGGTTAAAATCTCTATTAAATAAATTAATTTAGCAATAAATATTATTGAAGTTCAACATACTAAAATTAATTAAATACCATAAGATGTTTTGAATTATGAATAAATTTGAAAGAGCTCAAAAAATACTTAAAGAAATTAATGCAGATGGTTGGTTAATTGTATGTGATGAAGATAGTGATATTAACTCTAAATTCTTACTAGGCGTTGAATCTCATGCTCTTCACTTTATTTTTGTTTCTACTGATGGACATCATAAAGTTCTTCCAGTAGAAATGGAATCGAATATGATTCGAAAATCTCTTGGATCTAAAGGTATAAATGCTGAAGTAATATCCTATAACTCTTTAAAGGACTTAATCTTAAAATTAAAACCTATAATCAACAAACCGAAAATCGCGCTCAATTTTGGAGAAGACATTCTTGATCCGGATGGAACTGCTTATGCTGATTACCTTCAAGTTGGAGTCTTTTTTGCTATTAAAAAAATAATCCCCAAAACAAAATTCATTTCTGCGGCACCTATAATTTATGGACTTAGAAGTCAAAAATCATCAGAAGAGTTAAAAGATTTACGTAATGTCTGTAAAGCCACAATTGAAATATTAGAAACTATTCCAAATTGGGTGAAAGTTGGAATGACAGAAAAAGAAGTTATGGCTAAACTAGAATACGAATATTCAAAGTTAGGAAAGCCTTCTTTTCCTGCTATAGTAGCCACTGGAATACATTCAGCAGACCCACATCATAATACTTCAACTAAAAAAATTGAACCTGGAGTTCTTTTAATTGATACTGGAATGCAGATCGCTGAGATGTGTTCTGATATAACCTGGACTTTTTGGATTGGCAATGAGCCACCAGAAGATTTTATTCAAGCATATCAAACATTATACGAAGCTAAGGAAATAGCTAATAAATACTATATAGCGAATACACCTCACTATATACCCGCAAAAGAGTGCCGTAAATACTTAAGCGAAAAAGGTTATGATCATGAAAAACTATTCTTTCATGGCTTAGGACATTCTCTTGGATTTGAAGCCCATGATATTGGTTCAAGAATAAATTGGAAAGTATCGGAACATCATATACTTAAGGAAAATATGGTATATACTAATGAACCAGGATTATATTGGCTAGATAAATGGGGTATTAGATTAGAAGATGATGTGATTATTGGAAAAGATAAATGTGAACAAGTTACCTCCGTCTCAAAAGAACCTATAGTAATTTAACTACATAATAAAAATTGATTTCTAATATAATCAATCCCTCTTTCTTTAAAATTAAGATTATTTATTGATTTAAGTTAAATCGAATATAATTCAATCAATTAAAAGATTTTATGTATAGTTATCTTCTTTCAGTTATTACGTCAACTTCAGATATTGGAATATAAACTAGATTATTATATTTATTTTCAAGCACAATAACTTCATCATCAATAATAGATTGAATTATCCCTGCAAATTCTCGACTTTGATTCCTTACATAAATGTATACTTCTTTTTGTACTAACTTCTCAATTAAAGATTTTAGAATCATAATAAATCATTATTTAATATTTATTTATCATTTAAAATTATTTCTTAATTTTTTAATATTTCAAAAGAAATGAAGAAGTAGGTAAAAACCGGAATCCATGATACAATAAATTTTTTAAAAAGAGGAGACGTATTTATCTAATAACAGGGTTAAGGGTTGAGGTATTTTACCGATTTCTCGGCATTAGGTATAAGAATATATTTTGCTATCATGGCATTCCGATCTTTATGTGTTCTTACATATAAAATATGTGCTTAGCTAGTATTTAAAAATTTCCTTTTTTTTCACTTGAAAAAAATGACAAAAAAAGAGTTCTAAATTTAAGCTGAACTTCTAAATTCAATTTGCATTTAACTCAAGATAATTAAATTTTAGGACTTTTTTAATGTAAGTATAAATAATTATACTCGTTTTAGTTTTTTTACAATATAATTTTTGTTAAAATCTATTTTTCTTTCTTTTATTAAATCCAATACTGATTTTAAAATGAAATATTTTCCATATTTCTCAGTGAAGCATTTAATAATTATTTTTATTAACTTCTTATTATTATATGATGTAAAATTACAATCTTGATTTATTGAACAACTTCTCTGCTTCTTAAATAAGATTCTACAATTATTACAGTTTTTTTTCGTCTTTTTTATAATAAAATTAATAATTGAGTCTTTTAATACACGTTTAATATTTTTATCATAAAATCTCGCTACTTTGAAACCGTTGTATTTTACACATAAGAGACTCCAACTTGGAATTAGACAAAAATTCGCATTTCGTATAAAATAGCTATCATATTTTGCACGAAACATCCTCCGATATTTCTTGTTTGAGGAATATGAGAAATGTAGTGCAAACGGAGTAGAAATTATTAATTTTTCTCTTGAAGAGTCAAGATTAACATAATACACTCTCCCACCATATATTTTGTGTAAAAAAGATTCAGCAGTACTAATTCTAATTTTTTTATCATCTTTAGGAACTTTTGGTGAGGCTACACAATTACCTTCACCATGTAATATCCATAATACATATACCCCCTTTTTATTATAATCTTCAGTTCTTTCAATGATTTCTTTTACTGATATATTAGAATTTTGAACTTCTATTACAATTTCTTGTCCAGAATGAAGTTTAAAGTAAATATCTGCTCTTCTATTGTTGAAATACTTTTCGAGAGATTTTTCTCTTACATTCTTATCTTCTTCTGAAATAGTTTTATATAATAAATATTTAATTGCTTTATGCTGCCAGGACTCAGAACTAGAGCTTTCAAATAGAAGAGATTTATTCAATTTGCCCTTTTCGTCATAGTAAATTTTTAATGTATAAAAATATCAAGCTTTTGCTAATAAAAATAGATAGTATTTTGAATTAATAGATTATAACATCAAATTTTTCTTTAAATATTTCTAAAATATCTAGGTTAAAAATATTAAAAATCAGCAAACTGTGAGCTATTAAAAATAATTAATGATAAAATAATAGTGAGAATCATGACTAATACGCATAGCCAAAGTTTTTTTGGGCAGTCTACTGGATTAACAATCCAAAGTACATCAAAAACAGAACCTTTTATCTTCTTGAAATGTATTAAGAAAAGAGGGGATGGAGCATGGGAAAAACCCTCAAAAGGGGAAGGTAAAACAGTTAAATGTAATCTAGACGAAATTATTATGATCTTACAGGTTTTAAACCGAAAGATTAAATCTTGGTCTAGTTTTCATAATTTTAATAATCTTAAAACTCAAATATCGTTTCAATGGGAGGAAGAAAAAGTATGGATTAATATTGGAAATTATTCCAAGATGCTGAATTTTGCTCAGGTTGAGATACTTAGATTGCTATTAGAACATATTTTAAAAGAGAAAATAGAATATGCAACTTCCTCTAGAATTTCCGTTGTAAAAAACAAGTCAAAAAATATTGAAATGAATAAGGCAATAAATACTGCTACTGAAATTGAAGTGAATCCTGATATTTCAAACAAGAAAAATTCAAAAATTATTGAAACGAGTCAAATAGAAGGTAATATTGAAGCGGAGACTAAAAATGCCTTACTTATCAATTTTAATGATGGTAATGAAATATGGGTTCCAAAGTCAATCATAAGATCTCAAAATAACCTGAATAAAGATTTAGCTCAAACATTTCTTATCGATACATGGTTTTTAAAGAAGAATAACTTGCCATATATTTAATTAAGCAAGTGATTTATCAGAAAGATAACATTATTAATCTTCTAAATTCAAGATTTAGTTAAACCTGGTAAGTACTTTTCTTCACAAATTTTGATTAGAGAATTGTTATAATCTAACATTTTTTTTGCTAATTCAGGATATTTTAGTAGCAAGAGTTCAGTTTTATCGTTTCGGTCCCATAATAGATATGGAGTTTCTTCGTAAGGAACCTGTTCCTTAACTTCATTTATCCAGCTATCTGGTAACTTATTTTCTAGATCTACATCGAGCATGTTTGCTAAAAACAATGTCCAAGCCCTTGGTACAACAGTTAATAAATAACCCCCTCCACCTAAAGCGATCCACTTATTTTGGCAATAATTTCTTGAACAAGTTTTTATAGTTTGAGCAATATCCCTATAGATAGAAATGGAAAAACCCATTTGGGTTAGTGGGTCATTAAAATAAGTATCTACACCAAGTTGTGTAAATAATATATCTGGAGAATAACTTTCAAGAATCTTAGGAATAGTCCTTCGAAATAATTTCAAAAACATTTTATTGCTAGTATCTGGTAATAAGGGGAAATTTAATGAATAACCTTTTCCTTTTTCCTCACCTATTTCATTTATATCTCCACTTCCTGGAAACAAGTATTTTCCGCTTTGGTGATATGATACAGTTAGAACATTTGGATCATCATAAAATAACCATTGGACACCATCTCCATGGTGGCAATCTATATCTAGGTAGGCGATTCTAATATCTTTTTTCAAAGTTTTTAAATGGTGAATAGCTACAGCAATATCATTAAAGATACAAAATCCTGATGCCCTGCTTTTTTGAGCATGATGCAATCCCCCTGCTGGATTAAAGGCAATTGTAAAATTTTCGTCATTCCAAACTTTGTTTGCAGCTATAATGCTTCCTCCACATATTAATGCTGAAGCTTCATACATTCCTTTAAAAATAGGGTTATCTCCTGGTCCTAAACCATAAATGTAAGGTTGAATTGTTTTCTCTATTGGATTTTCGCTTAATTGCTTAACAATTTCGACATATTCAGATGAATGAACTCTCTCTAATTCTTTTTTAGTCGCTAAACGAGGAGAAAATACTTCTAGTATGTTATTATCTAAAAGGTGTAACTTTTCCATAAGACTATATGTTAATTTAAGTCTTAAAGGTCTTAATGGGTGCTCTTTTCCAAAGTCATATTTTTGATATTCATCAGTATAGATGAGACCGACTTTAATCATAATAATTAAAATTGTACATTCAATTATCTTTGAAAATAATTTTATAAAAATAATCTTTGTTAAATAATAAATTTTGAAAAAATGGGCATAAAGATAAAAAAAACGTTTATAAACTCTAAATTTTATAATAAGTATAAGTAAAAATCGAACTTTTTAAAGATTTTTGTCGTCTTAGCGATGTAGCAAGGTATTTGAATTTAGCTTATCATTTATATTATCAGAATATCATAAAGAAAAATATATTTAAATGTAAATAGTTCATACAAAATTATTCTATAGCAAAAAAGCATGAGTATTAATTTTCGAAAATTCATAACGCGAGTTGGTGAACAGTCTGAATTTAAGCCATTAAAAAACCAGTTGCTTAATTATTTAAAGAAAGAGAGCGAAAATAAGTATAAAAATTACCCTAGGCTTTTGGAATTAATGAAAAATTATTGGCCATTATATAAAGAACGCTCACGTATTTCTCACCTTTTAAAAGATCATTATGAAGAAATTTTTACCTTTTACCTAAATAATTTCTTTCATTTTCGAAAGAGAGGATTATCATTCTCAGAACCTGAAGCACCAACGCCAGTAGATTTCAAATTAGTTTTTTCATATCACTATAACCTTAAAGAAATTGAAGTTATTGAAGATGTCACAAAGGAATTGAAGATTGAGACCAGTACAGATTCTATTCTAAAGAGAATTTTTATTTTTACTATAAGTTCGTTTGGTTTTCTGGTTGAACAAATATTTGAACGTCCTTTTGCCTTTCAATTTTTTGACATTAACGCAAATCCCTTCCCTAATGGTGAATGGGAAGTTGTAGCAGTAATTTCAGGAAGGGAACAATAAATAATATTAAATTAATTTTAAGATAACAAGAAGATTTTCTGCATTTTTTTTTTAATTGTTTCAACTTGTTTTGTTAAAGTAACAATTACGGAGTTTAAATTTTGGAGCATAATTAGATCATTTTTTAGAAAATCAGTTATTACCTTAATATTCTCAAATGTTTCTGTTGAGTTTATTACATCTTGTTGTTTCATAAGATTATTTAATATATTTTTTACCTCATAGAGTTCCCTTTCTCTTATTTCTTGAAAATCATCGAACTCCTCTAACCCACCATAAACATAGTTTAATTCCTCTTTCTTTTTCCACTTCATAATGCTCCCAATTTTCTTTTAAGCATTTAACGTATTACTCTTTACTTAGAAATGAACTTAAATCCATAAGATCATCTCCTCGTTTTACTTGAATCTTACCTTTTATCCCCTTTACTTTACGTTCTAAATATATTATCGCATCAATAGGAATCTTTCTTGGAACAGCACCTCTCTTCCTAATTATGGCTAATAAGTAGTCAATATTTTGTATTACATCTGGACTTATTAATTCATTGTAAACATTTTGATAGATATGAGGTTCCTTATTTTTTAGATTATTTAAATAAGAATATGCATCTGGAGTTAGAACAACTTTTAATACAAAATCTACTTTTTCTGAGATTGAGATACTTTTTTCTTGGACAACTTCTTGTTTCTTCTTAGCTTCCATTAAAGCTTTCAATTTCCTTAAACGTATCTTTTCTAATTCATGTTGATCAAGATCTTTATCATTGTTATTCATGGGGGTTTTCTCCTTGATTTTTATTCAAGTGATACTTACTCTAGCATTATATTATATACTGTATCTTAATTGAAGAAAAATGGTCCCCTCTGCCGGCCTCGATCCGGCGACCGCTCGGTTTCGGCTGACGTATTTTCATAGGTGATACACCTCATTACGCGATATAATCTACAGCCGAGCACTCTACCAGTCTGAGTTAAGAGGGGTTTGCTTTTTAAAATTAATAATAATCTAATTAATATATTTTTTTCGATTTTTACACAAAATTATAGAATCTTAAAGTAAAATACTTCATTTAGAGTTTTGCTTAAAATTATAAAATGCAGTCTATTAGTTTTATATCAATTATTTTAATTCTGCTTAAATATTGTATAAAGAAAAAGATAATATACAAAACATCAAATTTTTGTTTTTGAAAAGCTTTTTAATAAATTAATTGATCTATAAATAAAATCAAACTAATATAGAATTATTAATTCTTTACATTTAATTAATAAAATTTAATTGTAATTTTTAGAGATAGGTGATTAGGAATCAGAGAAGAAACTGACTATACTGAAGCAATTGAAGCTTATAAGAACGATCCTTCCGTTATTTTAGAACCTTGGGGGCGTTCAATTGACCATTTACGGTTAATTATTATTGGTAAAAAAGGAACTCCTTATGCAGATGGAAGATTCCTTTTTGAAATAAAATTTCCTGAGAATTACCCATTCCAACCCCCTTATGCCTACGCTGTGACACTCATGTGGCATCCTAATATCGATAGTTCTATTCCTCCAGGGAAACTAAATATTTGTCTTGATTTAATTAATCCAGACCTTGTAGGTAAAGTTGACGCATCGACTGGGGCAAGTGGGTGGACACCAAGTAAGACTCTAACAAATATTATAGAGGCTCTAAAGGGCATGATGCATGTTGAACCTCCCTTTTTCAATCCAGGTGACCCTCTTAATCATGAAGCAGGGGAACAATATTTTCGAGCTCAGAAAAAGTTTGAAGCTAAAGCTGCAGCTTGGACAAAAAAACATGCGATGGATTAAAGTATCCAATAATTTTTTCTTATAATTAATTTATTTACATAAAAGTAATTATAACATTATATTTTTTTATTTCTGATTCTATTAGCGCTTTACCTAAGGGGCTTAAACTAATAATATCATTACTTTTTATTTTTAAGGAAGTCAATTTGATATTAGGATCCTTCATTGAGGATATATAAGGATTCCAATATATCTCTTTTGTCATTGGATTGGTGATCATCCATAATTCTGGATCTAATTTGTATCCTGTTATCTCCATTGCTTTAAAGATATAACCAATATCACCATCAAATGGGACAACAATCTGTATGTTTTCTTCACCTTCTATTTTACCACATGCAAGACAATCTTTTCGTTTCATAATATTTAAATGGTCAAATTGACCATAAATACCATTGTAGTTTACATATGGAGGATCCATTGGAGGACCAATGTTTCTTCCGTTAACTCTAAATAAAAGCTTCAAAGCCTCTTGAGATTGTATGCTAGAGATAACTGAGCTAACGGATTGTATAGCAGCGATTTTATTTCCTAAAATATTTTCCATTTCTTCAAATTTGTAATCTGGTCCAAATGTTTCTTTTATGTTTTTCTTCCATTCTTCTATTTGTTCTTCTGATAAAAGTTCTCTTTTCTCTGGAGGTACATTTTCGTCAAACACCCTTTCCCTTAATTTGTACAATTCGTCTTGAGCTAATTCTTTCAATTTAATAACTTCATCGTTTAAATTAAGATCAGGCTTATGACCAAACTTTTTTTCAAATTCTACTTCTGCTTTAATAACACAATGATTCCTATTCCGTGGTAACCCTTTTAAAGTACAAGCAGCAACTAATTTATCATCAGCAGGAGGAATAGGAACTAGACATCTGTAACAAGGTGTAACATTTAACAATTCAGGAGCATGTTCTTTTTCAAAAACATTTTCAATTTCTTTTCTAACTTTTTTTTTAACAGGTTCAATTATCTCTTTTTTTATTCGCTCTATTCGATCTTCTAATTCTTCAATTCGCTTCATCGCAGCAAAGTATTCAGGTAATTCAGTTTCATTGATTTCCCATAACTTAGACTCTAGTAAATTATCAATTTCAGTCTCTCTATCCTTGTATTGTAAATTAGATCCTTCAGGAATCACAATCTGAACGTGACCTTCGAAACCCACTGTCCCTCCCTCAACCATTGGTTTTTTCAATCTCAAGCAAATTTTATTCAGATCTAGACGTGCATTAAAGTTATCTAAAGCAGCGATAACTACATCTGCTTCTTCATACACAGACATAGGTAATTTTTGGAGCTTTTCAAAATAAAAATCAACTTTCAAGTATGGATTCATCTCTTTCAATCTCTCTGCAGCAACTTCAGCTTTCGGTCGTCCTTCATCTCCCGGTTTGAATAACATTTGTCTAGATAAATTAGAGGTTTCGATTGTATCTAAATCCACTAAAATTAGTTTGCCTATGCCCATCAGAGCGAAATCTTTAGCGATTTCACAGCCTAGAGCCCCTACTCCAATAATTAGGATACATCCATTATCTAATGTCTCTTGAGACCATCCATCAATTAATTGTTGTCTCGCAAACATACGAGATTTAAAAAAGTCCTCACTTTCTCGTTCTGTCATCTTCAACTTAAGAGTTTATGATTAAAACATTATAATTTAACAAATAAAATTAGTAATTATTTTTAAAAGAAATTAGAATCTCTAATAAAATTTTATTTTATTTTTTCTTTTTTTTAGCAACTTCTTTAAGTATCTTTTTTATATCATCAACTTTTTCTCTTTCTTTAGCACTTTTTAGTTCTTCTACTTTCTTTCTCTTTTCATCTTCTTTTCTTGCCAATTCTGCAATAAGATCTTCTTTTAATCTAATTAATCCTCCCATTTTCTTGCTAAATTCTTGTGCTTCTTTCTTGATTTGAATTTTTTGTTGTTCTACCTCAGTTCTTTGTTTTTTTCTTCGATCTTCGATTAAAGTAATTATATCACTAGCTAAATCTCCAACTTCTGCTATAGTTTGCTGCAACTCAGAATCTTTTTGTTTTCTCTGAAACTCTTCTAAAGATTTTTGCTTTTCTAATTGTTCATAAATTGATTGAATCCTTAACTCTTCCTTCTTTACTCGGTCTTCTAATACATTTGTGTTTTTTATTTCATTTTGAATATATTTTACTTCCTCATCCCACCCAATTTCTTTGAACTTTTCAATAGCCAAATTAAAATTCTCATAGGATTGTTCAAAATCATGATATGCGGCCCATTTCTTACCTTCATCAATTAAATTTAAGCCTTCATCTCTTAGTCTATCTAATTGTTCTCTTTTCAAATATAACTCTCTATACTGCCTTAGTTGTTCTTGTTTTAATTTTTCTTGTTCTATACGTCTGCTTCTTACTTCCTCTTGAAATAATATATATTCATTTTGTCTCTGTAATCTAGCCTGTTCTTCTATTCTTTTCCTTTCAATGAGATTTGCTTTCTCTAGTTGTAAATCGGTAATTAAATCATTCAGATGGGTGATCTCAGGTTGCCAACCGATATTTTCTGCTAAAAAGTCTCTTGCTTGAGTATATAAAGCTATAGCGGAATCATAATCAGGAGTATGTCCTTTAAGGTGTCTTTGAGCTTTTTCTAAAAGTGAATAAGCAGCTTCTCTTTGGTTCATTTGTTCCTGAATAACTCTCTCCCTTTCTTGAAGTGCTAATTGATGAGCTAATTTCTTTTCTTTTTCTTGTCTTTGTCTTTCTTCAATAATTGCTTGTAATTGTCTTTCTTCTTCTAATCTTTCTAACTCCCTTTGATATTTTAATTGTTCTGTCTGTTCTTTTTGTCTTTTAAGTTCTATAATCTTAGATATCATATTTTCAATAGATTCGGTTGGAAATTGTAGCTGATTTAATAATAAACCAGCCTTTCTATAACTTTCTAATGCACCATTATAATCTAATCTTTTTGAAGCATTTTCAGCTTCATCTAAAATCTTAAATGCTTCTTGTTTTCTTTTCTCTAAGATTCTTTTCCTTTCTTCGATTTCTAATATTTGAATTTGTTTTGATTTCAAACGATTTTTCTCACTATTGATACTTTCAGCAATTTTCCTTTGGAATTCTCGTTCTTCTCTTTCTTTTTGAATTGCCAGCTCTAATTCATTCTGTTTTTCTAGTTGATGCTCTTCTTTCTTCTCTTGAACATTATGAATTATTTCTTTTATAGATTCAGTTGGGAATTGAATTTCGTTCAAAATTATCTCAGCATTACGATAATATTCAAGGGCTTTATCATATTGGCCGTTTTTCATATAAATCTCTGCTTCTTCTAAAAGATTGAATGCATCTTCTTTTCTCTTTTCCATATAAACATATAATTCTCTCTGCTTCGCAAGCTGCTGTTCTTTTGATTTCCTAATCTTATCTTTTATTTTTAATCGTTCATTAATAACTTGTAGGAATAAAAATTCTTCTCTCTCTTTTTTAATTTGGTTTTCAAATATTTTTCGTTTCCTTAAATTTTCTTCTTTAATTTTATCCTGGATTTTTTGAATCATTTCCTTAACTGCTACTGTCGGAAATCTAATTTCATTTAAAATTAATTCAGCCTGACGATAATTTTCAATGGATTGCTCATAATTGCCTTGATTTAATAAGGTTCCTCCTAAATCCATTATTTCAAAAGCTTCTTTTTTACGATTTTCCATATAAAGTTTTAAATCTTCTAATTTTTGAATTTCGATTTTTTTTGCTTGAATTCTTTCTTTTTCTTTTTGTAAATACTCAGTAACTTTCATTTGGAATTGTTCTTCTTCTTTTTGCCTCTTGATGATTATTTCCTGTTCTAATTGTTTATCTTTTTCTGTTTCTAATTTTCGATGTTGTACTGTTTGAATAGTTTCTTGTAACACTCTTAGATATTCACTTGTCCATCCAATTTCCCTTAAAATTTCTATTGCTTTTTGATAATTTTCTATTGAATTATTAAATTTTTTTTGAGTGAGTAATAGATCTCCTTCCTCAATTAAATTGAAAGCATTTTCTTGTTTAACTAAATTATGTGCGGATATAATTCTTTGTGTTTTCAAGAATTCTTGTTGTTCTAATGCTTTAACTCTTTCAAATTCTCTCCGACGTTTAATTTTTTCTATAAAAGCATAATCTGCTTTCTCTTTTTCAATTTCCATTTGTAAGGTTTTCTGTCTTATTAAATCCTTTTCCTTCCTTTTATTTTCAATATCCTTTATCGCTCTTTGAATTACTGGGATTTCTTCATTCCATTGTATTTGAGCAAAAATATTTACCACCCTATGATACAATTCAATAGTATTGTCTAAGTTACCTTGAGACAGTAGCTCATGCGCTTTATCCAACAAATTAAATGCTTCTTCTTTTTTCTTTTCTCGATGGGCTAGTTCTTGTTCTCTTTCTCTAAATGCAATTTCTTTCTGTTTTAATTTATCACGCTGAGCTTTCATCATCGTAGAAATTTGATCTTGAAAATCTTTATCTTGTTTTTCTCGCTCTAGAGTTTTCTGTAATTCACTTTGTTTCTCTAATTCTGCTTCACGTTTCTTAGTTTCAATCTCAAAAATCGAATTTTGTATCAAGCTAACTTCCTCATCCCATTTTATTTCGATAAATACTTTTACTGCTTTATGGTATAATTCAATTGCTTCATCAAATCTTCCTTGTTCAATGTAATTTTGTGCTTTCTCTAATAAATCAAATCCATCTTTCTTTCTATTTTCAGCAAATAACTTAAAATTTTCTTGTTCTTTCAACATTTTTTGCTTAGCTTTCATTTTTTCTCCTTCTATTTTCAATTTTTCAGAAATTTCTCGTTGAAATATTAGATCTTCTTGTTGCTTTCTAATCCTTGTTTCGAATTCCTTTTGTTTAGCAAGATCATCATCTCTATTCTTTTGTTGAACTTTTTGAATCATTTCTCTAATAGACCTTGTTGAAAAGCCTACCTCATTTAAAAGTAATTCGGCTTGACGGTATTTTTCAGTGGATTGTACATATTGATTTTGGTTTAACAAATTTTCGGCATCATCCATTAATTTAAATGCTTCTTCTTTACGATTTTCCATTTTCTCTATTAACTCTTCTCTCCTTTGAATTTCAAATTCTTTTCTCTTGAACCTCTCTTTTTCTTTTTGAATAGAGGTTGAAATTTTTGTTTGGAATAATTCTTCTTCTTTTTGTTTCCTAATTAGTAATTCTTGTTCTAATTGCTTTTCTTCTTCTCTTTCTCGTTTTCTTGCATTTATAGCCTGAGTAGTCTCTTGTAGCAATTTCAAATATTCATGGGTCCACCCTATTTCTGTCAAGATCTCTATTGCTCTCCTATAATTTTCTGTAGCTTTATCGAAATTTTCTTCTTGAAGCAAAATATCAGCATCACCAATTAATTTAAAAGCACTTTGTTGTTTAGTTAAATATTTTGCTGAAATTTCTTTTTGTTGCTTAATAATCTCTGCTTGTTCCATTTCTTTTGCTAATTCTCTTTCTCTCTGTCTCTTAATTTTCTCTACAAATGCTCTGTTAACGATTTCTTTTTCAATCGACTTCTGTATTTCTTTTTGCTTTATAATCTCATTTTCCCTAATTTTGTTTTTAATGTCTTGAATCGCTTTTTGGATTATTGGAATTTCATCAATCCATTGAATTTCTGCAAAAATATTAGCAGTATCATAATAAATCTCAATTGCATAATCTAACTTCCCTTGAGAAATGAGATTTTGGGCTTTATCTAATAAATAGAAAGCCTCTTCTTTTCTTTTCTCACGATGAGCAACTTCCTCTTCTCTCTCTTTTAAAATTATCTCTCTTTGTTTTAATTTATCTCGTTGAGTTTTCATAATTTTAGTAATTTTATCTTGAAACTCTTTTTCTTGTTTTTCTCTCTCAAGAGTAGTTTGTAATTCTATTTGTTTTTTTATTTCAGCTTCACGTTTTCTATTTTCAATCTCAATAATAGAATTCTGAATCAAACTTATCTCATTATACCATTGAGCATCTGCGAAAAAATTCATAGCATACTGAAGTATTTCGATTGCATTATCAAATTCTCCTTGTTTTACATGGTCTTGCGCCTCTTCTAAAAGAATAAAACCTGCTTTTCTTTTATCTTCTTGCTCTTTTAATTTTTCCTCATGTTTTCTCAACGCTATCTCTTTTTTTCTTAATTTTTCACGTTCTATTTGTAATTGTTTAGCAATTTGTCTTTGAAATTCTTCTTCTTTTTTATGGCTCTCTATTGTTTCTTGGAACTTTTTCTGTTTTAAATCAAGTTGTTTTCTTCTTAATTGTTCTATTTCATTAATAGATTTTTCAATTAATGGTATCTCATCAACCCACTGAATTTCAGCAAAAATTTTTCCCGCATTTTGATATGCATTAATAGCGTTGTCAAAATCTCCTCGTGTAATATAATCATGAGCATCATCCATATAATTGAAAGCAATGTTTTTGCGTTGTTCTCTATATTGTATTTCAGCATCTCTTTCTTTCAATTCAATTTCCTTTTGCTTTAATCTTGCACGTTCTTTATCTATCTGTTCAGAAATTTTTCTCTGAAATTTTAACTCTTGTTCTTTTCTTTCTACGATTCCTCTTTGCTCTTCTTGTTGTTTTTTAAGCTGAGACTGCTTAATCTTACGAACATTTGTTATAGTAGTCTTTATTGTGCCGGTATAATGTTCCCATCCTGCTCCTAACTCTTTAAGCATTTCTAAAGCATTTTGATATTCATTTATTGCTTTTTCAAAATCTTTTTCTTCTTGCAATATTTTATCTGCTCTCTCTAATATTATAAAAAACTCATCTTCTTTCTTTTCTTTTTCTTTTCGCTTTTCTCCAAGTTCTCTTCTCCTAAGCTCTAAATCCTGAGTAGATTGCAATAATTGTTCTTGTTCTTTTAAAGAGATCGATTCTTGAAGTTGCTCTAGTTGACCTTGTCTTCTTTCCTTTAATTGGTCCGATTTTTGTTCTCTCTTCTGTTTTTCTTTTATATCATTTATTAGATTAATGATAGGCTGAATGTAAGCATCCCATTCTATTGATTTAAGCATTTCAATTGCTTGATTAAACATTTGTTTTGCTTTATCGTAATTTTTATCCCTTTCAAACATTTTTCCAATATCTATTAGATTAAACGCCTTAGTTTGAATTTCCTCTTCTTGTTTCTTTTTTTCCTCAAATGTTGTTAACTTTTGCTTATTTAATTCTGCTTCTGAAGTTATACTCTGTCGTTTTAATTCAGCTTTACTCTTGATTGCCTCGGAATCTTTTGCTTGTTGGGCTTGAAATTTCTGAAAGTTTTTTCGATCTATTTTAAGCTTTTCAATTATTATTTGAATATTACGGGTTTGTTCGGTCCAACCAATAGAGTTTAATAATTCGATAGCCCTTTCGTAATTCAGTATTGCATTATCGAATTTGTTCTTTTGTTCATATAATTTTCCTTTATCAATAAGTGCAAATGCTTCATTTTGTATTTCTTCCTCTCGTTTTTTCATTGCTTTATAAGTATCTATTCTTTCTATCTTTTCAGGAGTTGCTTTTTCTCCAAACATACCCATAATTTGAGGTTTCTCCCCTGATTTTTCTCGAATATATTGTTGAGAAGATTCTAATTCTTTTTGACGAAGTATCTTTTTCTCCTGCTCTATATTATCAGAGATACTCTTAATCTTTGAGTTTAAGTTGTTTAATTGTGTATTGGACCAACCTGCTTGAGTTAGAAGGGCTATTGCTGAACTATATTGTTTGATAGCATCCTCAAAAAAACCATCAGATTCAAATTTTTTTGCTCCATCTAATAACGCAAATGCTTGGTCTTGTAATTGCTCAATTTGAGTTTGTGCTTGAGTATATTGATATAGTTTGTCTTGTTTAAGATATTTATTTAATTCTTGAATTCTATCATAAATATCTTGAACTCTATGTGTTAAATATCCACTTTGCTTAAGGAGCTCACCTGCTTTTTTGTAATTTACAATAGCTTTCTCTACGTTCCTTTCCTCTTCAAGTTTTTGAGCTAATTCTAACAAATTTAAGGCTTCTTGAGCTAAATTTTCAGGATTTTGCATTTTGATAGTAATCCTTTTATAATTAATTTAAAAAATAATCTAGTTTGATATACAATCTTTTATATTACGTTAAACTAAGTAATTAAACTTTTTATATTGTTATAATTATTTTAACTAGATTATTAAAGACGATAAAGGTTCATAAATTTCCGAGAAAATTTATCTCATTTATAATTTCATAGATTTTAATCTACTAAGAAAGGGAGAAAAGTATTAACAAAATAATTATTGATTTTGAACCCATTTCCAGAAGAATTCACTATTTGGATGATAAGTCAATATATGACCTTTTATTGAAATTAAATTTGCCAATTAGATCCATATGTGGTGGCTTAGGTACATGCGGAAAATGTAAAGTCTTAATTCAGAAAGGCAGTGAGTATTTAAATCAGGTAACTAACGCAGAAAAGAAATTTTTAAACAACAAAGATCTTGAAAGTGGATATAGATTAGCATGTCAAACCAAAATTAATGATAAATGTATAGATACGTTACAAGAGCATAAACCCCCTCATTTTCGTATTTTCTTACCTAGTGAACTATTATTTGAAGATTTCAATATTCTAACTTTTGGAACTAGGAAAAAAACTATCTTAAATCCCGCAATAAAAAAATTTTTTCTTGATATTAAAAAACCAACATTGGATGAGCCTATTCCTGATTTTGAAAGGGTAATTGCTGAGATAAATGCTAAAGATAATACCATTAAAGAAGATCAAATTGAAATTGATTTTAATTTAATAAATAAACTACCTAATATTTTAAGAGAGAATAACCATAAAATTACTCTAACTTTATGGAATGATAATGAGATTATAGAATGTGAACCTGGTGACACAACAGAAAATAACTATGGCATTGCATTTGATATTGGAACAACCACAATTGTAGGATATTTAGTCAATCTAGATAATGGGAAGATTTATTCATTAGCTTCTAAACTAAATAGCCAAACAGCTTATGGAGAGGACGTAATCACACGTCTTTCTTTTATCAAAAATGATGAAAACGGGTTACAAAAGTTAAATTTAGCTGTTTTAAATGACTTAAATAATATTATTTCAATAGTTTGTGAAAAGAGTAATATTAAATCTTCCCAGATTTATGAAGCTACCATTGTTGGGAACTCAATTATGCACCATATTTTTTTAAATTTGGATCCAATAAATATTGGATTGAGTCCTTATATCCCTGTGATTCAAAAAGGGATGAATATTAAGGCTAGAACTTTAAATTTAAAAATATCTAAAAACGGATATGTATATACAGTACCAATAATTGCAGGATTTGTTGGAGCAGACACCGTTGGTGTAATACTTTCATCAAATATTAACTCACAGAAAGATCTTACTTTAGCTATTGATATAGGAACCAATGGGGAAATTATTTTAGGAAATCGTAAATTCTTGGCAACAGGGTCATGTGCGGCTGGTTCTGCTTTAGAAGGAGCACATATTAGTGATGGGATGAGAGCTGCTGCTGGGGCTATAGATACAATTAAAATCGATCCCCAAAACTTTGACGTTTCCTACAGCACAATTAAAAATAGAAAACCAATTGGTATTTGTGGTTCTGGCTTAGTCGATGCTGTAGCAGAGATGTTAAAATCAAAAATTCTTACGCGGAGTGGTAATTTTAATAAAGAATTCATCGATCGAAAGAGAATTCTTAAAAGAAATAATAATTTTGAGTTCATAATAGCTAGAAGTGAAGAAACCTCTATTGGAAAAGAAATCAAAATATCTCAAAATGACATAAGGCAAGTACAAATGGCAAAAGCAGCTTTTTATTCTGGTACTAGACTTATATTAAAGCATTTAAATACTAATCTAGAAATAAAACAAGTATTTTTAGCGGGTGCTTTTGGTAATTATATTAATAAATATAATGCAAAGTTTATTGGAATGATACCAGATATTTTAGATGAAAAGATTTTTCAAATTGGGAATGCTGCTGGAACTGGTGCTCAATCCATCTTATTGAACAAAGATTTAAGAGAAAAAGTTAAAAAATTATTAAGAAAAATCAAATATGTTGAGATAGCTACTAAAGAAGAATTTCAAAAAGAATATACAGATGCCATGTACTTTCCTCACTTTAATCTTGAACTTTTCCCTACTCTGAGAGAATATAATAACATTCCAAAAAGATGAACTCAAATCACCTAATTAACTCGAATTTAAGAGATTATTCTACGCTTTTACTGTTTTAGTTAGAAAATATAGAATCTTTTTTTAATGATTAGAATTCTATTTTACTTTATGTAAAAGTATTTAAATTTTTAATTTATTTAATCTATAATTTAATTTTTGTAATAAAATTAAATAAATTCTTAAATATCATTTACAATAATAATTAATATACAAAATTAAAAATATCAATATGAATAATAGTGATCAGTGATGTCAAGTTTTAAGCTAAAAGTTCTATTAACTGGTGCCGCGGCTGTAGGTAAAACATCACTCGTTCAGCGCTTTATAAAGAATAGGTTTCAAGCAAATTATAAATTAACTGTCGGTGTTGATATTTTAACTAAAGATGTTGAGTTTCGACAAGGAGAAATTGCTACATTAAGCATTTGGGATATAGGTGGACAACAAAGGTTTGAATTTATACGTAGCACATTTTATAAAGGGGCTGCGGGGGCATTATTAGTATTTGATTTAACAAGGGAACAAACATATACAGAAACTAGAAAATGGATCACAGAAATCCGTCAATTTGCAGGAGAGAATATCCCCTTTGTATTAATTGGAAATAAAGCTGATTTGATTGAAGATGTGGGAATAGTCATTGATCGAAATGATGCCAGATTATTTGCTGAAAATGAGGGTAGTATTTATATAGAAACTTCGGCAAAAACAGGTGTAAATGTAGATGAGGCATTTACTGAACTTACTTGTCGAATTATTGATTCCAGAACTCATTAATCGATTTTATCTTTTTCTTACTAAAATAATTTTAAAAATAACTATAAGTTGCTTCGGGATCTAATTAAATTCCTCTTTACAATAGAATTTATTAAAATATAGGCCTTTAGATAAAAAATAAAAATCATTTATTAATCTTCAAATCTAGATGTGTCTAAAATTTTATAAAGATTATCGTGTATTATATTAATCGCGTCTATTAGATTTTCTTTTTCTACAACTATAGAAAGACTTAAATCTTCAGAACTTTGAGTTAAAGCCTTAACATGAATATTTTTCTTATCTAAAGCTTGAAAAATTAAAGCTTTAGTGATATTTTCTAAAATTTTCGTACCTGTAACATTTATAACAGCAACATCTTCAAAATTAATTTCAAAAAAATTTGAGAAGGATTCAGATTTATTTAAGGCATCAATTGCTTTTTGTGAATCCTCTCTTTTTACTATAAATGAAGTACTAATTTCTGAAGCACTTTGGGCAACTAATGATACACTAACATTATTTTTGCTCATTACTTTAAAAATCTTAGCTAAAACTCCTGGAACATCAACTAAACTTCCGGAAGAAATGGTTATTACAACAGCATCTTCTAAAGCAGAAAGTCCCTTTATTTGGTCTTTATCAGAGAATTCAGAAATTTTAGTGAAATCAACTTTTTCTAATGGTTTATCAAAATTTCGGATTTCTAAAGGTATTTTACTTTTTTCTATTGCTTCTAAGCATTTTGGGTGGAGAATTTTAGCACCAAAATTTGCGATATGTTTTGCTTCATTGTAATCTAAATTTCTAATTAGTGAGGATTCGGGTGTGAATTTTGGATTTATTGCCAATAAACCATCAACATCTTTCCATAAAATAACTTTAATATCCTTATCGTCTCCCATTTCATAAAGTGAATGTGCTATAATGGTTGCTGTATAATCTGATCCACCTCTACCTAAGGTTGTAATATACCCTATTTTATTTCTACCAATAAAACCTGTTAAACAGATAATAGTATCTTTTCTTGGATTTTCTAACAAAGGAATTAATAACCTTTTAATTCGTGAATTTGTTAAATCATACAAGGGGTAAGCATTATTAAATTCATCATTTGTTATAATAATTTTATTTGCTGGTACGAATACTGAATCAATCCCATTACTTAAGAGATATTGATTAAGTATATATGTTGAGAAGAATTCACCAAAGCTTAAAACATAATCTTTATAATAAGGTTCTAAACCAAATTCTCTTATATCAGCAAAAGTATCTTCTAACTCACTTAATTTATCATCTATCCATTCTTTAACTTTACTATAATGTTCAGAATCTTCTGAAAATATTTGCTCAACTACATCCATATGCTTTTTTTCGATCAAAGCAACATTTTTATCCACTTTTATAGGATCTTCCAAATTTTCAGCTGTTTTCTGAAGTAAATCAGTTATCCCTGAAAATGCTGAAGCAACAAATATTTTTTTTGACTTGTTATAAATACCTATAATTTTGAGAATTTTTTTAAAAGAATGTCTATCAATAAAACAGGAACCCCCAATCTTCATAATCACAATTGTCATAATAAAAATTCCGAATAAATCGATTCTCTATTAAGTATTATTATTCTAAACTTTTCTTCATTATGAATTTAGGTTCTTATAATAATATAAATTAATTCTTTATGAGCCTAACCATTTAAAAGTTTTTGTAATTCTTGAATCTCATCATCGATTTTCTTTTCTAAAAGATCTAATTTACTTTTCTTTTCCTTGAGTTCATCAGCAGTAATTTCTCCTGTAAGTTCTTTCATTTCAAAATCTAAGGACATCTTAGAAACGTTTGCTTTTTTTATCTTTAAATCTAATAAGGTCTTATTCAAGTTTTCTTTTTGTTTATTATCTATAATTGGAGTAAGGTGTGGAGTTTCTAAAATTTTCTGAGAAAATATTTCGGGAACATCTGATTTAGGAATTTTTGAGGTTTCTAATTGCTGGTTAGATATTGTTGGTACTTGAGTCTGTTTTTGAACAATTGTTTTAGGAATTTCTGGTGGAATTACAGGCTTTTTTACTTTTATAGGTTCTTGAGCAATTTTAGGAGCAGTAGCACTTGGAACTATAGTTGGACTAGTTTCTGGTTTTTCTTTAAATAATTGAGTTGGTGAGACTGGTACTGGAGCCTTAGATGGCTCTACATTTTTAACATGTCCATATGGAGACGTTTTTAATTTAGTTTTTGCATCTTTAGGTACAAATTCTACTGACTTTGGTCTTTGTTTAATCATAAAATCTTTTGGGTCTAATTTTAAACCTATATCCCCTTGTGCAATTTTAGGTTTGATTAAAATTTCTTGTTCAGCCTTTATCTTCTCAACTTCTATAGGAAATTTAGGTTTTTCTGGTTTTTTAGGAGGGGTGAATGCTGGTTTAGGTTCTAATGGTTTTCCAACAGGTGGTGTAATAGGAGGTTTTGGTACTTCTGACTTCTTAGGGAGTGGTGTTACTGGTGGCATAGGTGCTTCTGGTTTCTTAGGAGGTGGCGTTACTGGTGGCATAGGTGCTTCTGGTTTCTTAGGAGGTGGCGTTACTGGTGGCATAGGTGCTTCTGGTTTCTTAGGAGGTGGCGTTACTGGTGGCATAGGTGCTTCTGGTTTCTTAGGGAGTGGTGTTACTGGTGGCATAGGTGCTTCTGGTTTCTTAGG
>JBHLMP010000028.1:34299-50546 GCA_048938025.1 Promethearchaeota archaeon
GTTACTGGTGGCATAGGTGCTTCTGGTTTCTTAGGGAGTGGTGTTACTGGTGGCATAGGTGCTTCTGGTTTCTTAGGAGGTGGCGTTACTGGTGGTTTAGGTGCTTCTGGTTTTGGTGTAACTGCTGGTTTTCTAGGGGTATCAGTCTCTAGTGGTGTTGCTGGTGTAGGTTGTGGTGCACCCACTTTTTGTAGCATGGTTTTAATCTTTTGAGCTTTTTCAAAAAATTCTCTTCCTAGTGAGTCATCTCCTAATTCAATACATAAATCACTTATTTTCTCGAATAAAAATGCTGCCTTATCGAAATCAGCAGTCTCTAATGCTTTAATCGCATCCTCTGTTAACTTATCTCTCTCTAAAAGTGGTTTTAATAAAGGTGAAACCTCAGCACTCATATCTAAAATATCTGCTATAATTTGGATCATTTTATCTCGATTCCCACTATTCTTAGCAATCATGGAATATGACTTTAAGCCAAGAATTTTTTCCATTTGTGAGGGATTTATAGCATCATCTAAATCCTGCTTATTTCCTATTACAGCAGTATGGGCATGTGGCGCTTGTTCTTTAATTAATTCTAAGAAAAATTTACTTTTTTCTACATTTTCTAATGTAGAATCAACCACTAATAGTACAGCATCACTACCTTTAATAAAATTATTCCAAAGGTAACTAAATTGTTCTTGTCCAGCAAAATCCCAAAGATGAAAATGTAATTTACCAATTTTTATTGTAGCGATATCTCCTGTTATTGTTGGTATGTGTTGCATAGGAATTTCTTCAGCTTTAATCAATCTTGTAATTGTTGTTTTTCCAACTCCAGAAAAGCCAACAAGGGAAATTTTAGGTCTTAAATTTCTATGAATAGAATCTATTGTAGGATCAAAAACTTCAAAAGTTTTAGCATCAAATCTATGTTGTAAAATATCTTCAAATAGGTTTAAGAATTCTTTTTTACATCTTATTAATTCTTTCTTTATATTGTCAAAATTATCAGTTAAACCGGTCACAAACAGAAAAATTAATTCCATATCTTTTTCAGTTATATATGATACCCTAAATTTGAAATAATCATGATATTGGACCTTGTCTCCTCCTCTGCCAAAAGCATCATCCGTGATTTCTGAAACAATTGTATTAAAAACTTCTTCTTTTAATGCTTTACCAAAATGTCTGTAATATAAAAGTTCATTACCTTTATATATGTATACTTGTCTTAAAATCGCAATTCACCAAAATAATTAAATTATAATTTTATTAGGATCAATCGGAAATAAATTTTACTAGATCTTTAATAATTGAATATTTATCTTGTTTCATTTGTTCTCTTTCTAATGTCTCTTCAATTTTTGAGATTTCTTTGGAAAAATCGAATACTGAAAATTTTTTAATTTCTTTCTCTTTAGAGCTTTCACTTAATTTTTTTAAAAACACACTGATACTTGGCATAAACTTTGCTAAATTTACATTTAAATCTAGTTTTGATATTAAAATTAATTCTTCACTGAAAGAAAATAAATAATTATACTTCTGGGCTTCTAGAGCAAAGGAATTGATTTGATTTAACTTTAGTTCATTAGCAATTTCTTTAGAACCTGCAATTAAAGAAATTATTTTTTGTGGAATGACTTTTCCTTTAGCAAATTCTTTAATTAAAGAATCTAACACTATTCCATATTTATTTGCTATAGCACATTCAGCATTTAAATCAGATTTAAGTTGAGAGATAATTTCCTCGTAATTAATTTGAATCATTATTAAGAGATGTTGTTTTTTAATAAATAATGTAAAATTATTTATTTATATTTATTTAAAATTGAAGCTCTATAAAATAAGATTTTAATCAAACTCAATAGTATATTAGATTGAAAATATTTAGATCTCATTTTACGGAAAAAGAGTCTGACATAACAATTATTTCAGATTCGAAAAATGCGATATTAAGAGCAAAAGAAGCGTTTTATTATCATAGAAATAATTTAGAAAAATTCTTATTAGAAAATAATGATTTTCTTATTTCTTTTTCTCCAGTAAAGGTTAAAACTGATTTAAAAATTATTAATCTGATGGCAAATGCAGCGGGTATCTGCAATGTAGGACCTATGGCAACAGTGGCAGGAGCTTTTGCAGATCTAATGCTAGAATCTATGAAACTTAAGGATGAGAATGATTTTATTCCTGTTAAAATTGCACTTGTTGAAAATGGTGGTGAAATTGCTATTGAATCTGAAAAACCTATGAAAATAGCACTTTATGCTGGATTTAATGAATTAAATTTAAACTTGGGATTTTTAATTAAAAAGCATGATTGCCCTATAGGAATTGCTACAAGTTCTGCAACAATAGGTCATGCTATTAGTCTTGGTCAAGCAGATGTAGTTACAATCTTTGCTGAAAATGCCACTTTAGCAGATGGAGCTGCTACAGCGATCGGAAATTTAGTGAAGGGAAACGATATTGAAGGATCTATAAAGAAGGGCTTAGATGCTGTTAATGATGTTGATGGTGTATTTGGTGCCTTAATTTACAGGGAAGGGAAAATTGGGCAAATAGGAAAAATCCCTCAATTAATAAAAATTGAAGGGAACACAACAAAAATATTGAAAGAAAAAATTGAAGATTATTTTCCAAATGATTTTGAGTTTATTAAATAACCCAAAATATTGGTGTTTCCTCTCCATTTTGAGTCATCGAGGAACAAATCTTATTCAAATAATCCAGAGTATAATATATTTCTTCTTCTTCATCTGTCAATTGCCCAAATAACTCAAAACCTTTATTAATTATATAAGTCCCATCAAATGTTATATAAACATCCGTATTATACTCGTTCTTTATTTCTTGTAAAATATTTGTTCCATTTTCATCAAAATGGTTTTCTGGAGAAAATAAATCAATATCATATTTCAAGAAAAAATCTGTTTCATTATAAAGAAGAGCTTCACTTTTATTGTCAAATGGATAATCATAATATTTAAAAACATGTTTCCAACCAAATTCTGAAATAATTACATTTCTATCAGAAGTATAACGAGAGTACCATCTGATATTAGATACATCTCTTCTCTTTAAATTGAAAACTTCAAACGCAACAGATTCATAAAAATAAGTGGAAAATAATGAAAAGCATACTATAAATAAAATTAACATTTTCAATTTTATTGCTCTTATGGAACCAATCTTAATTAGTTTATAAATATATGACACAAATCCAATCACAATAGCAGGAGGAATTAAATATAAAATTCTCTGCCAAATCATATTGCTTAAAAATAAGATATTAAAAATAAAACCCGCACCTAAAAGAACCAAAAGACCTATAGCCCATAAAAACAATGGCTTTCCTTTTGGTTTTTTTTGATATAATACTAAACCCCAGACTGCAAAAGAACTAATAATTAGGATTTCAGCAACATAAAAGATATTTACTATATGAAAATTAAACCAAAAGAGGTTTGCTATTAAAAAAAGAAAAGTAAACGAGATTGTTATGCTAAATATTAGTGGAATTATTATTTTCTCTTCTATTTTCTTATATTTTCCACTTCTTTTCCCTGTTATTATTAATTTGTATCTTCCTTTTGTGAAAATGATTGATTTTTGTACCTTCCATATAAAAAGTATTCCCACTATTCCTCCCGTGATTGCACCTAAAATAAGTAGATGAATGGGTAAATTTAATGGAATAAAAAACCAAAAATGACCATAACCTATACCAAAGAAGCTTAAAGTTAAAAAGATACCAACTAATCCACATAAAAATATAAAATCAATCCCCCGTCTATAATCTTTTAAAAAGTATATAAAATATAACCATAAAAAAGAGATTAATAAAATCATAGACGTAACAACATGTGTAAGAACAGCGCTAATAAAAATTAAGATTATTAGAATATAATATAAAAAAATATCTTTTAAAATGAGGCTTTTAGAGGGTCGTTCGGGTTGAATTAAATCCTGCAATCTTACATATAGAAGAAAGAAAATTGCTAAGCATTTGATCAGAGCAGAACCGGATGGCCAGTATTGAAGCATCATAGTAGAAAAACCTAAAGAAGAAAATTCTAATATAAATACACCAAAAATAGCTAAGTTTTTATTTCTGAAGATTCTCTTCAGAATATTATAAAATATCAAGGCAGATACAAAAAATGTATAAAAGATAAAGTATCTTGGAATGAGTAAATGATTTATACCCGAGAAAAAATAAATCACTGCTCCAAATATATTTAAAGCCATAGTTCCATGATATCCTTCTAAAGGTAAATAATTGATATCAGTTATTATTCTACTATTAAGAACATGGAGCCAAGGATCTGTCCCAAAAAAATAACTAACTTTAACAATATTTAAAACGCAAATTAAAAATATAAAAACTATCAATAAAAGGGCATTAATAGAAGTTAGCTTTTTAATGTAATTTAATAGGGAAAAATTGGGTAAATTCCGATTACCTTGTATTGACGATATGTCACTTCTAAGAAACTTATATGACCCGTGTTTAAATTCAGAAAAAATAATATAAAAAATAATGGGAAAGAATAAAATAATTATTGTAAAAAAGAAAAAAATCCCAGTTAAAGGGATTCCAAACCAATACCCAATATATCCTATAAGTATATAGAAAACAGAATTAATAATAATAGTTAGACTCAGTTTCTCTAAAAAGTTAAAAGATTTTTCTCTAAGAATAATGAAAAAAAGAGGATAAGTAGGTAAGAATAGTATAGTAAAAACTGTACTAAAAGCAATAGCTACTTTATAAATGAAACCCAACAAGAATATATCAGATATTCCAATAATTTCATCAATAGTAACTAATTTAAGAAAGATAATTCCTAAAACAATTAAAGAAAGAATGAAAATAAATAAATTTATTCTCGATTTGACTTTAAAAATTATTTGGTTCAATCTAAACCTATTCATATTTCTTAGTTAATTTAATTAATTTTCAAATTAACATTATATTTATTACAATACCAAGTAAAATAATCTCTTAAGCCTTGTTCCTGACTATATTGAGGTTGAAATCCAATTATCCCTTTAGCTTCAGAAATATCAGCGAAACTGTGCAAAATATCTCCTGGTCTAGGATCAGTGTAAATTATTTTTAAATTCTTTTTATCTGTAAGGTTAAGAATTAATTTTGCAAGATTGTTCAAAGTTATTGGAGAACCAGCACCAATATTTAAAATCTCTCCTGAAACATCATGTTCAGCAGCTATTAAATTTGCTTTTACTACATCCTTAATATAAGTAAAATCTCTTGATTGTTCTCCATCACCAAAAATTATCAAATCTTCATTATTAATAATTCTTCCCAGCCAAATTGCAATAACACCGCTATATGGAGAATCTTTTTGCCTTGGACCAAAAACGTTGAAATATCTTAATGATATCGTTTTTAATCCATAAACTTGATGAAATACCTGCATATATGCCTCACATGCCAATTTTGATACTCCGTAGGGAGAAATTGGTATCCTTGGCATATCTTCTTTTTTTGGTAAAGTAGGTGTATCACCATATACAGAAGAACTTGACGCAAAGATAATTTTTTCAACATTTTTTTTTCTTGCAGCATTTAATAAATTTAGTGTACCATTTATATTGACATCATTGCAAGATTCTGGCATTTTTACTGATTGAGGGACACTTGTAAATGCTGCTTCATGAAAGATAATATCAATATCTTTTAAAATGTCTATTAAAAAGTTAATATCTCTTATATCTCCTTTATGAAATTGAAAATTTCCATTTTTCAATGCCTCTTCTAAATTTTCAATCCGACCATTAAAAAGGTTATCTAAACCAATTACTTCTGCTCCAATTTCTAACAATTTATCAGTTAAATTACTTCCTATAAAACCAGCAGCTCCAGTAACTAAGATCTTTTTATCTTTAAGGTTCATTGGTATTTCAACAATAGATTTGAATTATTACCCTTTTTAATTTTTATTAAAAAAATCCTATTTTTTTATTAAATTGTGTTTTATCATAAAAAATTTCATATCATATAAAAATGTTCATAAAAAATAAATTTTTCAAGGTAAATAATAATTTCCTTAATCTAAATCCTTTAAATATCCCATAAATCCTTCTTTATATTCTTTTGGACTCTTAGTTGGTCTTTTTAATTCTGATCTCGAATTCATTTTTATTTTTATTAATATTAAAATTGGTCCTTTTCGGTTTTTAATATTATCTATCGATTTTAATAATTCTTCTGAAGTTTCAACTCGAGTACTCCATTTATAGTTTGATGCTAGAGCAACATTAACGAAGTCAACATTAGGAGAATTAGTTGGTTGACCACCTGTAGATTCATGAGCTTCATTATCCAAAATAATATGGACAAAATTAGTAGGGGAATTTTTTCCAATTGTGGTAAAAGCCCCCATTTGCATAATAGCTGCGCCATCACCATCAAATACTATCACTCTATTTTTTGGTTTGTGTAGCGCGATACTTAATCCAATCGAGCTAGCACATCCCATAGAACCAATATTATAAAAACTTTTATGATGATCTTTATTTTTTGACTCTCTATATTCATATAACTCTCGTGTAATGTAACCTGTAGTTGAAACAATGATTTCTTTATGATTCAAATTATCCATAATCAACTGAATTACTTCTTTAGTTGTTAAATTATATCTGTTTGATTGCTTAAATTTCATTTCATAATCTTTAAAGAAGCCTCTCTGAAAAATGAATGCGTAAGGACCTTTATTATCATTGAAATAATTTATAGCTTTAATCAGTTCATTTTTAACAACACTTAAATCGGGTTCCAATATACTATAAGGTATTTGGAGCGTGTCTAATAATGGTAAGGTAATCTTTCCCATTTTTTTATGTTGGGGAGCATCAATTTTTCCAGGTTCACCACGCCATCCTATCATTAAAAGAATAGGAATTGAATGTACATCGGGATCACATAAAGATGTAAGAGGATTGACTGCCTTTCCAAGTCCAGAATTTTGCATATATACAATTCCTATTTTATTAGTTGCTAAATGATAACCAGATGCTAATGCAATAGCTTCACATTCATTACATGCAATGATATTTTTAAGTTCTTTACTAGCATTATCTGCTAAAAATTTCATCAAATCTTTAAAAGTTGAATCTGGAATTCCTGTAAAGAAGCTAAAGTTATTGTCTCTTAGGATTTCAAAAAATTTTTCACAAGAAATCATTTTACTTACATTACTTACTTTTTTACTTATTATTATTTAGATAATTTTTTACTCCTTCTAAATCTTCATGATCATCAATTTCCACACAAAATTCATTATAAAAACAGGGTTTTAGAATAAGAGTATCTAAAATTTCATTTAAAGCATCTTCAGCATAGCAATTTACTTTGTTATTTTTTACAAATTTTTCTATATGATTAAGCCAACTTAGCATAAATTCCTTAGTTAGTTTGTATAATGGAGCTAAGAATGCAGCATTAGGTCCAAACAAATTAACCCCTATCTTACTTACTCTATCATTTAAAATAATTGCTTTAAAGTCTTTAACTGGAGGGGGAATTTCTTTGTTGACCAACACACAATCTTTTTCCTTCGAATCAAGTAATAACTTTACTAAATTTTCAGAAAATATTAAATCTCCGTGAGAATATAAAACATCCTCATTAATCATGTCTTTTGCTAAATGTATGGAATATATGTAATTTGTTTTGTCATAAAGTGGATTATTAATATACTGAACATTAATTAACGGATAACGTTCATTAATATGATTTTTAATTTGATCCTCAAATGGACCTGTCGGAATGATAAAATCTTTAAAACCATGCTTAAGTATATTTTTTAATTGATGATCTAAAATTGTTTCATTGTTACTAATTTTAACAAGACATTTTGGTTTAGTATTGGTTAGTGGTGCCAATCTTTTACCTATTCCTGCATTCAATAATATAACTTTCATCTTATTTCTTCTAAAATATTTCTTAATTGAGGTTCTGTCAATAATCTAGGATTTTTTTTAACTCGTTCAGGATTAAAACCATTTTTTATAATTATTTCAATATCTTCTTGGGATTTTATCCCTAAATCTTGTAACTTTATTTCTAATCCAATATCTATCATTAAATCTTTGATTTTTTCTTTTGCTTCAATAAAACTAGAAACACCTATTATGGAGATCAATTCACTCATAGTTTTCTTTACATATTCAACTCCACGTGTATCCAATACATCCTTTTCATTGACTTCTGAATTAAAGACAATCATAGAGGGTAGGGTTAAAGCTACAGCATGACCATGGGGTATATTAAAATATGAGGTAATAGGATATGAAATAGCATGACAAGCTGTTGTCTTTGTGATATTTATTGCTTTTCCCGCGTAATTAGCAGCAAGTGCCATGTTATATCTAGATTCTTCATTAGGATTATTAACTGCCTTTAATAAATTATTAATAATCAATTCTATTGCTTTTTTAGCGAATCTTTTTGATACATCTGTAGAATTGATATTCCAATAAGATTCTATTCCCTGACTTAATGCATCCATTCCTGTGTAAGCAGTAACTCTTTTTGGAAGAGTATATGTTAATTCAGGATCAACAATTACATAATTAGCATATAAATAATTAGGATCTGCTAAAGAGTATTTTGTTTTATCAATAAAAACTACGGCAAAATGAGTTGCTTCACTACCCGTTCCTGTTGTAGTTGGTATTAATATTAATGGAGTACCTTTTCTATTAATTTTTAATTTTTTTAAAATATAGTCTTCAATTTTTCCTTTATTAGTAGAGAAAATTGACACACTTTTTCCAATATCTAAAACAGATCCCCCTCCCATAGCTATAATTAAATCATAATTCCCTTTCCTAAACAAATTTAATGCCTTTTTAATACCTTCGATTGTGGGAGTAGGTTCAATATCATTAAAATGAAAAAATTTACATTCTTTTTCAATTATGTATTTAACTTTATCAATATTACCCTGTTCCAATGGTGAATTACCTGTAATATAAAAGACGTTTTTAAGGTGATTTTCTATTAAAATTGTTCGGAGATTTTTAACAGAACCCTTTCCAATAAATTCATTCATATTCCTAATCCACTTTCTAAGAAAAATATCATATTAATTTTTCAGCAATTTCAACATCTTTTTTATTATGAATCTCAAACCATCCTTTATGAACTTCTAAAATATCTACTCTAAAGCCCCTATCTATTACTTCTTGTATAAGATCTGTAAATGATGCTTTCTCAATTGAATTTGCTTCATGAAAAAACCCCTTATGATTCAACTTACAATCATTATATATACTTCGAATGATATTAACTCCTGTTTCAGAGAAGTATGCTATACCAGTAAACTCAAAATCCGCCATGTCTTTATTAATTGTTTTCCCTATTCGTATAATCTCGTTCTTTATTTGATATAAATCTCTCGTTTGTTCACTAGGCTGATTTTTTGTTAAAACAAGGTCAAGAATTTTATCAATTTCATGTTTATGATAAGTATAAGAATTATCTAATACTAAAATAATATCTCCCCTTGCATTGAGAAGATTTTTTATTATTTGTTCATTAAACAATATATCAGAGCATATAAAAATAAATCCACCCTCCATATCTTCTTCAGCTTTAAACAGAGAATGTAGAATATAATATTGATCATACTCATCATTATCAATGTATTTTACTCCTTCGATATCAAATACATTCTTATTAAATCCTCTAATAACTATTATATTATTAATACCGCAATTCTTTAATGTTTCTATTTGTCTTTGGAGAACTGGTTTACCTTTTAAAGATATCATTCCCTTTGGAATATTAAACTCAGGATTTCTACCCGCGGCTGGAATAATGACTTTTGTAGGTCCTTTAATATATATCATATCTTTTTCCTTAACATCTAAAAAACCTACATCCTTAAAAACTGTTTTAACAGGACTACACATTGATTCAGCCTCAAAAGCTCTTTTATTCCTTAATATAATCGAAGCTGTTTCCTTCATAGCTTTATGAGCTGCACGTAAAAGATGGTTAGCATATATAACGATGTTAAAACCATGCTCCTTTAATTCGTTCTCTGTAATTGTATTATAGGTAGTAGGGATACAAACTAGAGGTTTTCTAAAACCTAACTCTTTTGTTAATTTCTCATATTCTTTAGCAAATTCCAAAATTTCTCTAGGATCACTTTGCTTCGAATGAATCATTATTCCATCTGCACCTGCTAGTGAATACTTCTTAGCCCTATAAATAGCATCTTCTAATCCTGAACCAGCTATCAAACTTTCAATTCGAGCAACAATCATAAAATCATCAGAAATTTGAATGCCTTTACCCCTTTTAATTTTTGTAGCAAAAATATCTGGGTCTTCTTGATCTTGGATAGTACCGCCTTCTAAACTATTTCTCTTCGGAAATTTTTTATCCTCAATAATTACCATTGATACACCCATATCTTCTAATGTACGAACAAAGTATTCGAAATTTGCTGCTTCACCTCCAGTATCTCCATCAATAATTATAGGTTTATTAGAACCATTTAATATTTGTCGAAGAGTCTCATATCTAGATTCAACACCTAAAACTTCAATATCGGGATATCCTTTAGCAGCACTATCTGTAAAACTGCTGGCCCAAAAACCGTCAAATTCAAGGATTTCATCTTGGCTTGTTTCTTTTATATTATTAGCTATAATAGCACTAAGACCATTGTGGGCTTCTATGATTCTTACTAAATCTTTATTCTGAAGTAGATCTTTAAGCAATCTTCTCCTTTCATCGGGCAAGATCCTGCTTTTTAGTTTCAATTCCATTATACTCACTTTAATTTCTCATAAATTTAGAGTAATGACTTATTTAAAAATAATTAAGTATATTAAATTTCCAATCTATTGATATAAAAATTTAATTTAAGATAAGTATTTAAAGAAACTATGATTAATTAGCTTTTTCTTTTAAGTATTACATAAGTTATCAGAAATTAAAAAAAAAAAGTTTTAAAGGTACTCTCTTCTTTTTGGCATGCTTTTCCAATCAAATAATAGGACTATTCCACCTACTAAAGCAACGATTATCCAAAGCGTAAAAGCGGCTCCAGAACCAGCAGCATCAATAAGAGCGCCTGATGTAAAAGTTGTAATAGCAGCTCCAATATATCCAACTCCATCAATAAATCCACAAGCAGCAGAAGATGCTTTTCTTGTACCAAATTCCATGGGAATTGTAGAAACTAGAAGTGCGTGAGGTCCAAAATTTAAAAAGCCTATTAATATCAAGACAGGAATTCCAAAAACCATATCAAGTGGTGGTAACAATGTATATAAAAATAAAGTAAATGCCAAACCAATAAAAAGAGCGCAAACTACAGGCATTCTTCTTTTTTTAAGATATTTGTCTGAAACCCATGCAGCGATAATAACGCCAATTGTACCCCCTATAGGGTAAAAAATGGATTTCCATGTGCCAAAGTATTCGGCACCCGTTATTTCAGGACTTAATAAATATGGGAGCCAGTCAGTTAATCCATATCTAACTATATTTAAACAAAATAACCCAAATGCTGCAAAGAGAACAGTTTTAGTCTTAATCACTGTGTTAAGAGTATACTTAAAACCCACGAATTCATCAGGACGGCATTCTCCCATTACTATTTTACCATCACATTCTTCTTCTAAAGTTGGTAAACCAACCTCTTCAGGAGCATTTCTACTACGGGTATAAAAATGAATTGCCATGAAAACCATGATAATCCCTGGAATAATAAAAGAAAAACGCCAGTTCAGACTGAATGTGTCAGTAATAAGTATTGCAATAATCCATGATATGACTCCTCCAAGTAGATATGAAGTGGCAAGTCTACTAGACCATTTCCCTCTTTCATCTGGAGGATGCCAATTCGCAATGGTTTTTACGGAAGGCGCCCATCCCATTGCTTGGAAATAACCATTCAAGCCCCAAAAAAGAAATGCTACCCAAATAAAATCAAATGCAACTCCCATTAATAAATTTAAAGCTGAAGACACAATTAAGCCGAGAGTAATAAAACGTCTGGCACCAACTTTATCACCCAAAAAACCATTAAAAAATTGTCCAAATGCATAAGCAAGAAGAAAAGTCGAACTTACTAGTCCCATTAAAGTAGCGGAATATGCACCAAATTCATCCATGATGAAGGGTTTTGCTATTGCGTAATTATTACGTCCTATATAATAGATTATATATGTAATCCAAACAGTGAAAAATATTCGCCTTCGCCAGGATTTGAATTGTTTTTTAACTTCATTTTCATTAGTAATTGCTTGACTCATATCTTTTTATCCCTTTTTTAATTATATATTTTATATTTTACCTTCTTTAATTAATTGTTTAGCAAATTCATAATCTTGGTCTGTGTCCAATTCAACCCAACTTCCTTCTATATCTACTGAATACATAGGATATCCTCTAAAAATGAGTTCTTCAAACATATCTGTTAAGTATGCTTTTTCAAAGGTTGTAGCATCGTGAAAACGTCCTGCAAACTTGCAAGTTTTATTGTACTTTGCACGATTGTAATTACGAGTTAGAATTTCAGCACCTTTTTTAGAAATTTTACCAAGACCTATGAATTCTCCATAAGCGATATCAGGATTGAAAAATTTAGAAAGGTGAATTACCTTACCATCTTCCACAAGAACTAATTCTGCTTCATCTGTAGGATGTTTTGTGCGCCCCTCGTATCGGTCTCTCCAAGCTGTATCTACTACAAGGCTAAAATCATGTTGAGAATCTAGTAGTTTCTGAACAACTTCTTTACTAAAAAGAATGTCTGAATATGTGAATACAAATTCATCATCCATCTCTGGTTCAGCATAAAATAGCGATTCTAGAATATTATTGTTATAAAAATCATCATTATCATAATATCTAAAATTAGGAAAGTCAATTGTTTCTTTCTGATAACCTCGAATAATAACTATATCATTAATACCACAGCTATAAAATGTCTCTAAAGTTCGATCAAGTATCGTTTTTCCTTCAATTTCTAATAGGCATTTAGGTTTATATTCTGTGAATGGCCGTAATCTAGTACTGGGTCCAGCAGCTATAATTATAGCTTTCATATTTTCCACATTTTTTAATATACTTTATAACTATTTTTTATTTATTCAGTAAGTAGATTTTTATGAAAATTATATATTTTTTATATTTGTTTCGGATTGGTATATAGTTTATATATTACAAAAAAGTTGATTGATATTCGATCGAAAATAATATTAAATAAGTATAGAATAGTGCTAAACCAGAAGAAAAGTTATAAAAGATTAATTGTAATATTTTCTAACATATTTATTAAAGTATAGGGGAAAATACAAAATCCAAACAACTATTTCTTTCCATCTTTGAAATAACTGATTCCTGCGTGCTATAATTGATCTCATTACGAATTTTAAATAACCAGTTTTGTTAAGTTGATTAGATAATTCGTTTAATTGGGTATCTAGGATTGTAAATTTTTTTGAATAACGTTGATACTTTTTATATAATTTCTTTAAACCATATCCAGTTAATCTATTATAAATAAGAACAGTTGTAATATCTTTATTTTTTGATAATACTGAATTAGAAACATCAGATAATTCTACTATTTTATTCTTTCTTTGTAGGTTCTCTTTAAGAAATTTTATTAATTGAGAGGGAAATTGTTTAGGAATTAAAATTGTTTCAGATTCTATTGAAGGTAAAATGCTCTTGCTATAAAGAGTATTTAAAGTGCTTTTAATGATTTCATAAGCTTTTAGTTCTGTTTTTAAATAAAAATGATATAACTCATTATAAATTTCAGGATAATTTTCTTTAATATCTTTTTTTTCAAGGGGGTCCTTATTTAGGTTAAATAATGAAAATTTTCCATTATCATTACGCAATTTCCAATTGTTTTTTGTAATCATGGTTTTTTTAATTGATTGAAACATTAAATAACAATCTCCTCGAATAATTCGGTTTTTGTTAACATTAATATCTTTTTCTATCAACTCTTTAAAAGAAATTGATTCTCTGTCATGATTAGCTTTGAGATTTAGATAATCAAGTATAGTATCAATGATATCAAGTAAATAAACACGGCTTTTAATCGTTTTTGGAGGAGAATCAGTTAATGAACTTGGTAATTTTATAAATAAAGCAGGTTGCATAGAGGATTGGTGAATATCATCAAAATGTAATAACTTAGTTTTTTTATATAAATTCTTATCATAATATCCATGATCAGAATTAAGAATGAAAATTGCATTATCCCAAAATCCATTTTCCTTTAAATAATCAATAATCTTATTAACATAAAAATCAACTTGAGTATCACTCGGTCTAAAGAATACGAAAAAGAAGTTATTCTCATTAGAGGGGGATTCTTTGATTGTTTCCATGAAAATATGATAAATTTCATCGGCATCTAACCAATGATCACCCTGATATAACTCTTTAATATAAACTGGGTTAAGAATTTCCTTTACAATTTCTACCTGTTCCCTCCCAAAAATAATTGATTGTATATTATAATTCTCTTTTTTTAAAGGGAAAATACAATTTTCATATTCTAGACTGGGAATATTTTCAATTGAGCGATAATAATCAGGAAATATATAATATGGGAATCTGCCAGTTAAAAATGATAGAAGAGATAAATTAGTTGATGGGAATTGAGAAAGGGCATCTTCAAAATAAAAACCTTCCTTGTTTTTTTTTAATTTTTTATATATTGGAAGTAGCCCATGTAGATCAGATCTTTCATAATTACAAATTGAATCAGTCACTATCCAAAAAATATCCATCTTAGCACCTTGATATAGTAGAATAGAATATTTGTATTTCTATTTTTTTAATTTTCTAAACTCTTTTCATACGTCTCTAAAACAGTTTTTGCACTTTCTTTCCAAGAATATAATTTTACTCTTTCTAAACCTTTAGCTATTAAATTTTTCCTTAAATTTTCATCTTCCAAAACTTTTATTAATTTGTTTGCCAATTCAACGGGATCTTTATTATTATCTAATATTAAAGCCGCATTGCCAACTATCTCCGGAATGGCAAATGCATCAGATGTTATGACAGGACATCCACATGCCATTGCTTCAAGATTAGGGATACCAAAACCTTCGAAAAGTGAAGGAAATACAAATATTTCTGCTAAATTTAGAAGTTTAACGACATCTTCTCTTGGAATAAAGCCGGTAAAAATAATATTATTTTCAATTTTATTTTTTTTAATGGATTCTAGTATTTCCTTATTTTGCCAACCATTACCCCCTATTACAAGTTTAATGTCTTTTTTATGTTCTGTCAAAATTTTGAAAGCATTAAGAATTGTCCATGGGTTTTTTCTTTCAGAAAATCTACTTAAATGGAAAATATACGGACCTTCAATTCCATATCTTTTTTTTATTTCAAATGGTTTCTGTTTGTATAATTTAAAATCATCGTCTGCCGAATTATAGGTTATAACAATTTTACTTTCATCATATCCATAATTTTTAATAATTAGATTTTTTGAAGTATTGGAAACTGTAAAAATATAATCCATTTTTTTAACATAAAAAGGCCTAATATATTTTGTACGAAATAATTTAACTTTCCCATAAATATGTCGTAGAAGTATTTGGGAGCCTCCTCCTCCATGAATCGTGGCAACTTTTTTTGTTTTTCTTAACCAAATGGGTGAAAGAATATTTAATGGAGAATAATGAATTAGATCAAACTTTTCCCTTTCAAGTTTAAGCGATGCTATAAGGGGATTCCTAGGAATTATTAATTCTTGAGCATTTTTATATAATTCATTCTCATTTTTAACATAATGTATAAGATTAATCTCAAATCTATCATTTATCTCTAAAATATGCTGAACTAAATGCTTTAAATGAAAACCACTACCACTCATTCCTTGGTCAATTGGCCTTGTTATAATCCCAACTTTAGGTTTCCTATTTCTCTTCATTATAATTTTGATATTTTAAATGAATTGGTAAGAATTTATTAATTAATTGAATTATAGATCTTAATAACATCTTTCTCAATACTTCTATATTTAGTTATCGTAAAAGCTATTAATACAATCAACAAAAAAAAGACATAAGTCGTTACTAGAAATTTTAAAATCCATAATAAATCAAAATAAATGTATAACAAATATCCAATGAAAAATACTGTTGTTATTAACATAGTATGACTAAAAGCATTAATTAGATTGATAATTATCCCCTTAAATAATTTAGATCCTCCTTTT
>JBHLMP010000071.1:0-12498 GCA_048938025.1 Promethearchaeota archaeon
TATAAAGGGGAATCAATAGATAAAAACACATTCGAGAAATTAAAATCCGAATATTACACAGCAGTGGGGTGGAACGACGAAGGTATCCCCACTTCTGAAATATTACAAAAGCTGGATTTAAAAGACGTTGAATTGAAGCTTAAAAAAGAGGGTCTGCTATAATTTCAAAGGTAAATTAAGAGTCTGATTTCCATAAATATGAATAATGACAATCTTTTTAAACTGACACAAGAGTATGTTGAAAAAGCATGTAAAGTACCAGGTGAATTAACGGTCAATCAATTATTTTTCATTGTACTCAAAATTTATTAGGATAAGTTAATTCTAGAATATTATGAAATCCGTGGTGTGTCATGGTAAAAAATATGAAGTAGAACCTCATAAATTAGCACTGCATAATAAAAATATTGCGGAATTTTCCGAAATAGAAGGTCTTAACTCGCTTACTGAGTTGCAGGAATTAGATTTAGAAAATAATAAAATAAGAAAGATTGAAGGTTTAGAATACCTTTCAAGTTTACAAATACTAAACCTTGGACATAATTGTTTAAACGAAATAGCAAACCTAGATGAATTAAAACAGTTAAGAGAATTAAGTCTAGCTTTTAACCAAATTACTGAAATAAAAGGTCTTGAAAATCTAATTAATTTAGAAATATTAGATTTACGAAGTAATAATATCAATGAGATTAAAAAACTTAGTACTTTGAAAAATTTAAGGGAACTCTACCTTTCCTTTAATGAAATTACTGAAATAAAAGGTCTTGAAGATTTGCAATCTCTCAGAATTTTAGATCTCAGAACAAATAAGTTTCATGATATCAAAGGACTTGGAAATCTACTAAATTTAAAGCAAATATTTCTTGGAATTAAGGGATATGCTGATAGTTATAAACTCAATGGAAAAAAAATAGAAACTTCCTTAGTGAGATATTTACGAAGGGGATATAGACCAGTAGTCCCTTGGGGCATTCCTTCAAGAATTAGATTCGATTTTATGAAATTATATAAATTTCAGACTCAATTAAAGGCTAGAAAAGTTGTAGAATTTTGCCGTCATCCAGAGAATTATTATACAGAACCTCACCCTATTTCACGGTGATAAAGTAAATTTTGTATATTAGATCGTCTTCTTTCATACTGAACTATTGAGCAGAACCTATTTAAAAAAAACAAAATTAAAGATAGGATGGAAATATACATTGCCTGATTTCGATGAAATTTCCGTTGAAAAGACAAAAAAATCTTAAATTGGAGATATAGTAAATATTGGTCTACAAATTTTATATAATAGAATTTCTTTTAAATTCTAATATGAATGTGAATAATGACTTAGACAATCTTTTCAAATTAACACCAGAGTATGTTGAAAAGGCATGTGAAGTAGCCGGTGAAGCTTTTCAAGATGATCCCATTATGGTTTTTGTTTATCCTAATGAGAAAGAAAGAAAACAAAAGGCAAAATATGGATTTTATATGCTTTATAACTATGGAATAAAATATGGACTAGCTTATGCTACATCTATGAACTTAGAAGGAATTACAATATGGCTTTCCCCCAATAAGATGTATCCATCTACTTGGGCTATGATGAGACATGGTGGTTTTTATACAATGCGTAAAGTAGGTTTAAAACTAAAAGCAATGAAAAGAACTATGACAGTTTTTAAGTATGAGGAAGAGAGACATAAAGAACTTGCACCCTATGACCATTGGTATTTTCAAAATATTGCCGTTAAACCAGAAGAACAAGGAAAAGGATATGGGGGATTACTGATAAGCACTATGTTAAAAACAATTGAGAGCGATGGGTTACCAATTTATGTGGAAACTAACACTGAAAAAAGTGTGTCCATTTACCAGAAATATGGATTTGAAATTCTTGAACATGGAATAATCCCTGAAACCGATATACCTCTTTGGTGCATGTTAAGAAAACCAAAGTAATTTTGATAAATATGTTTATGCTTAAATTCTATACCAATTTCCTTTGAATTTGGAATGGAGTTTGATTTCTTTGAAAATTTTAGGATTTATATCCATTCAACGAGAGATGAACATCCGAGTCCTTCTTTGTCTTCAATTCTACCTTGAACCATAAAAGTATCACCTTCATAATCGCAATCATGACACTTATTTTTTGATACTAATTCTACTAAATCATCGACTAAAACAGCATGATTTACAGAGGTAGCTACTCCAAACGGGGTAAGAACTTCCAAAAAACCTTTATCACCCACATTTTTTAGAGGATCTAAAGTATTTATATCTCTAATTATAATTCTAGCTTGAGGTGGACAGTGAAATATAAAATTCTGATACTTATCTGACCAATGACTCCCAAAAACTATTGGTGTTTCTGTAAAGCCATACATATCGGTAATATTTTCAATTTTAGTTCCAAAATATTCGATGCAATCTGAAACAAATTGTGTTTTTTCTATGGGAGGATACTTTAGTTGAGATTTATGTCCACTCCATCCGCCACCACCTGTAGTTATATAACTATTGGGAAGATCAAATTTTATTTTTGCTTCCTTCAAGTACTTATTCATGAACGTGTTTAATAATTGGAGACTTCCCCCAATTGAAATATTTTTTTGTTTATCAGTGGGTTTACTTGAATTCTTGTTGATTGTCTTTATTACATGTTTAGCGTTAATTCCAAAAGCACCCACTAAACTATGTCTTTTGATTATTTCTTTAAATGCTTTGAAGATAAAGAATTTAATCAAATACTTTGGTTTAGTTATTTTAGTAGTAATTTCATTTAAAGTGCTAGTATATAATATTACTGGTCTCAAATCAGTGTATCTCATTGCAATCCGATTTAAAAACTTAACATTGGGAGCAAAATTCATCGAAATAGTACCGTATTGATTGTGCTCCTCCATCGGTATTGGGATAAACTCATAAATACATTTTATGGTCATGCTGGCTAAAAACTCTAAATCATCTAAAGATCTCCCTACTAAAGATGGATCTCCAGTCGTACAAGAAGAAACGTTCCACGTCTTGAACTCAGGGGATTCTAAGGGTATTTTCAATAATTTTTTAAACATCCCGGCTGATTGCTTGAAAGAAGCTGCAGTTATAAACGGAATAAGTGCTAAATCATCCCTTTGATTCACATCATCCATATTAAATCTTTTATTGATTGCAAATTCTTTATAAAATGAATTTGCTTCAATGGATTCCATCGTGATGCCTTTCATTAGACTTATAAATTCTTTATCTTCATAAGCCGAATTTACAATAGTCCGTATTTTCTCGTTCTGTACAACTTCATGTGAAATTGTTATTATAATACACCATTTTAATATGAGAATTTTTATGATTATAATCAAAGAAAATAATCGGAAAATTCTTTTTTATATTATTTCATTGCACCAATTTATAATATCAATTTATTTAATCTTGCTATCTTATATGATGATAAAATCCTGATCTTCTATTGATTCTTCTTACCTCTGTTCCTTATTAACTTTTTCACCAAACTTGATGGCATTTTTTACCCCAATCCAAAATACTTTCCTAAATTTAGCTTGATCAATTACTTTGGCACCTAATTCCTCAACTTTTTTTTTCATATAATCAAGTGATTTACTACCTGTGAAACGAGCTGTATTGAATACAATTACTCTTTTTCCACTGAAGTTTTTCATTCTAACCAAAATCTCATCAAAAACTTTTGGCGGAAAATTACCATATGTCGGCATACCAATCAAAATTAAATCATAGGGTAGAGCATCAAGATTATTAAGTTCAGTATCGATCGTAGAAAAATCTTTATTTTGATATTTATCTAGCATTTTTATCTTTTCAATAAATTTCCCAGTTAATTCTATTGGAAAGTAACTCACTTCATAATTGGTTAGAGCACTTGTAATAGCTTCTGCTGTTTTTTTCGTTCTTCCTCCCATTGTGAAATAGATAATTAGTGCTTTCATAGTTCTCAAATAATTGTACTTAATTAAAAAAGTTGATTAGGAAAAACAGTTGATTAGAAAAAAGCTAATAATAATGGAAAAAAAAGAATACTTTGATAATGAATCAACATAAAAATATCAAATTTATATAAAAAGAAACTTAATACAATCATATTATTTATGTGGTGATATATAAAATGGGAGATATAGAAAAAACAAAAAATATAATTGGCATTATTTGGGTAGTTATTTTAATATTTTTATGGATTACCTACCCTTTTTATCCTGGGGATATATTTTTTTGGATGTGGTTAGCAATCATTTGGAGCATAATTGGCGGTGTCATGGGTACGATATTTTTCATGAGCAAGAGTGAAAAAAACGAGAAAATAATTGGAACTATTTGGACAGTTATTTTGGTAATTCTTTGGATTTTTTATCCTTTCTTCCCTGGTAAGATCTTTATCTGGATGTGGATTGCAATAATCTGGAGCATAATTGGCGGTATCTTGGCCATTGGTCTTTTAATTTTTAAAAGAAAATAAGTAAAAACGTAATAAGTAAAAACGTAATATAATAAATCCTTTTTCATTCTATTTTATGATTTTGTTTTAAAGTCTTATTTTGTCCACAATGTGGGACATCAGTAAAAAAAAAGTAAATTTTTTTTAATTTTTTCTTTATTAATTCTCCAAATAATCCAATAGAGTACTATTTATTAAGAATTAATAATTTCTTTTATCGCAAAAAAATAAATTAGTGAAATGTTTTTAAATACTTAAAGAGAAATTTTTAGCAGAGAATTAAAATAAACAAGTTAAGTAATCCCTTATGAGCGAAGAGGAAAAGTTAAAAACGACGATTCAAGAGATAAAAGATATTTATCTACTCTTAACAGAACAAGAACCAACTCCGGATGATGAAATTGAAGCCCGGGACAAATTAATTGAGAAGATAAAATCTTTAAGAACTATAAATACATTTGATATAGGAGCTAACATGCGTCTTTTTGAGGAGGCTCTCATAAAATTAGAAGAATGGGATACATTGGAATTTTGGTTCCTCGAATCTGAATTACCTGAATATATACAAAAAATTATTAATATAACTGATAACACAGTTAAATTTGAGAAAAAAGAAATCAAAGAAACTTCAACTACTAAATCCGAAGTTAATTCTGTTTCTTCTCAGATAGATATTACAGAAATAGTGGATAAGGTTTCTGAACAATTTAAAGGAGAAATTGAAGGTCTTAAAGAAAAAATTGAAACATTAAAACAAGAATTAGAAAAAAAGGATGAAAGGGTTAAGCAAGTTTCTCAGGGACGAGTAGTAAAAAAAATAACACCAAAAAAAGAATCAAAACTGCCCCCTCCTACTATAAAAATTCCAGCTATAAAGACTCCAAAAGATGTACCTCCAGTTAGAGTTAAAAGTAAACCCACTGAGCAAAAGATTAGAAATAAAATAGATATCACAGTTAGAGAAGTTGAAGAGACTAAAAGGAAGGAAGAAAAGGCGAAACCGAAGATAACTACATCAGTAACTGAAATGCCCTCTATGGAGTCTAGCGAAATTGAGATTAATAAAGCAGAATTCGCCATTAATTCAAAACCAACAATTACTACTGTTAGTGTAGAAGAAGTAGAAGCAGAAACCGTAAAATCTAGTGGTGAAGATCTGTTTAATGTATTCTCCTCTGTCGGAGAAAAGACTAATAATTCAGAGCAAGTTATTGGTCGTGTTGGTGGAATGCTAGTCAAAGAAAAGAAAAAAAAGGACGAGAAGAAGAAAAAGAAAGAAGGGTTACAGGAGAAAACAAGTACTATGCCTTTTGTAGAATTTGGCGATACTAAAGTTGAAGATCGTATTTCAACTACTGATGAATTACCTGCTGATAAAGATGCTTTATATCAAGAATTAATTGCTCTGGAAGGAAGGAGATATTCATTAGAAAAAAGCTTTAAAGATTTAGAAAAACGATATCATAAAGGTAATATTGACGATTTTGAATATAAAAATCAAAGTGATGACCTTAAATTCAAGCTAAATGAAATTACTTCGCGAATTAATAAGATTAGAAGAGTAATTGCAGGTCTATAACTATTTTTAAAATTCTAATTTTTGCTTATTTTAAAAGTTGGAGGCATATTCATTTTATGTTGTGCTGATTTTATCATGTTTTTAACTTTAGTGATATCCTTTTCATTAAGATCATCTAGATCTAAGTTATAGTCTAACCTATAGAGGATTTCATCTATTGTATCATAACTTAAACCAATTTCACCCTCATCAGTTTGACCTTTCCATAAACCTGCTGAAGGTGGTTTTTTAATAATATTTTCAGGGATTCCTAGAAGCATTCCAATTTCTCTTACTTCACATTTATAAAGTCCTCCAATAGGTTCAAAATCTACCCCTCCATCACCATATTTAGTAAAGTAACCAATTGCTAATTCTGTCCTATTCCCGGTTCCACTTACTAGATATCTGCCCATGGATTGACCTACAAAATATATTGTCATCATTCTTAATCGAGGCTTTAAATTTGCTATTGCTATTTTATTGGATTTAATAAGAGGAGAAGCACGTTCCATGAATTCATTATAAACACTCGTTAAATCTATTATAAGAAGTTGGATTCCTAAAATTTTTGCAATCATTTTAGCATCTTCTATATCTTGTAGTATTGAGGAGCAAGGTAAACCTAATCCTATAACTTTATCCTTACCTATTGATTTTACACATAATGCAGCAGTTACAGCACTATCAATACCTCCACTAATCCCAATTACAATTCCATCGGCGTTAGCTGAATTCACATAATCTTTAATCCAAGATTGAACGTTAGAACTTATTTTTTTATAATCCAATTTACGCATATTATATTTCAATTCTTCTTTTTATTTAAAATTCTTTTTAAACTTTAGAAAAGATAAGATTAAAATAAGAACTTTAAAATTACATAATTATAAAAATATCCGAAATTATAGTAGGAAAAAATTTATTAAAAATCTACAAAATAGGATTAGTATGAGTAAGGATGATTTTACAAATTTAGTTGACTCGTCTTTCGATAAAGGTACTCCTTTATGGATTTATACAAAGGATTATATTTATGGAATGATTCCAGCAGATAATGACCGTTGGGTTGAAATTTCATATACTTTTGAAGATCCAGAAGAACCATTGTTCACAACAGAGAGAAATGCTGACTTATCTTTCCAATTTTTATATGAAGAGTTATCAAAGGGAGTATCCTTCTATGTAGAAGATTTTAATGTTCAAAAGTTCAAGGATTTTGCTAAAGAACTCGAGGGTAAACCTGGATCTGAAAAAATTAATGCTGTAATAACCGAATTAATTAATAATTCCACAAATTATTCAAGCAGTCTTCCAATTATAAAGAATAAAAACGAATTAAATTCGTTAAAAAATAAAGTATAAGAGTTCTACTTCTTTAAATGTATAAACCGCGTCGTTGTGGATGTTTTTTTGAAAATTCCTTATCAATCCGTCTTCCTAATACATGCCCGATATTAGGATCTCGTTCATGTATTAAATCTTTTAAATAATTACCATGTTCTTGAGAATATTTTTCAATACCAGCAGCAATAACATTCTGATCTTTTTTTATAGGAACAATCATTCCAAAAAAGCGAAGCATCTCGTCTGGAGACATTTTTTTCCCAACCTTTTCATCTATATCTTTATCTAAATTTCTAACAACTGTACCCATGCTCAAAGCAGAATAAGGGCTCAATTGTTTTGATTTTAACCAATAAGCATTGGGTTTCTTTGTAATAAATGTATCAGAATTACCTTTATCATCTTTTGAACCTATAACTCTCCAATCCTTAGAGTCTTTGTCATACTCTTTTTTCATTTGTTTTACAACTGAACTTATTGGAGCAATCCCGTGATAGTCTTTTTTTTCCTCTTTATCACTAGTCATATCCTATTATATTAAGGTAATTTAACTATAAAAATATAGAGAAAATATCGTATAAATAATAAAATATTTTAGTTTAAAAATTAATGGTGTTAATTAATAATCGAAAAGATCTGATTTCTTATATCTTTCTTTCTAAAAAACCAAATTCTTTATTAAATAAAGATGATCCAGCAAAAAAATTTTGAAGAATTTAAAAAACTCCTTAGTTTATTTGAAAAATCTACTCGTTCAAACAATATAAAGGATTTTAAAGAATTAATTCCTATAATAGATTCGCTTGAAGATCTATTTTTAAGTAGTTATTATAATCGAAAAAAAGAGGGAATTTATTATACGGAAAAAGATATTACCCAATTTATGGTAGCTGAAGCTTTAATCTTTATCATTAATGAAAAATTAAAAAAGAATTCTAAAAATTTTAAAAAGATAGGTAGAATTTATGAAATTAACAATTTGACATCAAATTCTCAACAGAAGATTCATGAAATATTATCAAATATAACAATTTGTGATCCTGCGTGTGGCTCTGGAAATTTTCTAATAAATTCAGCAGATTATTTATATAAACTTATTAGAAAATTAGATTTTGAACCCCAAAATTCTGATATTAAAATTAGGATATTAAAAAACCTTTATGGTTATGATACTAATGAATATGCGATTAAGTTATGTGCAATTAAACTTCTTGCTTGGTATTTCGATGGATCTAATTTAAGTCTCTCAGAAATCCTTCCCATTTTACAGTCAAATTTGAGAATTGAAAATATTATCTTGAATTCTAATTCTGCAAAATACGATATTATTATAGGGAATCCTCCTTATGGAAATATATTAAACCAAAATGAAAAATTGATTTTAAAGGAAGAAGAAATTTTTTATCATGATATTTACTGTGCATTTTTATTAAAATCCTTGGATTTGAGTAATGAATTCATAGTTTTTATAGTCCCAAAAAGTTTTCTTCTTAGACAAGGTTATGTTAAATTTAGAAATAGTTTACTCTCTAAAGCAAACATACTAAAAATTTTTGATATTGGTTCTAAAATATTTAAAAATGCGACAAACGAAGTCCAAATAATTTTTTATAGAAACAAGAATCATAGAAATAAGGATCTACAAATTTATGATTATCCGAATAAAAAAATCATGACATATAAAAATCAGAATACTGATTTATTAAGAATTTGCTTTAACTTAAAATGTCCTTATTACATAAAATCAAAGAAACTTTATTTTTACACATTTAATAAGCATTGTCCTAATTGTGGGTTTGAAACTGTCGCATTAAACCGTATAAGAATTAAAATTGATGATATAACCTATCAAATAATCAATAAAATCGAACAAAATGGAAATTTGAATTATCTAAATCATCTAAGGTTTCCAAAAATGATTCGAGGAGAAGAGGATAAAGGCTTGAAACAAGTTAGAAAAATATTAGAAAATAATTCTGAAAATTCTTGTCTTTTTATAAGTGCAAGAAATGATCTTAAATATTATTATTTAACAAAGAAAAGGTCTTTCAATATCAAAGAAATAGATTCAAATCTTCTGAAAGGTGAAAATTATGAATATTATACAAAACCAAAATTACTAATTAAGCATAATAATATAATACCTGAAGCAATTTATACTGAAGAAGATGTATGTTTTACTTCATCGATTTATTCTTTACTTTATGATGATATTGAGGAATTAAAATATTTATGTGCCCTTATTAATTCTGCTCTAATCCAATTTTATTGCATTTATGGAATTAATAACCAAAAAGATACGACAATAAATTTAAATCAATATATGATCCGTCATTTACCGTTTAGAAATTCTAATGAGAATACCAAATCTGAAATAGCTTTTAAAGTAAACAAAATTATCGAAACTTTAAGGATGACTAACGGGAAATATAATGCCTTAACAAATCAATTATTAAGAGAGATTGATAACTTTATCTTTTCACTCTATTCGATTACAGATAATGAGAAAAACATAATCCTTTTAAACTTAAAAGAGCAAGTTAAATATTTCGAGAATATTTATGGCGCATGAATTATTAAATTAATTATTAATGTCTCAACTTATAAGTTATTCAAAACTAAGACTTTCGGAATTTTTTACATTTTTTAATCTTAATGAAATCGATAGTGAAAGATCCTCTCCTAACATAAAAATACTCAAACCAGGTGGATTTCAAGAGTATATAAATATTGAATTTCACCTTAATGAAAGGGGTGATGTAGTAATGGCTATATTACTATTAGATCGTCAATGGATTGGAAATGTTGAAACAATTAATCCATTTGGTAAGGATATTGCCAAGAGTTTTATTGATGCTGTTGTTCCACTTGTAGAAAAAGAAGGAGAAGATAATATAGTTATTCTGTTAGTACATTTTCTCTTTAATATGGTTGGTACGAAAGATAAGATAATCCCTTGTACACAACCACTTTATAATTTTGAAAATTCATCTCGAGAGGTAAAATGCTTCTTAGATGTCTATAGAGGTTTAAAGAATTCATTCGAAATTCCTCTTAAAACGTCGACCTTGATAATTAAAAATATAATCCAGAAAAATAAACCTCGTATTATTATTAAATGGAGGATTAAAAACAACAAAAATTGATTAAGTTCTGATATTGTTACTCTTAATCATTTTAAAATGAAAATCGCAAATTTTATCTCCTAATCCCATAAACTTGTTTCTTTCAATTTTTATTTCATGATTAAAATCTTCAAAAACAGCTTTATAAAACGGTTCACACATATTTTTACAAATCAAAGGAATTTTCCCTTGGCGCTTCTCGCTTCTTTCCATAATAGACTTATATGGACATTTGATTATATTTATAATTATATCTGATTCGTTATTTTTTATAATTTCATAATCCCATCCTTCTATTGACCACCGAAATGTAATTATTTCAATTAAATCTTCTAAAGAATTGGTATCAATGTTTAAATAACGTTTAATCCGTCGGATAAAAATTTTTAAAAGTCTTGTCCAAACCGAAGTATCAATCTTTAAGGCAAGATCCCATCCTACTTCCTTCTCAGTCTCCAGCATCCATACACCATCTACAGAGAAAAAATTATTTTCAAAATAAAACAACTTATCTTTATCACTTATTTTTCTCATAATGTCTTCTAATCATTATTTCATAAAATTAATTAAGAAGAGGGATTCATATTATATATAATCTAAATTTTTAAAAGATGTTTTAATTTACATTTCCATATACGCTTTATCTTATATTTCTCTAACTTAATATAACAAATCTTAAAAAATTTTTCTAATTTTTATTAAATCATACTCTGTTTCTAGTTAAATATATAATAATCTTTATCTATGAAAATAATATTTTAAAAAACTATCATTTATTACACCCGAATAATTATTTGCTAATAATATTAAATAATAGTCTTAAATATGGTAAATGTCATACTTGCTCTATTATTAAGTTTTTTAGCGGGGCTTTCAACTACTATTGGAAGTTTTTTTGCTTTTTTTATGAAAAGACCTAGCCCAAAATTTCTTTCTTTCATTATGGGATTTTCTGCAGGAGTTATGATTTTAATTTCATTTTTAGAATTGTTGCAACAGAGTATAGAAGCAATTGGATTTCTCTTAGGAATTACTTTTTTTTTTTTAGGAATGCTAGTAATGTTTATTATTGATATACTAATTTCTCACGAATATGAATTTGAGGACTCTATTGAGACTTTAATGAATAATAATGGTCAATGTAAACCACATCTTCATTATGGGCATCGTCATCGGCAACGTCCCCACCATCGTGGTGAAAGTAGAGATGCTATTTTAATAAAATCATCCATATTTATATTCTTTGGAGTATTTATCCATAACTTTCCCGAAGGTATGGCTACTTTTATAGGAACTCTCACACAAGTACAGCTTGGAATTTTATTGACTATAGCCATAGCATTGCATAATATACCAGAAGGAATTGCTGTGGCAGTGCCAATTTATGCTTGTACATTAGATAAGAAAAAAGCTTTTAAATGGTCTTTTATCTCAGGAATGAGTGAGCCTTTAGGAGCAGTATTAACATGGTTGATTCTTTTCCCCTTTATTAATGATTATGTGTTATATTCTATGTTGGGTGCAGTTGGCGGTATCATGGTTTATATTTCTTTAGATGAATTATTACCTGCATCTCGATCATTAGCTAAGGAACATTATTCAATAATTGGAATTATAACTGGTATGTTTATAATGTCAGTAAGTTTAGCATTATTTTATTGATTTTATATTTGAGAAGACGCTAAACTAAGAAGATTTAACACAAAATAATTAAAAAAAAAGTATAATTAATGAAATTAACAACATCAATAATATTAGATTAAAATCTAAATTAATTGTGTGAAAATTATGGTTGAAGCAGAAATATGGCATCTTTATAGAGAGATGTTGCGTAGCCGCCTTTTTGAAGAGGCTGTAATGGATTTATGGGAAAAAGGGAAGATTTCAGGTGAGATGCACCTTGGAACTGGGGAAGAAGCAATTATAGCAGGAGTAGTTTCACAATTAGAAGAAGGCGATGCTATGGCAGTTGACCATCGTGGAACGCCTCCATTCATTATGCGAGGAATAGATCC
>JBHLMP010000072.1:0-12421 GCA_048938025.1 Promethearchaeota archaeon
GGAACTATCCAAGCAGTCTATTCTGAAGTAAATGAAGCTGCTTGCCTCCAATGTGGAATTTCTGGTACCGATTTAGACTTAATGTGGAAAAAATTTTCCTGTACAGGGCAAGAAATTGATTCTAAAGATGGTGAAACCACAAGTAAAATAGCCACTATCATTACTACCACTTCAATAATTGGAGGTATTCAATCTCAACAAGTTATTAAATTTATTCTTGGTGTTGATGATTTCAAGGAGAAAAAAATTTGGAATAATGAAATAGGTGAACCTTTAATCGGAAAACAATTAATTTATAATGGTCTTACAAATAAATTTAATATTATTGAAAAAATTAAAGATCCAAATTGCTGGATATGTTCCTATAAAAAATCAAAATAAGTATCTATATATTTAAATAATTTAAAGTTGTGATTAAGATTATATATGCCTGAATTACCACTTGAAATTTGGAAGGATAGAATAAATAACGAGATTAAAAGTCTGGAAAGACTCAAGGTTATTGAAAAAGATTCAATAATTTGGCAAGAAAATAATGTTGAATTTTTAATCATATTAAAAGCATTAGGATTTATCCGAGAAATTGAAGATCCTCAAAATTTATTACCCAAAACATCTCATCGAATCCTATTTAAACTAAATCGATCTTTCCCTTACCCTGGTGGTATAGATTTTGCTTGGTATTCTAATATTTTTCACCCTAATATCCATCCTGTCGAATTACCTTATTCTACTAATCCAGGTACAGGCTATATTTGTTTAAATATTTTAAAACAGTGGTCGAGACTTTCTGATTTAGAGACCACTGTAAAAGCATTAGAAAAATTATTGGAAGACCCAAATCCCGAGGATCCCCTTAACTATAACATATGTTTAGAAGCAGCAGACTTTTTTAAAAAAGTAGATCTTGAAGCACTAAAAAGTCAATTTCAAAATAGCGAATTAGAAGATAAAAAAAATAATGACATTATTATAATTGATGATTAGGTTTAATAAAGATATCCACCAATAACTCTAGCCCACAAAGCTAATTTATCGTTTTCTTTTAATCCGAATTTATGGATAGCTTCTTCAATCGTTATACTATTTGGTAATTCCTTGTCATGAAGAACTAAGGTATATGACCGTTGCTCCACACTAATAATACCCATATGCTTTATAACAATATCAATAATCCGTTCGATGTGGTGATGCTCTTTAACATCAAGTTTTATTACTTTACCGGTTCTGGAATCTTCTACTGATAACTTCATTTGATTTCCTTTTTTTTAAAAAGATTGGTATTTATTTATATTTATCTTAAAATATTAAAATTTTTAAAAAAAATGTAAAAATTAAATATCTGCTCAATTTATTTTAATATAGAAATTCTCATTAACTTTTATTATAAGCATTAATTAATCATCAAAATGAGCTTAAATGAGCCCTTATATGAAAAAGAAAGCTATTATTGATTTACCTACATTAGATGATGAATATAAAGATAAAATTAGAAAATCTATAAGAGAAAACATTAAAAAGATTGAAGCTAGGACACCAAAACAAAATCTGGAAGCTCAACTAAAAATGATTGGTGGAATTGATGTGGAAGCAAATGAAAAATTAACAGTAAGAGAGATTCTTGAAAAGAATTTGGAGATAGATTTTGATGCTCTGAGTATAAAGATAAAATCGGATATATCAATAGAAAGAATTAAAGTAAGACCTGAATATGAAGTTTTTATTCCTGGTATTGGAAAAATTGACCAAGCTACTGCTATAAATGAAATAGGAAAGAAATCAAAATTGGGAAAACGCCTAATAGATATTGAAATTTATACAATACAATTCGTTTTAGACAAAGCAAAAAGAAAGATCCAAACAGGTGAATTAGATTTATGAGTGGAACTATTAAATTCCTTGGAATTGATTCTAATTATGATGATGATACTAAGATAATTTATGACTATCGTAATGGAAAAGTTTATCCATACATTACTCAATTTACGAGAAATCTTGAAATGAGACAAGGACAACTCGCGACGAGAGAAAAGGTTGAAGAAATAGCTATTGATCCCGAAATTAAGTATATTACAGGATCTGGGCATGGAGATAAATCTACTTTTAAAGGTCATATGGGTGAGTATATTTTTAAAAAAAAGTGCCCTCTACGCAGAAAAGGTTATTCAAAAGAAGAAGTTATGGATAAAATAATACACCTTACCTCATGTTTTACAGCTGATACATTGGGAAATGATTTCGTGGATAAAGGCTGTACAGCATTTTTTGGATACTCTCATTATTTTCTCTATCCAGATGAGAACCATCGACATCTTCTTTTTGATTGTGATTCTCAAATTGATCATTCAATCGCAGAAGGAGATTCTCATGAGATAGCATATGCTAAAGCATTTGAATATTATCAAACTACAATTGAAGAATTAATTGAAGATGGTAAAGATGATATAGCTGCTCAAATCAGAGGGAATTTTGATTGCTTCGAATATTTGTATTAAAATCACAAAATTTCTGGTTCTTTATGTACATCTAAAATTTTTGCGACATCTTTTTTGATCTTTCTTTTATATGGAGTTACAGGTTTAGATTCATCAAAAGGTTCATCACATACCCAACACATATTCTCACGATTGCTTAATGCTTCTGAACAACTAATACAATAAAGAGCACTGCATGAAGGGCAAATATAGTTAAGCCTTAGAACTTTTCCTTTACATACAAGACAAATCTTCTTTTCTTTATGAAATATGACTTCCTCTTCAGTAATATGAGCAGGTCTTTCATATAATCTAAAGAGTGATTCCTCAACTTTTATCTCTTTTTTGACCTTTTCCCTTTTCTTTTTCGAGATGGGCGTTTCTCTCAAACCTACGTAAAAAAATAAGAATCCGCTCACCATTCCAATTCTAGAATAAACTGGAGGAATGAAAAATCCGAAACGAGATGTTAATGCTGCTAATATAGGAAATCCAATAAAAAGAAAATATCCAATCGATAATAATAAAAATTTGTTTTTTATTAGTCCATCTGATCGAAAACTCTTAATTAAATATCCAAATCCACAAAAAAGTAATCCAAAAATTTCAAAAGCATATGTTAAAAGATTTGCGGGAGAATTAGACATAATCATAATAATAATTAAGCTTTCGCCAGGGGTATCCGGGTATTCAAAATAAAAAGTACCTGAAGGATTAAAAAAAATGAATAACTCAAAGAGTAAACTTAAAATTAAAAATGAATAAACAAAATACCACTTTTTTCTAGGAACCATAAGTTCAGCACCTATATATACGGAAATTAATAGTACAATCGGAGCCCACATAATATGTACTATTCCCATCCATCCATAAGGATTATTTAGATTACGACCTGTTATTAACACTGCCAAAAAGTCGCAACACAAAACTAACCAAAAAAAACCTGCTAAGAGAATGTTTAAACCCATATATGAAAGGAGTTTGGCGTTTAATCTTTTTGCGTGAATTATTATTCCTAATCCGAGAACCCAAGCAAAAATAAGGCAGACCATAGCTGAAAGACCATTTGCAAAGCTTTCAGCAGACAGTAAAATCATTTTATACTGCACCTATTTTTATGATTAAAGGTTAAACTTTTTGATCCAAATTTCATGTGTTTTTGCTTGGTATTAAAATTTTATCCTTCTTCATTAAATAGATTTTAAAAAAAAAAAGCTAAGCAATTTCTTAGCTTCTATTAAAAAATTATAGTATTATAATGCCTACAATAAAAATGGTAAGTATAGCACCAATAAAAGCTAATAAAAATAGTGCACAAGTTTGGTCAGGTAGACCTGTGATATGTCTAAATATCAGGTCACGAAATTCCAATAATTTCTTTATTGCTAGGATTACAATTATATCGATAATAGCGATTAGGATCCAAATGATAATAGCAATTATCCAACAATCATGTAAAAAGAAGTAAACACCTGTTAAAATAAATATTATATTCAATATAATAGTAATAATAATTAAATGGATTCCTAATTTTGGAAAATTTGGTTCATCATTCATAGGACTTCACATTTTGATTAGTTATAATTTTTCAAATAAGAGATGTTTAGGATAAAAAATAATCAGTTTATATTTAAACATTTTTGTAAAAACCTGGGGCTAAATAAAAAACTAAGCAAAATTTGAATTTTTTTCAATTAATCTTTTTATATCTTTCCTTAGTTATTATAATTTTTTGCTGAAAGATTGATGTTAAATCATTAGGCATTCTAAATTGAAAATAATTGTAGTTAAATTTACTTAATCTCATCATCAGCCTAGCGGCTTTTTTAATTTTTCGAGAATTAGTAATTGCAAACATATCTAATAGTTTGTTAGCAAATTTATCAAAAATATCAATGGTTTTTTTTTCAACTTCATAAAAAGCTTTAAAAAGATGGCTTAAGATTTTAAATCCCCCTCCTAAATGTATATGGTTAAACGGAAGGAATCCAAAAGCGTATAAAAATTCAGGTGGCAAATCTCTATCGTATAAACGATTTTCTAATTTTAATTGGTCAAATATTGGTGTATGAGGGATGGGTTTTAAGCTGTTAACAACAATTAAATCGGTATTAAATCTTAAATTGTTACTAATTTCTAAATCAATTTTTTCTTTTGTATGAAATGGTAAACCTATTATGAAATTATGTTTGGTAAAAATTCCTAAATTGTTTAATCTATCTATAATTTTATCGGGATTTCCTTTATTTTTAATATAACCTCCTTCAAGAGTACTTTCAATTCCGCAACTCATCATTAAAAACTTCAATGGAGATTTTTTTTGAATAGTTTCTAAATCAAATTTATTAATATGATTAAGTGATACAAGAGAAGTTAGAAAAACATTATTGTCAATACTTCTCGGATTTTCAATAAAATAATCAAAAACTTTTTTCCAGATAGATTCTGGATAAAATGCATTAGGTTCACATAAGAATATAAAGACATCTTTACTAGATTTTAAGCTTAAATTCTCAATGAATTTTATAATTTTTTTATGATTTGAAAAGGGGGTGTGCTGTAAAAGGTTTGTAGTTATACAAAAATCGCAATTATTTGGACATCCAATCTGAGTAATCAAAAATGAAGTGTTTACTTTTATAGGGAACTCATAGAAATGTCCAATTATTTCTGGAATTTCAAAATCTTCTTTTGAACGAAGGTTTAAATTAAATTTTTCACGTAGCCAATTAACACCATTACCGACACAAATATTCTTTGCGTCAACTAATTCGTGAATATGAGAATATACTGCTCCTACACCCCCAATATACAACATGATATCATTAAATTCTGATTGAATAAAATTTATTAAATCAATCGTCCTATCTAGCCCCGTTCCATAAGTACTTAAAGCAATATGAGTTATTTCATTTTTATCCAAAACTTTTTTTAAATTATTTTTAGTACAAATTTCATCGATTACGATTGAAGGAATTTCGGGAATATTATATGCTAAAAACCGACCCTCAATATTTATATCCAATTTTGGTACAGTTGCAACACTTTTATTAGTTAAAAAGTTTAATTTGTCTCGATATTGGTCATATGCTTTATCAATTTCACCCTTATTTATTAATGGATTGTTATCATACTTAGGATTATCTCTAACTCTTAAGGGAAATCCTGTATCGATTAGTGAGAGACTCTTGATAAAAAGGATTTTATTCTTACTCATAGCGAACTATTTGAAATGAGGGTGATAATTATTAATGAAATTTCTCAATTTATAATTCTTTACATTTTGATCAAATTAATAAAGATTACTAATTCTTGTAAAAAAACTAAAAATCAAATAGGGTAAACTTGTAAAAAATCTGTAAACAATTATATATCTTATTTACCATAAATCTTCTTAAAAGATAAATCAAACAAAAAATCAAAAATTAAATTATAAAAAAGTTATTAAATTAATTAGTATACAATCTAAAATTTTAGTTGTTTCAGTTCATGCCCGATTCTGACGGAAATAAACTTATTGTTAAGTTAGTTAAATGTTCTCGTTGCGGTAATCCTTATATGATTAAAAAAGGAGATAAAGCATCGGGAGAAATGATCTGTGAAAACTGTATTAAATTAGAGCAAAGAAAAAAGCGGCTTGCTAATTCAGTTATAGAATCACAAAAGATAATGCAAATCTCTATTGAAGAAATGAAAAATGCATTGAAACTAGCAAAATCACAATATAGAAAAGACTTATACAAGGAAAAGATTAAGAAAAAATCAGGAAGTTTAACTAAATCCGTTGAGCTTTTGCAAAAGATAAGAGAGACTAACGAAGAAAAATATATTGATGAATATAAAAAATTGTTTGAAAAATTGAAGCAAAATTCTTCTGATTAACCTTTTAAAAAGTTTTAGATTTCATACTTGGTTTTAAATTTTCCTTAGGTGATAACAAAAAATAGGTATAAACAAGAAAAATTTTTCTGAATCAATACTAGTTCTCATTAAATCAATATTAAATTGTTTTGGATTTAAATTTTCTTCATAAAAATCAATTTCTTTATGTAAACTCACTTTATCTATGTTAGGTATCCAAGGGAGACTGGTACAAAAATGCTCTATTATTTTAAATTGATTTGTGAAATATTGGTTTAATTTTCTTCCGATAGCAGGATCTCCACCTAAATTTTTTATATTATACATTATCTCTTTTTTTAGATTACTATCGGGGTATTCAATTAATCCTCCAAAGTCTGGTTCCCCTAAAATCAAAAATATACCATCTTTGGTTAAAATTCTATGAATTTCTGATAGGGCTTTTTTCAGATCTTTTATCCATAGGAAGGTAAAATAAGAAATAATAACATCAAACATCTTATTCTCAAAAGAATTATTTGTTATATCCATTACCATTAATTTTGCATTAATCATATTCTTTTCAAGGTTTACTTTAGCATATTCAATTTTTACAGAATCATTATCTATACCATACAATTTTAGGTCATACATTACCCCAATTTCTTTAAGTAATTCTCCAGTAACGCATCCGACTTCTAATAAATTCTTTTTTTGAGCAAGGTTTGATTTGATATACAAATTATTGCGCAATTCAGCTGTCCATTTCAACTTTTCATCGAACTCAAACTCCCATTTCATCAATATTATCACACTTTTCGTATTGTTAATTATTTAATACATTTTTATCAAGAGTATTTAGATTGTAAAAATTTCCTTACATTTACCTGCGATATATTAATTTGAAGAAAACTAAACTTAAAAAATTAAGTAGTACGCCGTTTAAAAGTCAATTATGAATTATTTTAGTATTATTTTTAAACAATCTATATTTCTAATTAAATTAAGTTGAATGTTTTAATAATAATTATTTTCTTATTCTAAAATTATGTCGATAAATCAGATTTCAGTTTTTCTTCCTAATAAACCGGGACAGCTTGCCGAATTTTTTGAGGTATTAATGGATAATCATATCTATATCAGATCTCTTACGGTGGCAGAAACAGAGGATTATGGTTTGCTTTTACTTTTAGTTGATCAATTTGAAAAATGTACTAAACTATTAGAAGAAAGAGAACTCTTATATTCAGTTACTAAGGTGGTAGCTGTTAGACTTTCAGATAATATTTCAGCCTTATATAAAATTGCTAAACTCTTTGGTTCAAATGATGTAAATATTGAATATCTTTATACGAGCATAATTGATGACCAACCCTTAATAATATTCAGATTAGATGACAATGAAAGTGGAATCGAAGTCCTTAAACAAAATGGTTATCAAGTGGTTGAGGAATTGTAATAATTATTGTTTATCCTTTTAAAAAATTAAAAAAGATCATCGTCTAGATCTTCATTATCTTTTGGAAATCTTCCAAATTCTTGCATAAACTGTTGAAGTAGCTCACTTTCTCTCTTTGTATACATTGGATCCTCGTAATAGTTAAAGAAACACGCATTTGAGTTTGTATTTAATTGTTCTTCTAAAATTTGCCGCAAATTAGGTGCTCCTTTTATAAGGATAATTTCTTGCTTCTCATTTAAAACTTGAATAGCACCTTCAGTTTCGGGTACTTTTTGTATATTTTCAGGTGTCAATTCTAACCATTTTCGAGGTGGAAGTATCACAGAAGATATTTCAAAACGTAAATCACATCTTAAACATCGATTAGCCTCTTCCATAGCTAATGTTTCATTAAAGCCAAGTTCAATTTCATTAAAACTATTTTGACGTTCTTCTAGTGATAAAAGGGGCATTTGAACCCGTGGTTTATCATAAAAATATTCATCACGTCCCAACCAGGGATTTAATACATCTGGTTTGATAAAAATATCTTCAATTTCACCATTACCTCCTAAATATTTATCAATTGAACAAGCAGCTTTTCGTCCCATCTCAATTGCATGCACTACCGAACTAGGGCTATTTATAACCTCACCACCAGCAAAAATTCCGGGGATATTCGTTTCTAAAGTTTCTTCTTTAATTTGAATTAATCCTTCCGTGGAGATTTTAATTTTACTTTCACTTCCCAAAATAGATAAGTCAGGGATTTGGCCTATAGCTAATATTACCATATCGGTTTCAATAGACTTTTTATTTGTTTCGTCAAAGATAGGATTAAATAAGTTATTGTCATCAAATACTGAATCGCAATGGATAAGCTCAACTTCAGACACTCTGCCATTTGTATCAGTAATTTTTTTTGGTCCCCATGAGCAATTTAGGATGATACCTTCATCTATCGCTTTTTGAATTTCCCACTCATGGGCGGGCATCTCATCTCTACATTCTAAACAAGTTAATTGAACATTTTTAGCTCCTAATCGTTGAGCTGTTAAGGCTACATCTATAGCTACATTTCCACCCCCAATAACGATAACATTATCTGCTACTTTAAAATCTTCACCAGAATTGACTCTTTTAAGAAAATCAAGACCCCAGAGGATGTTTGCTAAATTTAAACCTTCTATATTAAGTTTTTTAGTATTTTGAGCACCGATGGCTAAAAAAGTAGCATTAAAGCCCTGTTCTTTCAAATCTTCAAGTGATAAATGTTCACCTATAACTTTATCAGTTTGAATATCAATTCCTATACTTAAAATATGTTCAAGGTCTTTCTCAAGAACTGCTCGTGGTAATCGATATTCTGGAATCCCTACTCTCAACATACCTCCTATATAAGAATTAGCTTCAAAAACTGTGACAGAATGCCCAAACCTTTTTAAGTAATAAGCTGTTGTGAGTCCTGAAGGACCAGAACCTATCACTGCTACTTTTTTTCCCGTTGGAGGGCCAATAGTTATTTTTGAATTCCATAAATCACTATCATGATCCATCGCAAATCGTTTTAAAGCACATATAGCAATAGGATCATTAATTTGATTTCGACGACACGCAATTTCACAATCGTGAAAGCAAACTCTTCCGAGAACCGAAGGAAAAGGCGTTTTTTCTCTTATGACTGCTACTGCTCCAGCAAAAGTTTTCTCTGAAACTAATCGAATGTAACGTGGCACATCGATTCCTAATGGGCAAGCATCTCTACAGGGGACAAGTAATTTTTCACGTTCAGTCCAAAGGATATCCTTATCCGTGAGTGCTCCTGTAGGACAAACCTCAATACATGCTCCACAAAATTTACAACCAGATTCTTTAAGAGAAGGTGCAAGACTACCAACCACAGTCTCTCCATTAGAATAAATAAACCCTAAAGCTTCAACACCACGTACATCACGGCATACTCTAACACATCTCGTACATCCAATACATAATTCATAATTTCGGATAAATAATGGTTCATTTTCTATAATATCACGTCCCTGGGGCTTGTATCGTGGAGTATCTTCTCGAATTCCAATGTATTCCGCCACTTTTTGTAACTCACATCGTCCTAATATAGGGCAACAACGTTCCTCTACTGGAACATTAGGTGAACACGGTTCACGACTACAACCCTCACGCTGAGCACATATTAAGCATGCATGTGGATGTTTTGAGAGAATGCCTTTTAATTTCTCTTTACGTAGAGCTTCAATTTCGGGTGTATCAGTCAAGATTATCATACCCTCTTCAACAATGACACTACAGGAGGTTTGTAAATCCTCAATTCCTTCTATTTTTATCACACAAAGTTGGCATCCCTGATGTTCTTGAGTTGAATTGGTTGAATTTTCATTTTTAAATCTAGTTTTTCCTTGAAATATATATTCATTTGGCTTTAAACCTACTAGAGGAGGTAAATCAGGATGAGCACAAAGAGTGGGTATGTATATTCCAGCATTTTGTGAGGCTTCTAAAATAGTAATTCCTTTCTTGACATCAATTTTTGTGTCATTAATAGTTATTGAGATTGTATCCATAATTAACACTCTTTATTTATAATTAATTATAGAATTAATTACTTTTCAATTGAAATATAGAGTTTAATAGTGTAAATAAATAAATATTATTTTTTTACCAAGAATGAGATATTGCTTCCGGTTCACAAGCTTTTACACAGGGTAATTCTCTTGTTTCACCACTAGGTTTACAAGGAGCACATGAGTATTTAATTTTCTTACGATGACTTTCTGAAACAGTTGCTATTATTTCGTCATCTAATGGATCTAGTTCATTTTCACCCATTTCTAAGACACCAGCAGGGCATACTTCTACACATTTGCCACACGAGTTGCACAAATCAGTATCTATAGTTATAAAATATTCTCCACTTCCATCTTTATAACCATAATTCGCCTTTGTCATTTTTTTAAGACTTTAATTATTTTTCTTATAAATTTATTATTAATTAAAATTATTTTAAGCTTTGTTGCGTTCCTTTTCGATAAGAGCTTTAGCAAATAAGGCGGCACCAATGGCTCCTGCAAGTTGTGGATCAATGTTAGGCTCAGGGGCTTTAAGTTTTAACTCATCTTCAATTCGTTTCACAACTCCAATATTTTTAGCAATTCCACCTGTTATTGCAAATTTTTCTTCTATACCAAGCCGTAATAACAGAGTTACCACGCGATGTGCCATAGCTGAACAATAAGCGGCTAACACTTTTTCTTTTGGCCAACCTTTTCTGAGTAAACCAACTGCTTCTGATTTTGCAAACACTACGCAGGTACTACTAACAGGTTCAGGTTCCTCATCAACTTCTAAAGACATTTTTCCTACATCATTTATATGCACTTGAAGTAAATCTGCAAAAACTTCCATCCCTCTCCCAGTTCCAGCAGCACATTTGTCATTCATAAGAAATGCAGTAACTTTCCCACGTTGGTCACAACGTATTGCTTTACAATCCTGACCGCCCATATCTAATACAGTTCTTATATCAGGGCCATAAATGAAGTTAGCTCCCCTTGCATGGCAAGCAATTTCTGTGATTGCTCGTTTTGCGAATGGAACATTAACTCGACCATATCCAGTTCCAACAACATATTGAATCTTATCTAAAGTTAAACCAGTATCCTCAAGTGCCCAATCCATAGCATTATTTGCGCTATCTGGACTATTACTACCAGTTCTCATGCTGCTATAACAATAGATTTTACCATCTACCATTATTACAGCTTGAGTGCTGACTGATCCAACATCTACTCCTGCTGAGATAACATCAGCATCTTCCCATTTTAAGTCAGGGTTTGTATAACGAGATTCGGTCCATCTCCAATATTCCTTATCTGATTGTTCATCTGACATGATTTTAACCTCTAATTTTATCTTGAGCGATAAGAGCTGCTCCTAACGCGCTAACATATTCTGGAGCTATACCATCTTTTGGTACTAAAAGTTCAAAACCTAAGTTCTTATTCATTGCATCTACAAAACCAATATTATTAGCAACACCGCCTATCAATGCAACATCTTGCTCAATACCTATTTGACGTACCATACTTGTATTTCTATCCGCAATAGCATCATGTACCGCTCGAATTATATCTTCTTTAGATGTTTTTTGGTGAATCAATGAAACAACTTCAGATTCAGCAAAAATTGTACATTGAGCGTTCATAGGTATTTGTTTTGTTGACTTTAAAGAAAGTTCTCCCATTGTTTCGATATCTACTTCTAATGCTCTTGACATGGCTTCAATAAATGCACCAGCTCCAGCAGCGCATTTCTCATTGATTCCAAAATCCTTAACTTTTCCATTATCATCAATTTTTACAACTAATCCCTCTTCTGCTCCGATATCAATTATAGTTCGAGCTGATGGAAAAAGAAAAGACGTTCCACGACCATCGCAAGTTATAGTTGTGACATTATCATTTGCAAAAGAAATCGCTTCCATTCCAGCTCCAGTAGCCGTAATATGTTTAACATCTTCACGTTCAATTCCTGCTTTTTCAAGAGCATTATTAAATGCTTGCTCTGCTGATTCGTCTTGATCAAATCCACTTAATACCGAAGCTGTTGATAAAATACTATTTTCTTTTAAAATAACAACCTTAGTATTTTT
>JBHLMP010000029.1:0-48290 GCA_048938025.1 Promethearchaeota archaeon
TTGTATTTGAAAATGCCAACCCTGAAGTTTAGTACCAAATCCATGTACAAGGACTAAAATCTCACCCTTACCATTTAGGTAATAATTTATTTCGATATCATTTTGTATAAAAATTGGAATTAAAATCACCCTTTACAATATTGTATATATAATTAAACTATTACCAAATAAAAACTATTTTAATAATTCAACACCCCACTTAAAATGTTTCATAAATAGCTTGAAATTCTATTCCTCTTTAAATAATAACTTAATGAACATTTAGCTTTTCTAAGTTAAAGTTAATAGATAAAGTTTTTAATCTCCTGTAGGTTTGATACTATATTTTTCTACTAATAAAACAGAGGTGCGTAAAGGAGCTCTTGTTCGATGTTTTATACCCTTTGGAACTGTAAAACCTTGGTTTGCATTTAATTCAATAGTTTTACCTTCCAAATCAATTAAAAGGACACCATCGATAACATAGAAGAATTCATCTTCTTTCTTATGAATGTGCCAATGAAATTCTCCTTCTATAACGGCAAGCCTAACAACTGCATCATTCACTTTACATAGAGATAAATTTTGCCACTTTTTTGAGCTGTCAGCTATTATCGTTGGAAAATCAATTATCTCTAATGGTTTAAATTTTATATCCAGATCAATTGAATATTTACTATAATCACTCATTTTTAATCACCTATAATTAAATTATAAAGCTCTGAAATTAATAAAGATGAGAGAGCTTATGAATCACTTTTAGTTCGAGTAATTTTAAACACTACAGGATTATCGGGATCTGGACAACAAAGCATTGTTGTATCCTTATCTTCGGACCAAGGAAAAGAACCATCAAATCTTAAAGTGGTTATAAAAGGAAAAATCGAATTATAAGCAGCCTGGCAAATTTTACCGACATCATCGGGATATTTAAATTTATCACCGACTTTATGCCCCATAGGGCATTCTCCTCTTTCGAGGATTTTAACAATCTCTAAAGAAATTTCATACATTATGCTTCCACCTTTTTTTGATATATATTTTAATCTTTTCATAAATTAAACTATTTCTTATCTTAAATAGGTTCACCAATATATCAAATTTATTAAAGGATTTTTCATTGAAATCAGACGCTGAATTTACCTTTCAGATATAATTAACGAACTACATTAATTCCATTCTAAAGTTATATTTTAATTTTTTTAATCCATTCAGTAGGAGATTTAAATTGTTTTTTAGACTATTTTCCTTTATCAATTCAGCTTTAACCAATAAGTGTTTAAGATAATTAGTATTATGAGACGATTGTGTCATAATAGAATTTATAAGGCTTATACAATGTTTAATTATAATATCTTCAGAGAGGTTAATATCAGTTTTAGAGTCCTTAATAAAAAAATCTTTAATGTTAGAGAAATCTTGCATGTTGATTTCCTGATTAGAAGTAATATTAACCATCATTTCTTTAATTTGGTTGCCAATTTTTTTCATTTTATCTAAGAAAGTTACATTTCCCTCATTTCTAAGTATTAAAATTATAAAACCAATGTTTACTACTTCAGAAAGTATATAGATATAATCATGATTTTGTATAATTGTAGTATTATAGGAACCATTTGACATTTCTGCATTAAATTGTTCTAAAGCAAAAAGTAAAGAACTTCCAATTGGTCCTATAATTTCAGGAGCAATTTTTAAATCGGTACTAGAACAATTTGATATAGGGAGACCATCATTATTAAAGATATAAGAAGAAATATACTTGTCTCCAAATATCTTTTTCATTCCTTGTAGGAGATTATCTAAATTATCTTGAATATTACTCATTTAACTAACACAAGATTTTACACTTTTAATTATATATTTCAATTTAATTTTTTAAAGTACTTTCTTTTAAGACCAAAGATCTTAAATTAGCACCATAAATTTTTAACAAAAAGAGTTATCTTTTCTTCTTCTGACATCATTTTCAATGAATTCACTGAATTCCTTGTTATCTACATCAATAAATTCCCAGAACTCTTCATAGATATTTATTAATGCTATTTCTTTCTTTTTTTGATTATTGTTATTTTGAAGTTTCGATTTTCTCGGTTTATCTTCAAGATAATTTCCTTCTATGATTAGGTTTTCAAAAAGATCATCGTTGGAATCATTAAAATCTTTGAATTTATTATTTTGATTATTTGAGCATTTCTATATGCTGAATATTCGGAATTTAATCTAATTATCTTGGACAAAAATAATAAATATTTATTTATAATCTTTTTACATAAAAATCTATACATTTTTGATAAAAATTAAATGAAATTAAAAATAAAAGTAAATATATTAATTTTAGGAATTTTTCTCGCTTTATCACTCATTGTTATCACTAATCACAATTTTAATAGTGATAAACGTTTAGAATATAGCGATAAAATTAATTTAGATTTTAAAGATTTGAAACTCTCAAAACTATCGGGAAAAATTCATATTGACAATAATTGGACTGAGGCTAAGGATGCGGAGATATGTACAGGGAATGGTACGTATTCTGACCCTTACGTCATAGAAGATTTCGAAATAGATGGCGGAGGTTCGGGAAGTTGTATCTTGATTCAAAATTCTGATGTTTATTTTAGGATTGAAAATTGTACGGTCTACAATGCTGGAGGTGGCCAAAATGCGGGGATCAAATTATCTAATGTTACTAATTCTCAATTAACTGATAATAATTGTTCATCTAATTCCAGAGGAATATATTTAGAGAATATTTATAACAGTACTCTTTCGGGAAATACCGCGAATAATAATAACTATGGGATATATTTAGAGAGTAGTGGATTTAACAATGTTTCGGGAAATAATGTAAACTATAATGGTAATGATGGGATATATCTACACTATTGTTATAATAATAACGTTACAGAAAACAACGTTAGTTACAATGTCAATCTTGGGATACAATTATACTATAGTCATGATAACAACATTTCCGGAAACATTGCAAATAATAACACGGGGTGTGCGATATGGCTAGCTTATAGTAATAGCAATAATATTTTGGGAAATGTCGCTAATAACAACAATGTTGGTATATATTTATCTTATATTCAAAATAACACCGTTTCGGGAAATACCGCAAATAACAACGATATTGGAATAACTTTAAGTCATAGTGGACCTAACGATGTTTTGGGAAACATCGCAAATAGCAACAGGGATCTTGGCATATATTTAATTATTAGTTCAAATAACACAGTTTCCGAAAATAATGTAAGTTATAATGATGATGGTGGGATATATCTATATTTTTGTTTTAATAATAATGTTACAGGAAACAACGTTAGTTACAATGATGATGGGATATCTTTATATTTTAATACTAATAACGAAATTTCGAGAAACAACGTTAGTTACAATCAGGATGCAGGGATCTTTTTAAGTGAAAGTGATTCTAACACTGTTTTGGGAAATGTCGCTAATAACAACAATAATGGGATGTATTTATACGATAGTTCTAAAAATGATATATCGGGAAATACCGCGAATAATAATAACTATGGGATATATTTAAAGAAAAGTAATTATAACATTGTTTCGGGAAATATCTTACTGGGAAATGATAAATGCATCGTAGAAGATAATTGTCAAGGAAATGAGTTTAGTGATAATGGTTCTTGCGAACCTTACCAATTAGGCGATGAAAAAGGAGAAATTCTTGGTTATAATCTATTCTTACTCCTTGGCATTTTATCCATGGTAACAATCCTAATAAGTAAAAAGCTAAAGAAATATTAATTTTTACATTCTCTCAATTAATTATTTATTATTCACCTCAATTTTTAATTGGCTGATTAAATACTTGATCCTGATTAACTTTCTAAGACCACTTCGAATACATTCAATGATAACCTTATGGTGAGACCTGTATCAGAACTCTGGAATCAGAATAAATAAAATGAGTTATATTTCCTTCTTCTGACATCATTTTCAATGAATTCACTGAATTCCTTGTTATCTACATCAATAAATTCCCAAAATTCTTCATACATATCTTTTAAGGTCATTTCTTTCTTTTCTTGAATATTTTCATTTTCAATTTTCGACTTCCTTAGATTATATTCAACATAATTTCCTTCTATAATTAAATTTTCAAAAAGCTCATCGTCTGAATCATTGAATCCTTTAAATTTGTTATTTTTTGTTCCACCTTTTTTATTTTCAAATTCAAAATCTACTTTTTGGTAACCTCGTACGTAAAATTTTTTATCAACGAATGCTTGAAATTGGTGTTCACATACCAATCCTTTTGCTATTGACATTGTAGTTAGCTGTTTTGCTTGATTGATGACTGATTTAGGAACTTTTAACACTTTCTTAGATTTACACACAGGACAAATAAATTGGATCTTCATATACTCATTTAAAGTGCCAATACTTACTTTATTACTAACTTTTGTCACTGCCATTTTCCTTACTCTCTAGAGATAATTTTAAATAATACATAAAAAGTCCATTATTCTTTCATAAAAATCTAATTCTTGACTAAATTCTAATACGAAATCGGATTAAAAATTTAAAAATTAATTAACTCTCTTTTATTACGTAATTTTAAAACGTTTTGAGATGCAAATAGAAATTTCTTTATATTTAAGAATAATTAAAAAGCAATTGAGGCGAAAATTAAAGATTATTTGGATCGAACCTAAGGTTCATATTATTCTTATCTAATTCGAAGTTAATTTCTATACCAGTAATGAAATCACTTTCAATTTTAAAAATATGTTTACCTTCAGTTACTTTTTCCAAGGAACTCTCATCTAATTTTAAAATAACACTAATACTATCTCCTAGGGCTATAGTTCTTCCACTTAATTTACCTTCCACAAGATCATTCAATTTAAACAATTCTTCTCCATGATATATCATTATTCGTTCTTGGATTGCGTTTAAACTTATAATTTCTTTAGAAAGATTTAATGGTTCATCATCTAGGTAAATTTTTGCATATTTTGAGATGTCAATGTTATTTATATCAAGGTTGTTCATATCAAAGTTTTGAATATTAAAATCACCAATTTCAATGTTCTCAGGAACAACAAAGGGAATAATTATGTTAATAGCCTTAATTTGGACTGAATCGGCTTTCCCATTACCTGTTGTGTCTAAAGTATAAACACATTTTTTAGGAGGAAAAATTTTTTTTATTAAAATTTTAAATGCAGATAAATCATAGGGCTCTCCCATCGACAATCTCCTTTCTATGGTTTTGTAATTACCTTAATACATTTGTGTTCTTTCATTAATTTAAACCCTGTTGAGATTATTTCTTCTAGTGGAATTTTATGGGTAATAATTTTATCAATATCTATAACCTTATTTGCGATCAATTCTATTGCATCTAAAAAATCTTCAGCATAACCTATATAAGATCCCATTATTTTTCTCTGATATCGCACAATATCATTAGGTTTTATCATTGCTTCAGCCCCGAAATCTTGTCCAAATAAGATAAGTCTAGCACCTGGCGCCCAAATTCTTAATGCATTCTTAAAGGTCTCTGAAATACCTACAGCATCAATTATAACATCAGCACCTTCTCCATTGGTTGACTTCATTATTTCTTTCTTAATATCTTGACTTCTTGGATTAATAACCTGATCAGCTCCTAGTTCGTATGCCTTTTTAATTCTCCATTCATCTATTTCTACTGAAATTAATCTCTTTATTGGATGTTTTCTAATAATAGACTCTATTATTAAACCCATTGGTCCTGCTCCCATAATTACTATATTATCAGATTCTTTAACATCAGCAATGTTATGACAATGAACTGCGCAAGAAAGGGGTTCTACTAAAGCTGCTGAGGTTAAATCAATATCATTTGGAAGTTTAAATATGGCACTCCTTGGAACAACGCAATATTTAGCAAAACCCCCATTCTGAAAAATGCCAAAAGTCGTACCAGACGCCATATAATCACAGAGATTTGATAACCCTCTTCTACAGTTAATACAATAACCGCATTTCTCATTAGGGTCTATGACTGCTTTATCTCCTAGTTTTAAATCTTGTATATCACTACCTAATTCTTTAACAACACCCACAAATTCATGACCTAAAATAGTATTATCATTTGCAGGATGTCCACCATCTAGTATTTTTAAATCTGTCCCACAGATACCACATGCTTTTACTTCAATTAATATTTCATTATTTTTAGTGATTTGAGGTATTTCTAACTGTTCAAGCTTTATTTCACCGCCACCATTCTCTTTAGTTTTATGAAAAACGGCCGCAAGCATTTTATCCATATACATCGCCTTAATAGAATCTTTTATGTATAGAAATTATCTCTCACAATTATAATTTATTTGTATTATTATTCATTTTAAATTAAACATTTAAATTAGTATAAATTAATCTTGAAATATTAATTAAAAAAATCAATTAATCAATAAAATTGTTGATTTTATGAGTAAAGAAAATGTAGAAGTTTATGGATTTCGCTGGGTAGTTCTATTGCTTTTTATGCTAGTAAACATAACAATGCAAATATTATGGATAAGTTTTGCTCCTGTCAGAAGTGTTGCTGCAAGTTTTTATGAAGTTGATGAACTTTTTATTGATTTGTTGGCAATGAGTTTCATGGTGGTATATATTCCAGTAACTTTCTTATCGGCTTGGATGATTGATAAATTTGGATTCAAGATAGGGGCGGGATTAGGAGCTATAATTGCAGGTATATTCGGTCTACTAAGATTTTTTGCATTTGAAGATTATTTTCTTGTGTTGTTATTTCAAATAGGAATTGGCTTAGGACAGCCCTTTATTCTAAATGCAGTCACAAAATTATCAGCTAATTGGTTTCCTGACAATGAAAGAACAACAGCTACGGGAATCGCATTAATCTCACAATTTCTGGGGATTGCTCTCGGTATGTTTATGACTCCAATACTTGTTTCTGGAGATAATTTATTACCTATGCTACTTATTTATGGTGTTATATCTCTGATAACAATGATACTTTTTGTAGTATTTGTGAAAGATAAACCGTCAACTCCTCCTTCAAGAGATGTTATAGAAGAAAAAGTATTAATGTCTGAAGGTCTAAGGAAATTATTTACAAATAAACACTTCATTATGCTCTTTATTCTTTTTTTCTTGGGTTTAGGGATTTTTAACACCATTACCACATATATTGAAGGTATAGTAGAACCGAGAGGGTATGACACTGATTTTGCAGGAATTTTAGGTGCTCTAATGCTATTAGGAGGAATCGTAGGATGTGTTATAATGTCTACATTATCAGATAAATTCAAAAAACGTAAAATCCTACTAATAATATCCATTTTTATAGCAACAGTTTCTCTATTTATGATTACTTTCACAGAAGAAAAAATAATGTTAATTACATATGGATTTCTACTAGGATTCGGCTTACTTTCAGCGGGTCCAGTGGGTTTGGAGTATGCTGTTGATATAACAAAACCTGTACCAGAAGCAAGCTCTACTGGAATGTTAATGATGGTCGGGCAAATAGGAGGAATTCTATTTATTCTTAGCCTTGAAGATGTCAAAATAAATAATGATTATTGGCCTGCTCTATTAATACAAACAATTTTGCTTGTTATAGCTTTAATAATAGTATTCTTCTTGAAAGAGAAAAGTAAGAAGTAAACAAATTAATTTATTTTTTTATCTTTTATTACATATATAGTAGTTAGAAAAATCTAATATAATAAAATCATTAAAAATGAAAGCTGTTGAATTATCGGCTGTGTGGGATCCCAAACCTGAATATAAAACTAGCTCTAAAGATATTAATGGAAAATTAACATATTTAGGTTCTCAAGTTTGGAGAAATCCAACAGTAAAAATTGTTGATAAAAATAGCCCTCAAATTAAGTCCAATGAAGTGTTAATCAAAGTAAAAAGATGTGGAATATGTGGTTCCGATGTACATATGGCTCAAACATATAATGATGGATATATTTATTACCCTGGTTTAACAGCTTTCCCTGTGACTCTTGGACATGAATTTGCAGGTGAAATTGTTGAAGTTGGGAATCAAGCAATTAATAAAAGAACTGGTAAACTTTATGAAGTGGGAGAACCTGTGACTGTTGAAGAAATGGTATGGTGTGGTGAATGTAAACCTTGTTGTGATGGTTATCCTAACCATTGTGAACGATTACAAGAAATTGGTTTTTCCATTGATGGCGCATATGCTGAATACATTGCTGTACCAGCAAAATTATGCTGGAGTTTGAAAAAATTAGAAAACCAATATAATGATATTTTTAAAATTGGTAGTTTGGTTGAGCCAACTTCAGTTGCATATAATGCTGTTATAGAAAGAGGTGGTGGAATTCGACCAGGTGAGAATGTGATTATTTTAGGAGCTGGTCCTATTGGTTTAGCAGCAGTAAAAATTTTAAAGAGTGCTGGAGCTGCTGTATGTATTGTATCAGAACCAGAAGAAAGTCGAGCATCGTTAGCGAAAAAATTGGGTGCTGATTACGTAATCAATCCTTTAAAAGAAGACTTTGTAGAAGCAACAAAAAAGTACACTGATAGTGAGGGAGCTGCCCTCTATCTTGAAGCTACGGGATTACCTGATATTGTTACAGATGATATACAAAATGCAATATGGGAATGTAAATCAGTTAATAGTACGGTGGTTATTGTAGCTAGAGCCGAACAAAAAATGCCGGTATGTGGTGAATATTTCCAAGTAAGGAGAGCTCGCATCGTAGGATCTCAAGGTCATTCGGGACATGGTAATTTTCCAAATGTAATAAATTGTATGGCAAATGGAATGGATTTAACTCCAATAATCACAAAAGAAATAAAAATTGACGAAGTACCTGAAAATCTTAAACTTCTGCAAACTGATAAAGAAAATTGTAAGATTTCTATTAGAATAAGTTAAATTTGTTTATTACAACTGTTTTTTCTTATTAAGAAAGTATTAATACAATTTTACAATCAAAACTTTTTTATATCATTTTCATCTATTTTTGTTATTCAAAAATAATAAAATAAGAAGAGATCGATATTATGAATGAAAATCAAGATGAGGAAGAAGGTTTTGAATTAAAGGAAGAAGCTGAAAGTAGAGAGCAAATACTTGAAAACAAGAAAAAGGAGGAACAAATTGCTTTAAAAAGAACTGAAACCTGTCACTTTAAAACTGAACATCCAGAATCTCTAGAAATTACGCAAAATGAACCCTTTTATAGAATTCCGTTGACTAATATTATAGAAAGTGAGGATGTTTTTTATATTCTTATGGAATTACCAGGATTAGACAAAAAGAATGTTAAAATTTCCTTACAAGAAGGAATTCTAGAATTAATTGGAGAAAAATCAATAAAAAACAAAGAAAAAAAGGAAGAGAAAAAGGAAAAAGAAAAAGAGAAAGAGAAAAAAGAAAAAAAGGATGAAAAGAAAGATAAAGACAAGAAAAAAGAAAAATATAAAGAAATAAAGGGTGACTATTTAAGAAGAGAAATTCGAACCGCTAACTTCTTTAGATGTTTTCACTTACCTGAAGATATAACTCCTGAAGAAATTGATGCAAGCTTTAGAAATGGTATCCTACAGTTAAAAATTCCGAAAAAATCAGCAAAGATTAGTGAAAAGAAAGTAATAGAAATTAAATAAATTCTATTACCCATAATTCTCTTATTTTTTATTGTTCTAATTAATTTTTTTAAATTTTTAATAAGATCTATCATTTTAATTCTATAAAATTAATCGAAGATATTCAGAAGATTCTCTAGCGACTTCCTCAAACGAGGGTTTCATAATTGTTTCAATTGAAGCAAACCCATTATAACCTGCATTTTTAAATATATTTAAGAAGGTTCTAAAATCAAAATGTCCTGTACCAGGTGCTCTCCGGGTGCAATCAGCTAAATGAATATGAGAAACATAATGAGCAATTTCGTTTAAATAATCCCAAATAAAACCGGGATCTTCTTCCAAATAAATATGATAAGAATCAACTAATAATCTCAAGGAATTAGAACCTATCTCTTTTATTAATTCTACCGATTCTGAGATAGTATTATAAGAATCCATTTCGAATCGATTTATAGGTTCAATTAATAATTCTACATTGTTATTTTCTGCTAACCTACAACATTCTTTTAAGGATGATTTAATATTTGTTTTCTCTTTTTTTTGACTACTTTCAAAAGTATAACGACCCCTAATTAATCCAATAATGACTTTTGATTGTACTTCACGGGCAAATTCAACGTATTTCTCAACTCTCTCAATTGCTTTTCTCCTTATTGATTCATCAATATGACCAAGTGAATAACCAAAACGAATAAAAGTATTCCCTGTTCCCAGTGCTGGTATTTCTAATTCATAAGAATCTTTAATTTCATTTATTTTTTTAACATCAATTTTTTCTGGTTCTAGTAAGCTTAATTCAACTCCATCATAATCTAGTGGCTTTAAAAAGTTACAGATAGTAGAGAATTTTTTACTTATTTCTTCTTGATTTTGTTTGGATTCGTTAAGAGTAGATACAATACTCAATCGCATATAATATTTAATTATATAAAGATAATTAAATATAATTATTAAGACAAGACATATTTATTGGTTCTTATAAAATCAAATCTAACAATACATAAGAGTTTTAAGGATTTTAATTTTCAAAATCACCAAAAATCTATTCTTCCAATTTTGGTGAAATTACCCGAGAAATTCGAATCGAATTTTTCGGCATACTTTAATCTAATGATATGATAACACCACTTTTGAATAATATAATGGTTTGAAACAATATACAAGTGGACTTTAGATTAAAACTTGAAAAATCATATATTGATATTTTTCAAATTTTCAAATATGTTATCTTTATAGAGTAGAACCCAAAAAATATGTTATATGACTTATATTTTCATGAACAGAAATACCACTACCAGTCCATCTATATCCAAGAGTTTTGAAAAAGGTTTCTATTTTTTTATCCAATTCGGTATCTATACTATGTTCTACTTTATACTTTATTATTAAATCCCCATTCTCCATTTTTTTTTTCTTTTTGTTTAATTTTATTTTTATTGGTGTTAAGGAAACCTAACACACTAACAACAAAATAGAAATTTATTTAATTATTCAATTATTCAATATCTTTCCTTTTTCTCCTGTAAAATACATAAATTCCTATACTAACAGCTATACCAATTATCAAAACAATTCCAAATACCAATTGCCAGACTATAAATGCAGAAGCAGATGCTCCTATTAGATTACCATCTTTATCATAGAATCTATTTCCGTATATAGTAATATTATGACAATTTTCTAATGTAATTGAAAATCCATCAGAAGATGTTTTTGGTTCTTCGTAATTATGTCCACCAAGCTCACAACCATATAAATCATTATTTGTTATTGTAGAATCATTAACAGTGTAAAAATAGATTCCAGTTTCTACAACATAACCATATGTCGTTTCTATTCTATTATTATCAATGTAAATATTCTCAGCATCATAGACAAGTATTCCACTGGCATAATTATATATATCATTATTAGAAATATTAACATTTTTTACATTAGAAACACCATAATTAATACCAAAATCTACTCCATGAATTGCAATAGCAGCTCCTTTTCCAGTACCCTCAGCATAATGAGAACCTATAAACTTACAATTATCTATTTTTATTGTATGTGTTATGTCTTCTAAACTACTTATCCCATTTCCTAAACTAATTCCTAAAGTACAATTTATAATCGTACAATTTTCTATTAATCCAAAAGTTCCATTTCCAATATATATTCCAGCAAATGTATGATGCCCAACAGGAGCAATATAGTTGCTAACCGTAACATTTCGAATTATGAAATGTTCAACATTTTCAATCCAAATATGAGCTGTCATATTTTCATTTGTCACATGGATTCCTTCGATAATATATGGATCTTCTTCTGTTCCATTTCCACTACACCAGTCGTAATTCTCAACGTAATAACTCCAATTAGGATAATTACCATAAGGATAATGATCACCAATGTTAATTGAGAAATTAACTGGAATTAAATCACCTGATGTAGATCCTTGAGATTTTTCTAGTATGTTGATTGTAGTTAAATTTCTGGTATTTGATATAGAACTGAAAATCATCATAACAAATACCATTACAACTAAACTTCCAATCAATTTTTTATTTTTTATAATTTTTGCCTCTTTTTTATTTAAATTTTATTTCTATTGGTGCTCAGTAAATCTGGCACACTTACAATAAAAAAATATTTAATTATATAGTTTTCGACTTTTTTGTGTTATATTTTTCCCTCTCTTCTTTAGAAAATTTTAACTAATCATTTAAGTAAATTTTTATATCTATTTGTTAATGATTTCTACATTTCTAACTTTAATATGTCAAAAACTATAAGTAGAATTTTTGAAATGTATGTTTACAGACATCTCTTATAATTAATATACATATATCTAATCAATACCCCTTCATACATAACCATTAATAAGGTTCTCACCTTTAAACAACAATGTTTCAAAATTAATTCTAAGTCATCTCTTGTTATTAAATCAGTTTTACTCAGTACCTTCTTTTCTTCTTTGAATCTTTTTTTACCAATTGCTTTTACTAAATCTTTTCTATCAGAGTATTTCAAATATTTTTTAATTGCAATCAAACGATGATTCTTTGATTTGTTTGATAAATTATTAAACCACTCACATTTTAAGAAATCATTGATATACTCTGTTGTTAATTGATTTACATCTACATTTTTTATAGGTTGAAGTTTTTCTTCTTTTACTCTTCGTCTTCTATTTCTTTGTTCATCAGTTTCAAACAATTTACAAATTGTTATTAAATAAGCTAACTTGGTTCTATTGGATAATTTGCGTAATTCCTTATTGTAATATTCATCTATGTTACTCTCCCCATTCCTAAGTTTGAAAAGATACTTTTCTATTTCAGAAATTAAATTTTGATTAGTCATTTTTCTAAATATTATAAATTAATGAACCTATTTAAATATATTTGATAACCCTCATATAATATTTAATTATATGATGATTAAAAAGTTTAACATATATGTACCCCTTTGATAATTATTACAATTCATTTTAATTGAGATGATTATTAAAAATGAGTAAGTGGAATTTACCACCGAAAGGTGGACATATGGATTTGCCTGATGGGATATATCTCCAGACAATGTCAATCTTAGAAATTAATGAACGCTTAAAAAAAAATGATGTTATAATTATTCCAGTTGGTTCCACTGAAAATCATGGCCCCGCTGCTTGTATTGGAGAAGATACATTTTTAGTAACAAGGATGGCTGAATTGATAGCTCAAAAAACAGGTTGTACTGTTGCTGAACCAGTTTGGTATGGAAGCCATCCTTATCATCATTTAGGAATGCCAGGTTCAATTATTGTACCAGAAGAAATTTTTAAGGGTTTGCTGCGAGCTGTGATGGCAGGTTGTTGGAATATGGGTTTTAGGAAAATGATTTTGTTAAATGGACATGGGCAAGAGTATGTTATACCTTCTGCTATCCATGAGTTTGCAAAGAATTATCAATTGCCAATGTTAATTTGTAATGTGAATTGGTATCATGCTATACCAAAATATTGTATGGATGAAGAACATGGAGGACCATTTGAAACTCCTTTTATACATGCAGATGAAGCAGAGACGTCATTTTCATTGGTATTATTTCCTGAAATGATTAAAGTAGATAAGGCATGTGATAATGAACCAATCGGTTGGATGCCAGATGGTCATGTAGACAAAGCTGGAAATATTTATCAAAGACCAATAAAATGGTATGGACAGGTAGGATTTGGCCCAATAGAAGTAAGTGCATATCCAGAAGGGAATGTAGGATGCCCAAGCAAAGCCAAACTAGAAAAAGGGCTTCCAGGGATCGAATCACTCTTGGATTATCTAGAAAAATTAGTCAATGACATTTTGAAAATATTTCCTCCAGGGAAATTACCACCAGTAGAAGGTATTACGCAGAGAGATCCTAAAGAAGTTGCAAAATATATCAAGGGTCCTTTAAATGGGGGAAAAAGTATATATGAATTAAGATATCCACCTTAATAAAAAAAGTAATAAATAGTATGAATTTGAGAATTATTTCATGCCAAACCACTGACCGCCATTTAGATCTTCAAAAAAATAATCTCTGTCATCTTTTTTTGCGATTTTTTCTCCTGCTTCTTGTGCTAATTTAAAATATTTCTTAAAATCATTTTTATTTTTTGATAATGCTGAAGCTCGAGCCATAGCTTCATAAGCAAATCCTAAATCAAAATCTCTTATATTATGTTCTTCTGTTAATCCCAAACAAACTCTTGCATGATAAAGTGCAGGTTCTGCTCTTTGTAAAATTGTATAAACACGTGCAATCTGCCATTCACCTCTCTGAAGATTAAGAGGAGTTCCCTTTCCTTTAGAAACTAATATACCCCAATGGTATCTTGAAGCATGAGCTGTGTGAATCATATTTATTTCTTCTTCTGGACTCCGTTCTTTTTTATCAATTAAATCCCATGTTTGATTAAAACAACCTTTAGCCATTTTTTTATGGTATTTAAGATCTAAGTCCTCATTTTCCTTAGGCATAATTAGAATCACCATTTAGTTTTATTAATCCTCAATATTTTAATTTTACAGTTTTAATTTAAAAAAAAATATTTAAAACAATAATCTAAACACCTTTAAAGAACCTATGTAGATCTTCTACTCTTAAAATAGATTTTAAGACAATAAAAATAGCTTTTTAAAATTAGGAAAAATAAAAAAAAGATTTATATTTTAGCACCACAATAAGCGCAAAATTGTGCTGATTCTTTACTTATAGGGGTTCCACAATTATAACAATATTTACCCCTTTCTTCTGAGCTAACAGGCTCTTTTTGAATTGATACATGTTTTATTTGCCCTGTTTTTGTTGAAAATTTACCAATTAATTGCCCTGATGCTTTCAGATCTAGTATAATTGCTCGAACATCCTTTCTAGAAATTCCAGTTCTCATGCTAACATCTTCTATTGAAGCATCTGGATTTGTTTGGAATTCTTGCAAGACTACATTCCGCAATTTACTCCTATTAGCTATCGCAACAATTTGGCTGGATAAAATAGCAGCACCAATACCAATCGCAAAAAACCCCCACCATGACCACTTATCCCATGGGATAAAGCTAGTAATACCCCACCATAAAAAAGCACCAGCGATTATGAATGTGCATATTGAGACACTATCATTATATTGATTTTTTTCATATTTCATTTTATTATACCTAAGTATTTTATATGATATTAGTTATTAGAATATAAATATTTTGAAAAGTCCAATTTTTATCAGTTTGTTTTTATACATGCATTAATTACGTTAAAGACATTGCTAAAATCAATCTGATCTTCCATTAATATAATAACAATTTTTTCTAAGATTTTAATTGATAAGATATAAAAATTATCTGAATGAATTACGTTAAAATCCGGACTGTGAATTCCAATTTCTGATGTTACTTCTTCAGCTAACTCGTACAATTGAGACATATTTAATCCTATTGAAGATTTATTAAATTCATCACTAATGTAAGATTTTATTATTGCGCCATTTTCAGAGGTAATTAATAAAAAGTAGACTCCTGAACCTAATTCCTTTAGGATATTATCCAAAACTAGGTCAACGTCTAAACAAACAGTCATTGTTATATATATTAATTTTTTTATTTATAATTCTAATTGAATATCAATTATTCAAGTTAAATTAACAGATTAAAACTAACTTTCCTATGAGATTAATTTAGGATAAACTGTTTTAGTAGTTTTAATTTTTTATGGATAGAAAAGAGATTTTTAGATTATAAAATATTGCTCAATTATATTTTCAAATTCATGAAATGGCGTAAGATCTCCATTAAAATCTTTTACATGAATCTCATAATACTTATCTACAAATTCTTCAGATATTAATTCAATATATTTTTGCATCTTCTCTGTTTTTTTTTTTTTTTCGACTAAATAAGCAAAAATAACATCATTTTTAAAATTCATATAAAAATTTGCTTTCCCGACGTTGATTGCTTCAAGCTTAAATCCAGATTCCTTACCACCAATATAGTCTTGCGAAAAACATAAAATCGCAGATATGAAACCAGCGATTTGAACTTTGTTTTGTGAGATACAATTCTCTTTTTTGCTAACTTTTGAATAATATAAGAATCCTGCTTCATCAACAATAAACATCGCCAACATTCCTTCAACTTTAGGAATCTTAATTATTGTATGGCAAATCTTTTCTATTTCTAAACTTGAAATATTTGAGCATATTCTCTGAAATAAGCTTTTTGAAAAATGATAAAGTTTTGTATAATCCATCCGATTTTCTTTATTATCTATATAAATTATTACTAATATATCTCCCTGTTTCTTATCAAAAAAGTGGATATAGATTGTAAAGTTATCAATTAAATCCTTAATATAACCTTGTTTTTTTTCGATAATTCTCTCTTTATATAAATCAATGAACTTTTGAATACATTCAATTGTCATGCCTTTATGGAAAAGAACTTCATGTTTTCCTTCTGGATTTATCTCAGAGAGACTGAAACTTTCCATCTGAAAGATCAGAGAAGATTTATCCAAATTTTGAAAATTATCTTCCAAACTTATCAATTTTTAAACCCCTTTTTTGACTAAATTATTTTGTACAAAAATTTCTTTTTTGTACATAAAATGTAATAATGTTATTATATTTAAAACTTATTTATTAAAGGGTATGTTCGTCTCAGAGTATCAGATTTTTATATATTTTCCACTAATATATACTAACTATTTTATACAAATAAAAAAACAAATATAAAATTTTGTATCAAAAAATGATCTTTTTTATCAAAAGATCTGCATGAAAAAAATTTTGAGGAGTAGAATTAACAAGCAAAATACAACTAGAGTTAAGAAAGTCTCTTACCGATTAATTTGTTTAATTTATCGGGCCTGGCAGGATTCGAACCTGCGACATCCCAGTCCGAAGCCGGGCACCCTTTCTGGACGAATATTGTTATCCAGACTAGATTACAGGCCCAGATTTTATATATTTGTTATGTATAAACTATGGACTTTTCATTAAAAAAATCAATAGGTTACAATATCCTCATTTATTATTTCTAAAAAATCTTATTGTAAATAAAAAAATGAATTAACAAAAAAAACTTAAACCTGATTGAAGAAAATTAGGAAATCTCTACTGAATTACTCTTTTTTAAAATTGTTTTTAATATATTTCAAGAGCAATCTGAAGACTTTTATATATCGCAAACCTTGAGTAAGATCTCCGTCTACCTTGATTATTCCTTTCATATAAGCTTCATATCCATACATTTTATATTTGAGGATTTTAATGATAATATCTTTAGTATAGATCACTCTAAAAGTAGCATTTGGATTTATACCTCTTTTATACATAATCGATCCTCTTGAAACTTTCAACCAAAAGTTAAAATTAATATCAGATACTTGAATTTGATAAATGTAATCATAATCCATTATCTCTTCTCTCAACTCTTCTGTATTCTGTACGAAATTTACTCCTATTTTTACAATTTTATCTAAAATGGCGATAAATTCTTCTTCCTTATTTTCCAATTCATGAATTACAGAATTGAACTTCTTTGAGTCGAGCATGAAATCTTATCTATTAAAGATTAAATTATACTATATCCTTATACCAAAGATATTCTTATTATCTACATCGCCTTCTATCAATTTAAATTTTTCTATATAGACTAAATGACGAGCTAATATAAAAAAAATTTTTATATTTTCCTGTATTTCTTTAACAAAATATCTATACTTTTTGCGGCTATAGTGTAGCCCGGTCTAGCATTCGGGACTGTCACTCCTGTTCATTAATAGATGGATGTTAATTGAGGAGAACGACGCGGGTTCAAATCCCGCTAGCCGCGCCATTATCATAATGATTTATTCAACTTTGACTCACTTTAATTTGATTTGATGAGTAACCCTCAATAAAAACTTTTACTTTACTATATTCATCCTAAAAAAGAGAAATAAAACCTTTTTAAATTTTCCATTGTTATTATAATCACTATTTAATGTATATAATTTTCAAAATGGGTATAAAAATAATAAAAATAGGTTGAAAACTAAAATGGTTGATGAATCTTTATTAAGTGATATAAAAGCAATTATGGATAAAGGAGCTAGCGGTGCAGCACCTGCTGACACTCTGAAATATTACGAATTTATCAAGCAGGTCTCGAAAGAAAACGAGGATCTTAAAGAAGAACTCGAAGATATGGATATTGCAATTCAAATGATCATTACCGATAAAGAGGCTAAATATTGGCTTACAGTAAAGGAGGGAACTCTCGATTATGGCGAGGGAGAAGTTGATAATCCTTCATTTACTATGTCCTCAACTCTTGAAACTGGTGCTGGTATCCTAATGGGTGAAGTTGATGCGACTAGTGCTTATATGGCTGGTGATATCACCGTAGAAGGTAATCTTCAAGATGCTATGGCTTTTCAAGAGATTGTAGAACTTGCTGGAGAAGCTCTCGAAGATCTTCTTGAAGATTAATAAAATATGTTTGAGAAGATATTTCCGTTAAAAGACTAATCTTATTATTTTTTTTATCTTTTTTTTATAATCAATATTTTGTATATATTTTAAAATATTTATTTCTTCAATCTTATAATAGTAAAATAAAAAGAATTTTCGAGTACAAGTTTTTATATTTATTTTCCATGTATGTAATGGCATGTTTAATTTCAGAATTCTTATTAATCTAAAATATAAGACTAATTTAATATCAAAATGTACAGAACGAAATAAAACCTTTTTATATATTAAAAGGTTATAATAAATTGTAATTTTTTTCAATTATAAGTAAATAATTCTAAAAAGTTGTTATAAAATTATTAAGAAGGTTGATAATTAAAATGGTTGACGAATCTTTATTAAAGGATTTAAAGGCAGCCCAAGATGCTGGGGCAGCTGCAGCAAAGCCAGAAGATTTGATGCGAGTCTTCAAATTTATAAAGGAAATCTCTACAGAGAATGAGGATCTTAAAGAAGAGCTCGAGGATATGGATATAGCTATCCAAATGATAATTACTGATGCGGATTATAAATTCTGGTTAACTGTGAAGGAAGGTGACCTTGATTTCGGAGAGGGTGAAGTTGACAATCCTTCATTTACTATGTCTTCCAATCTTGAGGTTGGTGCTGGTATTATGATGGGAGAAGTTGACGCAACTAGTGCCTATATGGCTGGTGATATAACGGTAGAAGGTAATTTACAAGACGCTATGGCTTTCCAAGAGATCATCGAATTGGCACTCGAAGCTTATGAAGATCTTGCAGAAGATTTATAAGATTAAGTCTTATTTATTAGCCAATTCTATATAAACCTTTCTTTTTTTTCTTTAAACTAATTTTTAAATTATTTTTAATTTTTTTTAATTTCTTGGTTCTAGCTTAAAGAGTTTATCATTTTTTTTTACTGGCTTATCTACTAATATTCCAATAGTAATTGATTTTCCTTTTGAAGCAATTGGAGTTTCAGTTAAATTTTTCTTCTGTTTAATTTGAATTGACTTTATTGTTTGCCGCAAGTAAGTTTCTGTATGAGTTCCGATAATAAATATTTCCTCGCCTAATTTTAATTGACCCGTAGTTAAAAGGATTTTAGCAGCTTGTTTTTCTGGATAATAAGAAAGAATTTTTCCGATCTGTATTTTTTTAAAACTTGAGACACTTCCTTCTCGTTTTGCTTCAATTTCGCTCCCTTTAGGCAATTCAAAATAAAATCCCGTTGAGAATCCTCTATTATATACTTTTTCTAAGCGTTTAAGCCATTCTTGAACTTTCTGGGGTGTAAAGGTATTATCATAATAAGCATCAATTGCTTCTCGATAACATTTAGTGGACTCTTCAATATAAATTGGATCTCTCATTCTACCTTCAATTTTAAAAGCATCAATCTTTGCTTCAATTAGTTTAGGAATATGTTCGATCATACACAGGTCTTTAGTGTTGATAAAGAATACACCATCATAAAGTAATTCATTATTTTCATCATCATATACTCTCCATCTTCTCCGACAAGGTTGAATGCATTTACCCCTGTTTGCAGAATAATTTTGAGAGTTACATATTTCCGCTGAGAAATAACATCGCCCTGAAATAGATGTACATTGTGCTCCATGAATAAATACTTCAATTTGACTTTTCTTAATTATGTTTTTTATTTCAGAGATTTGGTTCAGTGATAATTCTCTCGCAAGTATCAATCTTTCTGCTCCAAGAGATTCATAAAATTTAGCTGAAAGAGAATTAGAAATATTAGCTTGAGTAGAAATATGGAAATCTAGACCTTTTTCTTTTGCTAACTCAATAGCACCGATATCATGAACGATAACGGCATCAATTTCTGCTTCTAAAGCTTTAGTTAAGATTTTATCTATTAATTCAATCTCATTTTCGTATATTATTACATTTGTCGTCAGGTAAGCCTTTATATTATTTTCATGGCAAATATTAACAATTTTATTTAGTTCTTTAAGTTTAAAATTATCGCTAAACATTCTCATATTTAGTGATTCAATACCAAAATAAACTGCATCTGCACTTTTTAAAACAGCATTTAAGGATTTATAATTTTTTAAAGGTGCCATTAGTTCGACTTTTCTATCTTTATCAATCATGATTTTCAAGTTTAATTTTTATGATGATTTATTACTTATTTTATTAGAATTAGTAAATAAGAATCTTAACAAAAAATATAATAAAGAAAATAAAAAAGAATTTAGAATTAAATAATTGCTTGAAACCAAAGATAGAGAAATAATACTCCAAGCAAGAATTCAAAAAACACCCAGATATATCGCATATGTTTTGCATAGTTTCGATGTCTAGCACCAGATTCAGATTCTATCGTATCTACTTGAATATAGGGGGATGGTCCTCGTCTATACCAGCCTTTAATTCTAACTCGTTGCCCTATTAATCGTTTTACTTTAGAAATTGCAAAAAAGAAATCTACAATACCTATACCAAATCTATAATCTATATACATTAAGCCGGTGTGGTCTTGGAAATACATATCATCACTAAAATAATATCCAGGAATTCCTTTTCCAATAATTTTACCTTCAACAATTGCAGGAACATTTCGAATAGGCGAAACTTTAACATTTGTTACTAGATCCAGCACTGTTTTTGGTTCAAATCCGCTTTTGTACATGAATTTGGTTTTAATAATGGCACCAAAGCCAATCAAATAGAAACCAATAGCCCAAAGTAAAAGTATATTCTGTGCGGTTAAGAATCCAATTGTAAAGAATCCAGCAAGAGCAAAAATCCAAACGATTGTTATTGCTAGGAGTGCTATGAATATTAAAGTTGGAAGAGATTTTACGAACAAATCAGTTAAAAATTCATCTGTCATTGATTTCCCTGCTTGTTTTTCTTTTAATTCCTTAGCGAGTGAGAAATCTATTTCTGGAGTAAGACCATATGTTGCACATTGTTCATTTAGTCGCATAATTCTTTTTGCTGGTAATGGGTGTGTTGAAAAGGCTTGATAATATTTTGCCCATGGATTGAATAAATCCCATGCTGCTGCTGCTTGAATTGCGTCTTGGGAAAATTTTCCTTGAGATCCAACACTCATGATTCCTAATCCTTTTGCGGAGCTAGGATCAAAAATACCTAAGCCTCGAAGTCCACGAACTCTTGACTTCTTTCTTTCTTCAACTTTACCATCAACTAATAACCCATAAGCAATCTTTACTAGTCCTGTTGATAAGGCATTTGGATCCTCTAAGACTTCAGCAGAATGTTCATCAGCATAATATTCACGAATCCTACTAACTATCAAAGATATTAAATATCCTATATAATAGCTTACATAACTTAAGGCAGCGATTACTATTAGTGCAGCTGTTATTGCAGATGCCTCATCACTATCCCTTCGACTAGAACGTGAAAAAAAGCTAGCATAATATGCCCAACGAGCAATTGTCAATAAAACAAGTGGTATAGCAAACACAATTGTCATTAAGATAAAATCTGAGTGCACAACATGACCTAATTCATGAGCAAATACTGCATTTTGTTCCTTTTCATTTAAGTATTTAAGTATTCCATCCGTAATTACAACTCTAGCATTATTTTTAGTATGACCAAACGTAAATGCATTAGGATTACCATCGTGAATAATGCCGAGTCTTGGTACTTTAATTCCATTTATTGAAACAACCTTGTCAAGAGAATTTGCTAAATGTGGATAGCTCATTGCAAATTGTTCATAAGGGATCCAATCAATTTTATAGAGCCAGCCTATTATATAAGGCGATATTAAGTATTGGAATAATACCATGCCAACCGTGATTCCAATCATTATTATTAAGCCCCAAAATGAAGAGGGTAAAAACCAAACTCCGATAACAAATACAACAGCGTAAATGAGCGCAAATAATGCAGTAATTGCCAATCCAGATGCTAATCTAAGTCCGATAATTTATCACCTTTAATTTTTAATATATTTTTAAAATTTAGTTTTTATTTGTTAGATTTATGATAAATATTAAATCTTAGTATTTTTATTATTTGGTTAGAAAAAATAAGTATCATAAAATTCAGACTTGAGGTGTTTAAATATAAAACTTGTTGTAGAAAAATTATATCGTACAACTGATAGTTTGATTAACCAACAGTTTTATAAAGAAGGTCGTGATTTGATCATTGGTAGAACACCTGAAGTCGCTGTAAAAATTAGTAATTCTGGACAAATTGTAAGAAAATTTAAAGATCTATTTAATCAGAATTTAGACTTATTCTTAGAGGGTAAGTATCTGAAATTTTTAAGTCATTTTAAGAGAATTAAGGGAGTAGATGAAATACTTTTAAAGGAAGTCTATCAAGATCTTCAATTAAAATTTGAACATTTAAAAGATGCGGATCAAGATCATGTAAATATTGTAATTTTATATACAATAGTTCTTAATTCTATTATTTCAAGTATAAGGGATATTAACTTTAATGTTGCTCTTGAAGAGATAAGAGACAGAGTAAGAAAAAAGTTTCATACTACTAATAAAGTAATTCAACAGGAATTAGATAATATTTTCATGAGAAACGATAAGAACATCTCAATTTTATACAATATATCTTATCTTGATACTTTAGCGGAATCGTTTAATTTTAATAAGGTTGCTCATGTTTGTAAGATTCAAAAAAGTAAATTTATTAATCGCATTGTCGATTCCATAATTACCGCAATAATTTAAACCTTTTTCGAATTATTTCAAATTCGAGAATAGAATTCTTTTTTTCTTTTAAAAGGTAGAGAAAGAGAATATAAAGCAAAAAATCCCCTTAGATTTCTAGGATCTTTGATTATATGAAAAATTTTATAGTTCATAGTGGATTCGAAGAAATCCTAAAAGAATCTGAAGAATAATGATTGATATTTCAAAAATAATAAATTTTGTAAAAATAATATGAATTTATATGTCATATATTTATATGAAATCTTTAGAAAAAAAGGCAGAAAAATACGATAAAGGTATAAAGATTTTAACATTAGGCAGGTTACCAAAAATACAACAATATATTGTTGATAATTATTTAAAAAAAGATGAAATTTTATTGGATATTGGAATGGGGACCGGAACATTTGCTATATTATGTGCAAAGAAAGGTTTAAATGTTGTAGGAATTGACTTTTCAGAAAAGATGTTAGATATAGCTAGAAAAAATATTGAAAAAGAAGATTTAACTGAAATTATTAAAATTGTTAAAATGCCAGTTATAGAATTGGATGAAAAATTTGCTGATAATTCATTTGATAAGATAACAGCAATTTTAATATTCAGTGAGCTTTATTTTAAAGAACAAGAGTTTTGCTTAAATCAAATTTTTCGTATTTTAAAAGAAAATGGAGAATTTATATTGATTGATGAAGTTAAGCCTAAAATATTTTGGAAAAAGGTTTTATATTTTATAATTAGAATACCACTAGCTTTAATAACATTCATAAAAGCACATGTATCGACTAAATCATTAGAGGATATCGAAAAAAGGTTGGAAAATCATAGTTTTATAATTATAGAAGAAAAGTTATATTTACTAGACTCTTTTAAAATTATACGTTCAAAAAAAATTATTCCATAATAATTTAGAGTAGATATGAGCTTAAAATCTAAATTGAAATTATTTGGAGCTTATTTTTTCAGGTGGTTAGGCTTTTCAATTGAACCCGATCTTAGAATAATTGGAAATCCTAATCGTGATAGCCCAGTATTACTAACTTGTAATTTTAATCTAACTGTAAATAGAGTATTAAAGGCGATAAAGGATTTAGATTGTTACTTATTAATTGCTCCTTCAAATGGAATAAATGTGTGGTGTGGAGCATGCGGTGAGGATTTTAAAACAGATTCAGTAATATCTATTATTAAAACAAGTGGTATTAACGAGCTTGTATCCCACAGAACTTTAATATTACCTCAATTAGGTGCTCCAGGATTAGAGCCTATTGAAATTAAGAAGAAAACAGGATGGAATGCTAAATTTGGTCCCGTATACGCTAGAGATATTCCTGCATATGTGCATAATAATTTTGAGAAAATTGATATGAATCAAAGTGAAGTAAGATTTCCAATTTCTAAGAGGTTGGAAATGGCAAATTTATATTTGTTTAGTCTATTTATTTTATTTTCCACTTTTTATTGGATTACTTCTATCTTTTTACCATTTCTGGATTTGTTTCTCTATTTAGATAGTATCTTAATTCTTATTATAATCATTAATGGTTCATTATTGATTCTTCCCAGTTTTAAAACAAAGACAGGAAAAGTAAAAGTGTGGATTTACGAGGTAGTTATTTTAATATTAATCTTATTTTTTAGTTTGTTTCTAATCTATAACCTTTTCTTTTTAATTTGGAATATTACTTTATCAATTCTTATCTCCTTGGTTATGTCAGAAGATTTTCACGGGCTTACTCCAACATATAAAAGTGAATTGGGAGAAAAAACTTGGAAAAAAGGAAAAGATAAAATGAAATTTCTTTTCAGTGAATATAAATTACAACCCTATGGAATAATTAATATAGAGAGGGAAAAATGCATTGGTTGTAAGATGTGTATTGAAGTATGTCCAAGAAATGTATACTTTTTTAATACGAGAGAAAATAAAGTAGATATTAAATATTCCGAGAAATGTATTAATTGTAATGCATGTGTAAAGCAATGTTTAGCTCATTGTTTGACGATTATCTAAAAAAACACATTCTAAAGGAATTTTAACCTTATTGATTATAAAATCCTCCTCTTTTTATGTTTGTTGATTATATTTAAAATCATTTAAGACTTTATGATAAATGTAAATGATAATAATACCATAAGTGATATCAATGGCGAATGACTTTAATGAAGAAATTTCATCATTAATGAACAAATACAGCAAGAAGAAAGTTTCAACAGATAAAGCAATTAGAAAATACATTTATCCAGGAAATCGTATTTTTATTGATTCTGGTTGTGCAGAACCCATTGATTTAACTGCTAAGTTAATAGAACTTGGTCCTGAACTCCCAGATGTAGAAATTCTGCATTTTCTTAGTCTTAGTGATCTTGATTACTATGAAACTGCTGGAGGTATAGAAGATTTATTTAGACACAATGCATTTTTCATAGGAAAATCCCTACGTAAATATATTGAAGTTGGTCAAGCAGATTATACTCCAATGCTCCTTTCAGAAATACCTTGGTTGTTCAAACTTGGTCGAATGCATCTAGAAACAGCTCTTATTCAGGTTAGTCCTCCAGATAAATACGGCTTCTGTAGTTATGGGATTAATGTTGATATTGTTAAACCTATTTGTGAAGCTGCCGAATATGTTATTGCTGAAATTAATCCTAAAATGCCTCGCACATTAGGCAATTCCTTTATTCATATAGATGATATAGATGCATTTGTTCTTTCAGATCATGAAATAATTGAATTCAATTATGATCCCCCTGGGGAAATCGAGAAGAAAATTGCTAAATTTGTAGCATCACTTATTGAGGATGAGTCAACAATTCAAATGGGAATAGGGACTATTCCTAATGCAGTTACTTCAGAATTAGGAGTTAAAAAGGATTTAGGTGTGCATAGTGAGGTATTTTCTGATGGGATTGTAGATCTTGTAGAGCAAGGAGTAGTTACGTGTAAAAAGAAAACGATTCATAAAGATAAGATAATTTGTTCTTTTGTTATGGGTTCACGAAGACTGTATGATTTTGTAGATGATAATCCTATGGTTGAATTCCATCCTTGTGACTACTGCAACGATCCTTATATCATCAGTCAAAATAAGAAACAAGTAGCAATAAATGCTGCTTTAACAGTAGATCTAACAGGTCAAGTAAATGCAGATTCTCTTGGTCATCAATTTTACAGTGGAATTGGTGGTCAAGTTGATTTTGTAAGAGGTGCTGGACGTGCAACAGAAGGAAAACCTATTATGGTTGTTCCTAGCACTGCAACATTGGACGATGGTACTGTTGTTTCTCGAATTGTTCCTTATTTACAATCAGGATCTGGAGTTGTTATTACTCGCGGTGATGTTCATTATATTGTATCTGAATGGGGCATCGCTTATCTTTATGGAAAAAGCATTAGAGAAAGAGTTCTTGAGATGATTAATATAGCACATCCCGATTTTCGAGAAGAATTATTAGAACATGCGAAGAAATGGAAATATGTATATTCAGACCAAAAATTACCCATATCCATAGATGGAAGAATTGCTGTATATCCTGAAAAATATGAAACAACACTTAAATTAAAGAATGAAAAAAAAATAAAAATTCGCCCTGTTAAACCGACTGATGAGAGGTTGATTCAAGAACTTCATTATTCGCTTGATGAGAAGGATAGATATTTAAGATTTTTTACTCCTGTTCATGATTTTCGTCATAAGAAAATGCAACCGTTTGTAACAATAGATTACACTACAGATATGATTTTGGTAGGGGAAGCCAGTGAAGGGGGAGAAGAAAAAATTGTGGCTTTAGGAGCATTTTTTAAAACCGTTCAGCCCTCAGTAGCAGAAATAGCTTTTGTAGTTCATGAGAACTGGAGAGGTTTGGGAATAACTAGATTTTTACTAAATTATTTAGTAAAAATTGGTCGTGAGCTTAATTATAAGACTTTTGGAGGTTCAATTTTACTTGAAAATAAACCTATGCTTCATATAATAGATACATCGGGATATAAATTAACATTTAAAAACATTGAAAGTGGAGTTGCTGAATTTGCATTTAATATCTCAAGATGATTATAATTTGGTTTATTTCTATGAAACTTTTTATAAAATATAGTAGGTAAGTTAATTTTACTTCTTTAATATGCCTACTTATGATAAATTAGGGTGATATTAAATTCTAATTACAGAATTTCATAAGAAATATAAAGAAAAAGGTTTAATCGAAGAAGTAATTAATTCATTTCAAAATATAATATACTCATATTATAAACAGAGTGGTCGAAAGTTTCCTTTTAGAAAAAATCTTTCACCTTATTATGTTTTAGTTTCAGAAATAATGCTCCAACAAACACAAACTAGTAGAGTGTCTGAAAAGTTTTTAGAATTCATTAATAAATTCCCAGATTTTAAAACCTTAGCAAACGCCCCTTTAGATTCCATATTAGGAGTCTGGCAAGGATTAGGGTATAATCGAAGAGCTATTGCATTAAAAAAAATTGCACAAATTATAATTGAGGATTATCAAGGAGAATTACCAGACTCAAAAGAAGTTTTAGAGACTTTTCCTCAAATTGGGAAAGCAACAGCATCTTCAATAATTGCTTTTGCTTTCAATAAGTCAACAATCTTCATAGAAACAAATATTCGAAGAGTCTATATTTATTTCTTTTTCTTTAACGATAGCAATGTTAATGATAAGCAGATCCTTCACATTCTGGAAAAAACTATTGATAGGGAAAATCCTCGTAAATGGTATTATGCTCTCATGGATTATGGTGTAATGCTCAAAAAGAAACACCCAGATCTTCATAAAAAGAGTGCTCATTATGAAAAACAAGCTCCTTTTAAAGGTTCCAATAGAGAAATTAGAGGTAAAATCTTAGATCTGGTAATTAAAAACAAAAGTATTACTCAATCAGAAATTGAGAGAAATTTAGAAATTGTAAATAATCAGAAGATAACGAAAATCATCCAACAATTAGAAAAAGAAGGTTTTATTAATGTTAATAAAGAAAATATTGAAATTGCTAGATAATATTATTTAAGATAGTTCTCTATTTTTTAAATATTTAGAAATTTTCAGTGCTATTCGTTCTTGTCGCTTCCAATCACCAAACGCATATCCCCTTGAAATTAGATTTTTCATCTCTTTTTTATATACCTCACTAATATGCTTAGCTGATTTTTTCTCAAATGGCGTTTGAGGTAAGGGAATAAAGGAATGTGCATGAATTCTTGCACCTAATTTTGATAAATCCTTCATCAAGTTAATTGTAAGCTCAATATCTTCATTGGATTCTCCGGGTAATCCAAAAATGAAATCTACATTAATTTTTAGATTAGATTTTATAGTTAAATTTACAGCATTATATACATCATCGATTGTATGATCTCTATGGCATAATTCCAATATTTTTTGACTTCCTGATTGTGCTCCAATTGTTATATTATCATTATTAGCATATTTTAAAACTAAACTCAATGTTTCTTGAGTAACATGTTCTGGTCTTACTTCTGAAGGGAATGAACCAAAAAAAATTCTTCCATTAGGAGCAATGATCTCCTTGATTTTAGTTAATAATTCTTCTAGTATTGGAATATTTAGCGTCTTTCCATCTAAAGAGCCATAAGAGAAAACATTGGGCGAAATAAATCTTATATCAGTAAGATCTCCATAGTAATTTTTTAATTCTTGTACATATTTACAAATTACCTCAATACTTCTGTGCCTTGGATAAACTCCCGAGAGATAGGGTGTTTGACAAAAATAACAAACATAGGAACACCCACGTGTTATTTCTATTGCTCCTGCTTTTGCATTTTTTATAGGAAAGGGTGGATAATCATCTAGATTAATAGGTTTTCGCTTACCAGTAAAATTGTATTCATTCGACTCATTTAAATAGGCAATTCCCTTAGTTTGTGTAAAATCTTTTCCCTTATCTATTTTTTTCAAGAGTTCTATTATAGTTTCTTCCGCTTCTCCAACTACAACTATATTAAATCCTAATTTAAGCGTTCCTAGAGGATCTCCTGTTGGATGAGGTCCTCCCGCTAAAAGAATCACATTTTTTGAGTATCTTTTCTTTAAAGCGGTAATGAAATTATAAATTTCCCATAATTGTGTAGTAAAAAAAGATATCCCAATAACAACTTGTTTATGCTTATTAATTATATCCTTCAAGTTATGAATAAGCTTATCTCTCTTTCTGATAAAATATATGGGAAATTGATCAAAATATTTATCCGTTTCTAAAGCTCCGATTAGAGCGTTAAAACTGTATATATTATTTTTATTATAATAAACAACAAAAGCAGTACTCTGAGACAAATTTTTCATCCTTATTCATCAAATAAACTCTAATCTAGGTTTATTATATTATTTTTAATGCACCTTTCTGGTTCAGTATAATACTTAAACTTAAATTAGTTTTACGTGATTAATTAATAAAATTCAAATTAGGAAAATAACATGTTATTTAATGATTGGATAGCCACAACAATAGAAGAAGTTGGGATCTCTTTCTTTGACTTCTATTCGATAGGTCATATATGTTTTGGGGTTGGACTTTTTCTATTTTTTTCATTGTTTTATACTATACCAAAGAAAAGAGGGAAAGTTCCAATATTTTCATTGCTATTCGTGTTTATTCTCACTATGTTCTTTGTAATTCTATGGGAAATTATTGAAAATACTGTTTTTATATTTCTTGACTGGAAATTTGAAGGACGGGCTGATAGTTGGCAAAATCTTACTACAGATATTCTTATGGGTGCTATAGGAGGTCTTGGATCTTGGCTCTTCGCTTATTTAATTTTTGAGAAAGATAAGAATGCTTGGGGTTATTATATCTTTGGTTTTATAGGATTTGCACTGTGGCTCAGTGTTTTCATAGTATTGCGTTATTTAACTCTTAAAAATTCTCCAATTATTTAACTTTTTTTTTATTTTATAATATTAAATTACTAAGTTGTATTAGTAATGAATTTAGATAAATATATAACATTTGAAAAAGGATCTATTCCATTAATTTTATCAGTTCCGCATGGAGGTACTTTAGAATGTGAAAAAATACCTAAACGGGCGAATGGAGTTCTTGGAATAGATAAAGGTACTATTGAATTGACTCAAAATTTGATCACTTATATTAAAAAAAACTCAGAAAATAAGATGATACCCTCATATATAATTTCAAATGTATCTAGGAGTAAGATTGATTTAAATAGAGAAGAAAGTAAGGCATTCATCCAAAATTCATCTTTAGCTAAACAAATATATCAATTTTATCATAAAAAGATTAAAGACTTGATTTTAGAAAATATTACCATTTTTGATAATTCACTGTTATTAGATATTCATGGTTTTGAAATTAGCAATCGCCCATCCGGTTTTAGGGATGTAGATTTAATCTTAGGGACTAATAATTTAGAATCATTTTTTTCTAAGCCTATTCCGAAAAGACTTTGGGGGAATAACATTAGAGGGATAATCATAAAAAAATTTCTAGCATTAAAAATTCCAATTGCTCCTGGTCATCCAAGGAGAAGAGAATATGCCTTAGCTGGAGGTTATATAACTCAATTATATGGTACTTCAAATATTTTAAAGAGTAAAACAATGCAAATTGAGTTTTCTGACAGAATAAGGATTTTTAACAAGAAACTAAAAAAAATCGTACTTAAAACTCTCGCAGAAATAATAGTCAATGAATATACAAAAATTAATTAAGATGATAATGGAAAGGTTCCATAAACTCTCCATATTGCTAAATCTTCGAATCCTAAAATTTCTGCTTGCGTTAATTGCCCATTACATGTATCTTTTAATTTTTGCCATAAATTTTTTGATATTTCATCAATTGATTTATTTTCAGTTATAATTTTTGAAGCATCTACATCAATATTACATCTCATCCATTCACAAGTTTTTGGATTTCCACAAATTTTAATAACTGGAGTTACAGGATTACCTGTAGGTGTACCTTGTCCTGTGGTCATTATAATAACTTGAGCTCCTGCCGCAGCAAGGCCTGTCATCGATTCTACATCAATTCCAGGCTCATTCATCAACCATAATCCTTTCCCTTTAGGTTCTTCGGAGTATGTGATAATGCCTTGAATAGGCGATACTCCTGCTTTAGCTATTGTTCCCAGGGATTTTTCTTCGATTGTTGTTAAACCTCCTTTTATATTTCCAGGAGTTGGTTGGATACCTCTGAAATCAATTCCTAATCTCATTGTTCTTTCTAAAAATTCATTTAAAAGATTTTTAATTTGTTCAGCAGTTTTTTCATCTTTTGCTCGCTTTTTTAATAGATGTTCAGTTCCTATCCATTCCGTAAATTCTGGAAGAATACTTGTGCCTCCTAATTCAATTATTTTATCAGAGATCATCCCTACTGTGGGGTTAGCTGTAATTCCGGATATTGAATCTGATCCGCCACACTCTAAACCTAAAACCAAATGTGAAAAGTCAAATGATTCGCGCTTTAATTCTTTCGCCTCCTCTGTCATTTTTTTAGCTAATTTTATACCTTTCTCAATTGCAGCTATTGAACCACCTTTAACATCTTGCACATTAAAAAATTCTACTGGTTTTTTCGATCTTTTTATTTGATTTGCTAATTGTTTGCTAGTAAGATTTTCACAACCTAATCCAATGACTAAGGCGCCATATACATTGGGATTTTTGGCTAGCCCCGCCAAAGTGCGGAGTGTATAAGTAAAATCGCGTCCGAATTGACCACACCCAAGAGGATGGCAAATTTCAACAGAATTTTCCACATTTTTTGCGATTTGCCTAACAATATTATTAACACAAACAACGCTCGATAAAATCGAAACTTTGTTTCGAATACCTACTTGCTTATTTGAACGTTGATATCCTAAAAATTCCTCAGTCATTCTCTTTTTCCCCCTCGAGATAGGCACTTTTAATATTATGCGTATGAATCCAATCTCCTTTCATAATATCTTTTGTTGCTAATCCAATAATTTCGCCATATTTAAAAATAAATTCTCCTTTTTTGATGTTGCTTAAGGCAACTTTATGACCATATGGTATAACTTGATTTATTTTAATTGTCTGATTCTTGCTAATTTCGACTATCTCATTTTGGGAAATTTCTTCTAAAATTGTGGCGCAATTATCATTAGGATTCATTTTTATGAATTTTTTTCTCATAAACAATCCTGTTTTTTAATAATATTCTTAAAATATTTATTTAAAAGATATATTTCAAATTTTTAATAAATATAATAAATATTTAATATTATTCTAGGTTTTACTATTAATAATTGAGATTATTCTAAGTTTAAATATGCCAGATGATCAAATTGACATTGATGATTTAGAGTCGTTCATTGATGGTCTAAAAACATCTTTAGACACATTAGAAGGCGCTAATCCAGAAGAAGTACGGGGATTTCAGGCTCAATTAGCGAAAACTATTTCAGATTTAAGGATAAAGAAATCTGCTAAATTTGAACCCCTACCAAAATATATTGGTCATGTTACGAAGGAAGATCTTAAAAATTATTTGATGAAAGAATTAGAGGATCTTAGGAATCTTTTAGATACTGATGAATATTCTCCTTATCCAAGAAGGAAATTTAATCTAATAATGAATATTACTAAACTTAGAGAAAAAATAAGTAGAATGTAATTTTTATCTTTGTTTTTTCTTAATTTAACAGTATTTATATATAAAGACGAGTAATTTATTATAACCGATATTCAATAACATTAAAACATTAAGAGATAAGTTAGATATGTTTGATAATTATTGTGAAAAATTGGCAAAATTAGCAATTAACTATTCTATTGAAGTAAAAAAAGGAGATAGGATAGTAATTACTGGACCTGATTTAGCCAAAGATCTTTTCCGGGCACTCTACGTTGAAATATTAAAAGCAGGTGGTCATCCATTTGTATTACAAGAACTAGAAGGAGAAGAGGAATTATTCTTCAAATATGCTACTGATGAGCAATTAGCTTATTTTGATGATATTTATATTACTATGGCAAAAGAATTCGATGGTCTAGTTCAAATATTTGGTGATTACAATATTAAAAGATTGTCTTTGGTTGATCCTAAGAAAATGAGAAAAAATCGTGGTGCTGCAAAAAGATTTGAGTTCATGAAAATATTTAATGAAAGGGAAGCAAAAGGAGAATTTAATTGGGTAGTCATACCATACCCATGCCAATCATTTGCTCAAGAAGCTAATATGGATTTACATTCTTACTTAAATTTCATAGAAAAAGCACTTTTCTTAGATAGGGAAAATTCTATAGAAGAGTGGAAGAAAATTCGTAAAAGACAGGAAGAGATTGTAGACTACTTGAATAATGTAAAAAATGTACAGGTATTAGGTGAAGAAACTGATTTAACGTTATCAGTAGAAGGGAGAATTTGGGATAACTGTAGTGGTCAAAAGAACTTACCTGATGGTGAAGTATTTACTGGTCCAGTTGAAGACTCCGTAAATGGACATATTAGATTTACATATCCTGGAATATATCAAGGTAGGGAAGTTGAAAATATATATTTAGAATTTAAAGAGGGTAAAGTTATTAGAGGAACCGCTACTAAAGGACAAGAACTACTACAAGAAATATTAAAAATAAGGAATGCTAATCAATTAGGAGAATTTGCTATTGGCACTAATTTTGGAATTACCCAGTTTACTAAGAATATGTTATTCGATGAAAAAATTGGAGGAACAATTCATTGCGCTTTAGGTTTAGGGTTTCCTAAGACAGGATCCAAAAATTTTAGTGCCATTCACTGGGATATATTAAAAGATATGAAATTGCCAGGTTCAAAAATTTTAGCGGATGATAAGGTTATTTATGAAGAAGGTAAATGGAAAATCTAAAATTATTTCTAACTTTTTTTATTTATTAAATACAATAGATTCTAGAAAAATTGCTAAAACCAGTCACATAATAAAGAATTAAAAGTACTTTGGTCTTTAAGATGTTAATTGATATCCACTGTCATGCTAATCTTTACTTAGCTATTGATGAAATTATCCGAGAAGCTAAGAATGCAGGTGTTGAAAAAATAATTTCTGTAGGCATGAGTGCTATAAGTTTAGAAAGAGTCTTAGAAATATCAAATCAATATGAGTCTATATATCCATCTTTAGGAATTCATCCAGAAGAAGTCCAAATGAATGAGCAAATTGAAAATCAATTAGATTCTGTAATTGAATTAATTAGAAAAAATAAAGAAAATATTTGTTCTATTGGTGAGATTGGGTTAGATCATCATTTTGTAAAAAACGAGGAATTATATCCTCTTCAGAAAAAGATTTTTGAAAGGATGCTTTCACTTGCCCAAGAACTTCAATTATCTGTCAATTTACATACCAAAGGCGCAGAAAAATTAGTTTTTGATTTATTACCTTCTTATAAACTTCCTAATGTAAATATTCATTGGTATTCTGGTCCTGAAAGTTATTTAAAATTAGGGATCGATCGAGGATATTATTTTTCCATTACTCCAGCAATTTCCTATTCTCCAGCAGTGAAAAAAACTGCATTAATGGTTGATAAAGAGCATTTATTACTTGAAAGTGATGGTCCTGTAAAATATGCTGGAACAATTGGTACACCAGCAATGATTAGAGACGTATTAAACTCAATTTCAAAATTTAAAGAAATATCTGTAAATGAGTTAGAAGTTCAATTATATGAAAATACAAAAAGAATTTTTCCTAAAATTTTTGAAAAATAAGCTGAAAATGGTTTTATAAGTTATCTAATCCTAAATTTTTTAATTTTTCCTCATTAATTTTGCCAGTTTCCAAATCAAACCCTCTATATTTATAATAAAATTCTTTTAATTTCTGAAAGTCAGGAGATTTTCCTGCCGCTTCACTTTTTTCCAAAGGCTTAAGAAGGATTTTTGGTAATCGATCGTCTGATGGTTTAATTCCCATTTTTAAATTAAATAAACGTTTCATCATGTAATTTCTCTCACCTAAGGTCTTTAGTTTTTCTAAGTTACAGTCTATGCCCATACTTGTTTGTATCAGTTCAGCAATAGTTGATAGCATAGGATTAGCAAAAACACATATGGTCAAGGAACTATAGAGTGCTCTTAAATCTTGTAATCTAGCACTCATAATAGCCATCTCTTCATCATCCTTAAATTTATCTATATATTCAATTCCAAATTCATCAAGTGGAATACCTAATAAAATAGTACACATATCACATGAATTGTGACAAGGGCCTCTTGGAGTTCCTAAAGCATAAGCAACACTCATACCAAAATTACTTCTTAAATCATGATAGGGAACTTCCATCCCATAAACAGTTGCGATTTCTTCTTGATTAATTTTGAACCGTTTTCCGAATGCATCTGAACCTTCTGCAAGCAAATTCCCAACACCTTCCCTAAATGATATTTTTCTAATAAACTCAAATACAGGTTTAATGTCACCCCATTGTAATTTTAAACCATCAATATTCTCGGATTTAATTTTATTATTATTATAAAGATGATATAAGAAAGCAATTGCGCTACTAGTAGTTAATAGATCAATTCCATAATCGTTACATAAAATATTTGCTTTTACAATAGATTCCAGATTATCATTTAAAATCATCGAACCAAATCCGGCTAGAGCTTCATATTCCGGTGATTCTACTTCGCCATCTGTTTTATATTCTCCCTCTTTAATAATTGCTTTTTTAGCACAACCTATTGAGCATGAAAAACAGGGATATTTCTTCACAACAATTTTTTCGGCAGCAGTATTACCGGAAATATTGTGTGCTCCGTCCCACTCATCACCCATTGTCCAATATTTCTTAGGCAATTCTCCTGTTATATTCCACAAATCTACTCCAGCAGTTGTACCAATATCACCATACATAGTAGTTGTAAAAGCAGTATTAACAGTATTTTGGGCTTTTTTAACAGCTTGTTTAAATCCCAATGGATCAGCTGGTTCATAAATTCTTTTTTTACCTCGAACTGTTATAGCTTTTAATTTTTTTGACCCCATAACTGCTCCCATACCTGTTCTACCTGCAGCTTTTTCTTCTGAAGCAATTATCGCATATTTTACCAAATTTTCTCCTGCTTGACCGATACATGCCACTCTTGTTAAATTAGATCCTGATTTCTCTTTAAGTATTTGGGATGTTTCCCGTATCCCTTTTCCCCATAGATCAGTCGCATCTTTAAGTTCAGAGGAATTTTCAGTAATTTCAAGGCAAACTGGATGATCTGAAGCACCTTTTATGATGATCCCGTCATAGCCTGCTTTTCTTAATTCGTTACCAAAATAACCACCACAGCTAGATTCCCCCCAAATTCCTGTATATGGAGATTTCGCACAAATAGCAATCTTAGCACTCGAAGGAGCATTAGAACCACATAATAATCCTGTCATAAACATTAAAATATTTTTTGGAGATAGGGGATCTGTATTTTTATCCAAAAAATCATATAAATATCTACAACTATATCCCGCACCTCCTATAAATATCTTAGCAAATTCTTCATTCAGTGGCTCGATAATAAGATCTTTTTTGCTTAAATCTACTTTTAAGAGTTTCCCTATAAATCCTTTCAAATCTCTAACACCAATTCTTTATTAAACGTTAAATTTATCACTCTAAATTTAAGAAAAAAAGAAAATTATTGAATTAAAAATCAATATCTTTCCCTTCGAAAGCATAATTAAAAAGCTTTCTAAAATATTCATCCGTTATTGATCTAGGGGACATTACAACTGTTGCATCTTCAAAGCAACACGAGACCAATAAGTCTAAGTATTTCTCTAGATCTTCCCTTGAGATTCCTAAATCTTTCAGTTTCGTAGGGAAATCGACCTTTTTCTGAAGTTCTTTAATTTTTTCAATAACTAAAAAAGCAGCTTTCTTTTCCTCTTCATCCCAATTAGCCCAACCTAGCTGTTTTGCCATTTTTGCATAAATTTCTACTGTATTATCCCCCTCATCAGGGTTATTTAATAAAAATTGAGTTACATAGGGAAGAACAATACCAACAGCTCTCCCATGAGCCGTGTTAAAAACAGCACCCCAACTATGACCCATCCCATGACCTATATGTAACTGAGAATTACTAAAGGCTAAACCCGCCATTGTTGCAGCTTGATGTAAGTAATCTCGAGCCTCTTGGTTTTCACCATCTTTATAGACAACTGGTAAATATTTAAATACAAGCTCTATCGATTTTAATCCAATTGCATAAGAAAATTCATTTCTCCAATTTGAAACCATTGCTTCAATAGCATGGGAAAGCGCATCAAAACCAGTATCAACCGTTAATTTTGGAGGCATACCGAGCGGAAATATTGGATCTACAATTGCAAATGTGGGTGTCAATCCCTTATGAGTGTAAATAAATTTTTTCCAAATATCATTTTCTAATCTTGAGATAATAGCAGCATTAGTAGTTTCAGAACCTGTTCCGGAGGTAGTTGGTATAGCTATAAATGTTGATCTTTTACCAATGTCGTATAATTTATTATTAAAGGGGTGAACATCATCTATTGTAAAATCAGGAAATTCATATAATGCCCAAACAGTTTTGGCTGTATCGATAACGGAACCTCCACCTAAAGCAATGATAAAATCTGGAGCATAAGAGATACATTGCTCTCTTGCTATTAACACGCCCTCTTCGCGTGGATCGGGAATTACTTCCTTAAAAATTTCATAGATCTTACCAAACTTTTCTAACTTATCTGTTAAAATCTTTAGATAGCCTAATTTTTCTATAATTTTATCAGTTACTATAAAACATTTTTCTCCAGTAATATTTTCTAAAAAATCTATGCTATCTTCCCCATATATTATATTAGGACTGTAAAAATACCACATTATTTTTTTATTCCTTCTTATTTTTTATTATTTAAAGTGTAATTGATTTTAAATAATAAAAGGCTTAAATCTTTTTTTAAATGACTTAAAAGAATTTACATTTATGAAAATAAAAAAAATTGTTAAACTCACTTTTATTATAAATAATCTGTTTTAAACATCCCAAGACTTTCGATTATTTCTTGAGCGGCTTTTGTATGGCGCATTAAGTTTGCCATGTTTCCCTCAAGTCTTAACTGCCCTGCCATTATTGCCCTAATAGGGTCGATTTCCTTTTTCATTACTTTTACAAAGTTAACATAAGGTCCAGCCATTATATATTCTGTTTCTACTTCTTCTCCTTCTTTTACTAATCTTGCCTCTGTGCATTCTCCATGGTAAAGACCTAAAAAAACTCTTACTTCATGATCTAAATTTCCACTTGGTTCAATAACGAGAAGCATATCTCCTTCCCAAGTTAACGCAGATGGTTTATAATTAGGATTTTCATTAATGGCATTTCCAAATGCTTTAACCCATTCTTCAGTTAACATTTTCACCATTTTTATCAAATTTGAAAATTTTATTTTATTTTTATTTTCTTTAAATTAAACATTTTAATTAAAGAGTTGTTTATAAATAACTTACAAAGACAAAATTAAAGAAACTTTTTATAAACTATGAGATCACATTAGGATATAATAGATATTAGAATAGTTAATTAGAAAATAAAAAGTTGAAAAAATGGCAAAATTAGCATGGTATGAAACTGAAATCGCACGCAACATGATGAGCAGGATGGGTGGCAGAGCTATACGAGGTGTGTTATCAAATTATTTCTCGTCAAAGGGAATATATACAGGAAAACTTGGATTAATTCAAGTAACCAACTTTTTGCAAGCGGCTCTTAATCCTGAAGAAAGAAGGACTTTAATAATAGTAGATGATTATACTCAAAGATTTGTTAAAAAAGTCACAAATTATTTAGAATCTATAAATATGGAATATCATATTTGGTCAGGAGTTTTACCGGAAGTACCTATGAACACAATTGAAGAAGGAGTTAAAATTTGTGAAGAGTTTAAGCCCAAAGTCATATTTGGGATTGGTGGAGGTAGTGTTATGGACACTGTTAAAACAGTATTAATAAAATATGAAAAACCTGAACAAGATCTTTTAACAATTTTACCCTACTTTAGTTCCTTAGGATTGCGGAATAAAGTTAAATATTGGATAGCTATACCTACAACATCGGGGACTGGTTCTGAAGTTGCACAAGCAGCAGTAATTACTGATACCAGAAGAGATCCCCCTAAAAAAATAATTGTTGTTAATGATGAATTACTTGCGGATATCGTAATACTAGATACCGATTTTGTAAAAGATATGCCACCTTTTTTAACTATGGCAACAGGTTTAGATGCACTTGCACACGCAATCGGTGCTTTTGTATCAAATTGGAGTAGTCCCTATGTAGACGCTTTAAATAAAATGGCTATAAAAGAGATTGTAAAATTCCTTCCCCGAACATATAAGTATGGAGCAAATGACCTGGAAGCTCATAATCATATGCAAATGGCAGCATTAATGGCAGCTTTGGGAGCGCAGGGAAATATGACTTCTGGGATAGATCATGCTTTAGGACATAGTTTTGGAAAAATATTTGATGTACATCACGGACTGTCGGTTGGAACTTTCCTGCCATATTCTATTGGATTTCAAAGAAATGTGACAGATAGATGGAAAAAATTATGTCCCATATTTGGAATAGAAAAGGAAAATAAAAATAGAGATGAATTGTTTAAAGAATTTATCCTAGCATTAAAGAATTTTATACAATCAATTGATGGACCTACTAGTATAAAGGAAATAAAAAACCCTGTAATAAAAAAAGAAGAGTATTTTGAAAAACTTGACTTACTGGTGGATTATGCTTTTAATGATGCAGTTACTCTCGCATCTACTCGTCAGCTTAATATAGATTTGTACAAAAAAATATTTACATATGCCTGGGATGGTAAAAACATTGATTTTTAATAATAAATAAAAAGAGGTCAAAAATATGAGACAAAATTTAATAGGTTATAATGGAAAGATTGCTTTTGTAAACTTAAGCGTAGATAATGTTGAAATTAAGGGCTTAAATCCTCAAATAGCTATAGATTTTCTAGGTGGTACAGGATTGAGCGCTAAATTAACATATGATCTATTAACAGATAAAGATTACACAAAATTAAAAATTAATCCTTTTTCAGAAATTAATCCATTAATTTTTGCGACTGGTCCTATTACTGGAACAATTAGGCCTTCTTCAGGAAGATATTCAGTTACAGGAATATCTCCTCTCACAAGAATTTGGGGAGAAGGTACAGCAGGAGGTACATTTTGCATATCACTACGGAGTAGTGGTTTTGATGCAATTATAATTACAGGAAAGGCTAAAGAGCCGATGTACTTATATATTCATGACGATATTATTGAATTCAAAGAAGCAAATGATTTATGGGGTAAAGACACTTATGAAACTCAGGAAAAAATAAAAAAAGAGTTAAATGATAATAGGATTAGAGTGGCATGTATCGGTCAAGCAGGAGAAAATTTGGTAAAATATGCTGGTATAATAAATGATGAAGGAAGGGCTATTGGAAGATGTGGTTTAGGAGCGCTAATGGGGTCAAAAAAATTAAAAGCTTTAGTAATTCTAGGTTCTAATAAAATTCAAATAGCTAATAGTAAGCTTAGTAAAGAATTATATACCCAAGCAGAACAAGAATTTAGAGAAGATTTTCTAAAAAAAACTATATTTTATGTATATAATTTATATGGCACTAACTCGTATTTAGATATTGGAATGGCATTAGGAGATACTCCAGGATACTATTTTACCGAAACGGAGTATCTAGCAGAAAAATTAACAGGGAAGACTTTAAAAGAACTTTACCCTGTCCTTAATTATGGTTGTGCTGGATGTACATTACGGTGCGGTAAAACAACGATTATTGAAGACAATGGTAATGAAAGTAAAGTTGATGGCCCTGAATACGAATCTGTTGCTTCTTTAGGACCTATGATAGGAGTCTTTGATCCTAAAACTGTAATATTAGCATCCCATAAATGCAATATTTATGGATTTGATACTATTTCTGGGGGAGTATGTATATCATTTCTCATATATTTAATTGAAAATAATATAGGAATAGAGAAAATAAAGCAATTCTTGAAAGATATTAGAATTGAAGACATTAAATGGGGAAATTCAGAATTATTATTAATGCTAATTGATAAGATTTCAAAAAGAGATGGAATTGGAGATATATTAGCTGAAGGGGTTAAAATTATGGCAAAAAGGTTTGATGTTGATCCAGAGTTAGCAGCTCATGTTAAGGGTTTAGAAATTCCTATGCATGAACCAAGAGCCTTTGCTGGGCAAGCTTTAAGTTATATGACTTGCTGTGTAGGGGCTAATCACGAGAAATGTGATTGGTATGGCACTGAACTTGGTTTTTTTAACTATCAAAATTTGCGTGTTAAACAAGGTGATAGGTTTAAGATAAAAGGACGCGAAAAAGGGGTAATTAATCTTCAAGATCTTAGAGCTATCGATGATTCTGCTGTTAATTGTAATTTTAGAAATCCTTCATTTGAACATATAATTGGATATATAAATGCTGCTACTGGATTTAACTATAATATTAAATCTATAATGCGTGTTGGAGAACGAATTAATAATATTAAAAGATTAATTAATTGTAACCTTGGTATAACTCGAGAAGATGATAAATTGCCAGGGCATTTCTATAAGATTTTAAAAAAGGGGAAAATAGCAGGAGTAAAACTTGATTTAGAACAAAATTTAAAAAGGTATTATCAAATACGAGATTGGGATTGGGAAACTGGTAGACCTAATGAAGAGAAATTAAAAGAACTTGGAATAATTTAAAATTTTTATATTAAATCAACAATTTCTTCAGGAAATTCTTCCCCTTTATTTTTCATACGATTCAACATATCTTTCACTTCTGATATTGTATTTCCATAAATATGAAGAGAATTACTAAAATCTAAATAATGTCCCATTTCTACACCTAGTTGTTCTGCTATTTTCTTTTGTATTCTTATCATACCATTTACATTTGCTTCCCATGCTCGAAATAAATCTCGACTTCTCCAGGTTGTCTGCATTATTAATTGACCATCTTTAATCCGCATATAAATTCTTTGTAAACATGGAGGATCCACATGATACGGGTCGACTAGAGGCCTCCAGGTTATAGCTTGAGCCCTACGAGTGTATGGTTTATCTCTTAATTTTTGAATGATATATTCTATTTGGTTAATTCTTGGAAAGTTGAAGATACTAATAGGTAATTTATCTATTCCAATCTGTTCTGAGATAGTTTTGTCCAAATCAAATTCTACTCCCTCTTTGAGCTTCCAAATATTTGATTCTGTAACTTTTTCTGCTTTTTTTAATTTTTGGTGCTTTTTTACAAATTCATTATCAACAAGGTGTAAATCATAATTCTTATGGATAGTATCTTCTAAGGAAAAGGGTGTATAATTAAAAATTCTGTCATGATAAGAATAGGGAAAACTAACGCCTGAATCCCATAAATAATGATCATTTACACCGTCCATGATTTCTTCAATATACCCACTTTGAATAGAGCCAATTAAGTAAGTATCTGCCATACAACCATAAACTTCATAAGAATTATCGTATTTAGATCTGATTTTCATAACTTTATCTCTTCGCGTTATTGGACTGCTTAAAGGTTCTTTAATTTCAATTAATACAGAAGCATCCTTAGAGGGAGGGTCTTCAGGTTTATCATATTCCGTCTTTATATCATCACCATTATATAAAACCTGTGCTATAGCTGAGAGCCATGCATCTCGAACATTATTTTTTGAAATGAAAAAAACTTTTGCCATTTTTAAACAATCTCATAAAAATTTTTTTTTTAATACTATTATGGAAAAGTGTGACACTCTCCATTATAATCTATCTGTTTAAAATTTAATAAAATTTCATTGAGTATCAGAAATTTTTAATTCAAGTCTTTAGATATCACAATATTTAAAAAAACTGACCCTACATTGCAATTATAAGAATATATCAATTAATTTATAACAAAAATATTAATAATTATATAAAAAAGTGTGAAAATATGGGTGGACTAGGCAAAAAATTGAAAAAGGGATTTGCTAAGGCAGCTGGCGGTCTCGTGGAGAATGTAACTGGTAGTGAAGCTCTCGGAAAAGGTGTGAAAAAGGGTATAAAGAAAGGAAGTGTAAAGAAGGGTTTCGAAAAGGCGGTAAAAGAAGCTAGTGACGACGATTAAAAGTATTTTTAAATCTATTTTTTTTTATTTTTTATTATCATCAAATTTTTAATACTAAATTACTTTAGAATTCTTAGGTTAATTAAATAGAAGATTTTTATAGAAATGAAGCTACACCTTGAATTTTCTCCTCCATTCAATGAAGTAACTAAAGAAATTTATACAACATTTGAATTTGATAAAGAATTAACATTAAAAGAGTTATTAGATTTCTTTAAAAACAAGTATGGAAACGAATTTATTGATTTGGTCTGGGAAAAAGGAAAGGAGGGAGAATTTAACAAGCTTCTCTCTCTTATTATAAATGGACATAGTTATCGTCATGATAAATTTTTAGACACTATATTAAAAGATGAAGATCAGATAGTATTTATCTACATCTATTTTGGCGGTTAAATCTTTTAGAAAGAATCTATAATATGAATATTAACCACATTCCAAATCCAGTTAATAAAGGATTTAAAATATTATCTGAAATATTTTTTGTATATGCATCAACTATTAGAAACAATAGTGTTGCCACAGTAGCCATTAAAAGAATTTTCACAATACTTACTGGCATCCAAACATGATATAATATTGTAATTATAAAAACAATTAAGAATGTTGTAAAACCACCAGCAATAAAACCCTCAATTGTTTTATTAGAAGTTTTTCTAAGGCTATGTTTTCCGTACTTTTTCCCTATTATGCAAGCTGCCGCATCTGCTCCAGTAGTTATTAAAGCTACAGAAGCAAATATGGGGAATGGAGTAAAAATAAAAGGAATAAAAGACAAAACTAAAGGTGTTGAAGCTATAAATGTATATAATTCATTTTGCTTCATATCTAAGTACCATCTCTTAGCCCAATTGGGAATCATATAAAATCTATTTAATCGTGCTAGATCTGCTATCTGAAACATAATTATAAATCCAAAACCAACTGTAATTATCAACCAATATGCAAAACTATAATTATCTAAACCGAATTTATTTAAAATTCCTAGATCTTCGAGTATAACTCCCAGTGTCCAAAAAAAGAAGATAATAAATGTAGTAAATAAGTGTAAAAATTTTCTTCCTAATTCGCTTTTCAAATCATCAACCCAATTTTCATTAAATTCTTCACAATATTTACTATAATCTCTTTCTTTCATAATTTCAGGATTTCTTTTTGAAATTATAGTATTATAAATTAGAATACCAAATAAAATTCCTAATTCTACAAGGAATATGGTAGAGGTAAAAAACCACATGAAATTTAAAGACTCTGATGATAAATCAGGGGAATGAAATTGAAACATAAACGGAAATAAAATGCCTGCTATTAAAAGCAATGCTACTATTAAAAGTTCATTTATGAATAAGTGATTTTCAATCTTTTTTTTTTTGTTTCTGATAACATAAATAAATGTAATGATTGTATACCCAAAAAAGATTAAAGTCGTAGGTAAATACAACATGATGTTAACCAATAAAGTCGAATAATTTAAAAATTTTTATTAATCTTATTTGTTCTTTTCTATTAAATCCATGCCAAAATAATCGAGTAATAATTAAAACTAAAAATGAAACGTATAATCACGTATACAAGGCTAGATCCAATTGGGATTAATAAATTATCTGATAAATTTAGTGGTTTATTTGTTATTACATCAAAAACTAAAAAACCAAAAGAAAAAATTAATGACCAGTAAAATCCCATGAAAAAGCTACAAATTATAAATGATACAATTGTCCCAGCAGTAGTTCCCTCCCATGTTTTGTTTTGATTCCATGAAATATGTCTCTTACCAAATCTAATTCCAATTTGACTGGTCATTAAATCACTAATTGAGCTCATTCCTAAGATTGCAAAAAAGACCATTGGAGGACACAGAAACGCAGCAAACATATGCCCTATCGTAAAATAAAGGTAAGTACCATAACTTTTTTTTTCCTCTTCAGTGAGATAAAATTTAGAAAAAATATTAAATGGAAATGAGAGATTTTTAGATTTTCGCGTAAATTCATTTGCTAGTATAAACAAGCAAATCGTGTAAAAAAAGAAAAATAATGCGTAATAAAGCCATCCAAAATTAAACAGAACCTGTTTAATTGAATTTGGTTTAATTAAAATTTTAAAATATAGCAATAACATATTATTTTCTTCAGGAATCATACCTTCTGTTGTCCCGGTATAGGATTTTACAATATACACGCCAAGACTCCAAGCACTTAATAATACAACAAATATTAAAACATGGTTAATTTTTCGATAAACATCTTTCCTAACTTTACTCCTGCTTTTTATTTTTTTTTCAATTTTCTTTCCCATATCTGAAAGGTCTTTTTTAGAAATCCTTTTATAAAAATAAGCGAATCCCGTTGATAATAAAATTAAAATACTTATACACAAAAAGGGTCCATTAAGAGTTAAAAGCATAATGGGAAGAATAATTTCATGAAGTTCTACTTCTAGACTCAATAAAAGGAGAAATAGGAGGATATGGATGAAAATAGAATACATAGCACTAAAACTAACAATAATATTTAAAAAGTCAGGTTTATGAGAGAAATGTATGTATATATATAGAATGCAAAAATAAGAAGCTAGTAATGTAATAAAACAAGGATAAAAATATTCCATCATGATTTTGAATTTAACAATAAATTCTTTCTAACAAATTATGTTGGTTAGCACCTTTAATTAAATGTATATGTTTTTCATCCAATTGAAATTATTAAGTTCAAAATAATCTTCTTAACAAAATTTACAAAAAATTGAATCTTATAAGTATATAGGTAAGAATTTAATAAATTAAGGTGATAATTGTTGAAAAGTATTATTTTAGCCTCAAAATCGATCGATCGAAGCAAATTGTTTAAAGATGCTAAAATTCCAATTGAAATTTTAGGTTCAGATATCGTTGAGGAGAATTTTAAAAAAAAAATAGGGGAGCCTATTAAACTTGTAAAGGAATTAGCCAAAGCTAAAGCTTTATACACAAAAAATCTTTTATCAGAAAGTAAAAGAGATGCATTCATAGTAGCAGCAGATACTATTATAGAATTCAATGGAGAGGTGATCGGGAAAGCGAATGATGAGCAAAAAGCTCTCCAAATCTTAAAAAGATTAACAGGCAATGTTCACAATTTATTAACAGGGATTGCAATCACAAGATCTATTGATCCTAAAATTGTTGTTGATTATGAAAGCACTGTTGTAAAATTTCTTGAATTGTCAGATAAAGAAATTAGGTGTTATCTCAAATCTGGGGATTGGAAGGGGAGAGCTGGAGCATATGCAATTACTGAAAAAGCAAGTCTATTTATAGAGTATATTCAAGGATCCTTTTCAAATGTAATTGGGTTACCTATGCATAAAATTTATCTAATATTGAAAAACCACTTTAATTTGAATTTATTAGAAATTACAGAAATTTAAGTTTAAAAATGAGAAACATTAAAATTTGTGTTGGATCCTTAAATCCTACAAAAATTTATGCTGTAGAAACAGGATTCGGGAAATATTTTAAAAAAATTGAAGTTTTTAAGATAAAAGCAAACTCGAAAGTCTCAAATCAACCTATAGGAATGGAAAAAATCTTAAAAGGAGCCACTAATAGAGCTAAAACCGCTTTAGATTATCTTTTAAACGAAATAAATGAAAAACGTGATATATTTGGAATAGGAATTGAGGCAGGATTAGTTCCAGTTCCCCTTACTAAAACTGGATATATGGATTTTCAATTTTGTGCTATAATTGATGAAAACTATAAAATTTCCTTAGGTTCGGGTATCGCCTTTGAATATCCTCATTTTGTTATTAATAAAATTCTAAACAACAATGATTTAGAAATTGGTCAAATTGTAGGAGAACTTGCTGGTAATCTGAATTTAAAAAATGAATTAGGTGCTATTAGTTTCTTAAGCAAAAATAGAATAAAAAGATCCGAAATTTTAACTCAAGCAGTAATTTGTGCATTGCTTCCATGGATCAATAAGAAATTATATGAAGAATCAAAATGATATAAAATTTAGCATTAATCCATAGATATATCTTTCCAAACTTTTAGATCTTCATAGAATTTTAATATCTTTTCTAGATTGATTGCTAAATCCTCATAATAATTTTGATCTGCATATTTTCTCTTAGCTAAGGTTTTGGCAAGTTTTAATTCAGTTTTATATCTGATAATTTTATCTTCAATCACATAGGGTTTACAAAAATTAGTATATTTGAAATAATGAAATATCGAGATAATATGAAGAAAAAAATGCATTTTTATGCAAATTTTCAATTTATATCTGAAAATCTTACGGTTCTCGAATGTTCCTCAGTCTGAGGGAAAAATCTTAATTGCTTCTTTTATAACATCCATTCTTAAAGTAGGTTCTCCACCAGTTAAAACTTTGTTCCTAATTTTCTATGGTATTTAAAAACCTTAATCCATTCTTCGTTTGATAATTGCGTTCTTTTATTTTTTAATTCCGTTGTTGATGAGAAAAAATAGCAATGTTTGCATTTTAAGTTACATTGCCAAGTTAAATCATAATTCACATAAAACGGAACTTTTCTTACTATCGACTGTAAAAATGATGGACTCATGCAAATAAGACTTATTATATTTTTCACAGTAAATAGTCCCATAATCAATATAAGATTCAATATTTTAAAAATAAGTCTTAAAATATAATTAATTATTGCTCAAATTCAATCCCTAATAAATATGGATGAGAATATCCAATCAACTGAATTGTCCTATAATAATTTCACCACCCTCTCAAAACAAATAGAAATTTAAATCAATAAAAAAAATATTAAATGCTTATATAATTTAAAATCTTTATAAAAATT
>JBHLMP010000073.1:0-11692 GCA_048938025.1 Promethearchaeota archaeon
GAGCAGGGAAATTTTATATCAATTACTAATTTGAATCCAAGATTAAGCAATCTTGATTCTACAACAATAGATTTATTCGCTACTTCTAGTTCAAATATCACTAAAAAAGATAAAACAATCCAATTAGAAGTTGAATTAGTTAAAAATATTAAACAACTTCAGAGTAGACAAAATATCGTCTCATTTAAAGGAATAATATATTCAATAGATGACTTAAAAAAAGTTGCTTTAAAAACAGGTGAAGAAATCTCTTTATTAAATATTATAGTAAGTGATGAGACAGATGCAATAAGGGTTAGTGTTTGGGGAGATAAAGCAGAGGAGCTATCTAACTCCCTAACAGTTGGTCAAGGAATAGTATTAAAAAATGTTACACTTAAAACTTTTGTTGGTAGAAAACAAGCCTCTTTTAGAAAGGATTCAATTTTAGAGAAAATTGATCTAAAGATTTCAAATCTTAAAAGTATAGATTCAACAATAAATATGACCAAGAATGATTTTACAAGAAATTATACAAAAATTAATAAGATTAATTCTTCGAATTTTTACGAAATTAAAGGTATTATAAATGAAGATTTAACAGATAGAAATATAATAATCTATGATGCATGTTCAAAGTGTTTAAAAAAGATTGATAGATGTATGTGTCAAGAGAGTAATACCCCTATAAAACGGATGATTATTAAAGCATTTGTAGACGATGATAGTGAAACTATCAAAACTACTTTTTTTAATGAACAAGCTGAAAAATTAATTGAGAAAAATGCTGAAGAAGTTTCTAAAAACCTCAACAATAAAGATTTCTTGGAAGATTTATCAAAAAAATTAAGATCTAAGAATTTAGTAATTAAAGGTAAAGCAGAATTCAATGATTATAATAATATTAACCGATATGAATTAAGAGTTAATGATTTTCAAGATATGAATGTTACTGAAGAATTAGAGGAAATAATGAAAGAAATAGAATGAATGTAACATTAATATTTTGAAATATACATTATCTTCCTAATTTAAGTTATTTTATTAAATTTTCAAAATCACTACAATTTTAATGACTCTAAATGAATAAGGCAGAAATTATTGGTTTAGGGGAAGTTGTTGTCGATTGGGTTACAGAATTACCATATTTCCCCAAACCAGATGAAAAGATTGATGCATTAAGCGAGAATTATTTTTCTGGAGGAGTTACAGCTAATTTTTTAGTTGCAGTTGCGAGATTAGGATGTTCTTGCGGTTTTATTGGAGCAGTTGGAGATGATTTACATGGAGATTTCTTAATTAAAGACTTTAAAAATGAAAATGTAGATGTATCATTTATAATCAAGAAACTAGGCAAAAAAACTCCAATCAATTTTATATTTATTGCTAAAGGGGAAAAAACAATTATCCAATCACCTCATATGTATAATACAAAATTAAAAATTTCTGATTTAGATGAATCGTATATAGCTGAAGCAAAACTTTTGCATACAACAATAATTCATCCTGAACTTACTAAAAAAGCGATAGAAATAGCGAAAAAACATGATGTAAAGGTTAGTATAGATTTGGAACCTCAGATTGCTCAGAGAGGGTGGAAAGTTTTAAAACAGATAATTTTAGAGGCAGATATCCTAATACCTAACAAGGAAGGCGCTAATTTAATTACAAAATGTAAAACGCCTAAAAAAGCTGCTGAAAATTTAATTAAGAAAGGAATACCAATTGTAGTTATAACTTTAGGAAGTGATGGGGCTTTAGTTGCATCAAAAGAATTTCAAAAAATAATTCCATGTTTTAAAGTTGATAATATAATAGACACTACAGGTGCGGGTGATACTTTTAATGGAGCCTTATCAGTAGCTTATTGGATTAAAAAAATGAATTTGGAACAATCAATCATTTATGCAAATGCTGCTGCTTCATTAAAAATTCAGAGATTGGGAGCTAGAACAGGAATGCCAAGCGAAAGTGAATTAATAGCATTCTTACAAAGTAAAAATATAGTTAATTTATAATTATTTTGTATTCTAAACCAACTATAAAATTAAGTAGTAAAAATAAAAGATTAATATTTTATTGGTCTATTAGGCAAATATTTGCATATTCATGAGGTTTGTTTATTAAATTTCGATAATTTTTAAGAACCTTCTCAGATGATAAATCTGTGGTTTGTAAATTAAATGGCCAAACTCCTACCACAATATCACCCAATTTTTTCACATTTCCAATTAAATAACCTACTTTTGCTCCATCTGATTTAAGTGTATATAATACAATAAAATAATAATTATATGAATATCTAGATTTTTTAGAACCAATTACAACAACCTCTTCAATATTTTGAAAATATAAAATGTTTTGACTTAATTCACTCAATTTTTTTAGCTCCAAAATAAATTGAGTTGTAACCTTTATGGGTTTAGCTGAAGTTATATCTTTAAAGCTCAATGTTAATTTCTTATTTTCAGACCCTTGAACTCCTTTAAAGATTACTTTATAAATATTGAAATCCATAGAAATTAGGTAAAGATTTATTTTTTTAATTATCTAACTTTTTATATCTAGACTTCTGATGTTAATTATTATTATTTAACTTTTTTTTGTTTTTTCTTGAATGATGATATTTTCTTCAGGAAAACCTAAATCAATTAAAAACTTTTTCATCTTAAAACGATGATCTCCTTGAAGTTCAACCTGGTTATTTCTTACAGTTCCGCCTGAAGCACACTTTTTCTTTGCTTTTGTTAAGATATCTTTAAGATTAACATCAAAGTTCCCTACAAATGTTATTACTGTAACCACTCGCCCCCATTTCCTTGTGTCATTAGATATTATTATTTGTTGCTCATCAGCACTTAAGCCTTCACAAATACATAGTTCTTTTGGAAAACTACATATTGGACAAATGTCGTCGTCTTTAATACTCTCTTTTCACAACCTTTAATATTAAAATCTTTTTAAAATACAATACTTGAAAAATAATAGAACAATATCTTTTAAAAATCTTTCACTCTAGAGTGACACTTTTATAATGTAAAAAAGAGGGAACTTAAATTTGATAAATTAAACATTAAAAATTTATCTTTCAAATTTATAATATTAGATTTAATTTATCAAGTAAAAAAATATATAAAGATTAAATTTTATTTAATATAAAAAACTGTACTCTTTATTTTAGTTTAATAAAGTGAATAATTAATATGCAAAGTTCATGGATATTTAAAGTAATTGTGGCAGGGGCTGGTGGAGTTGGAAAAACTGCTATGATAACTCGTTATTGTACAGGGAGATTCGAACAGGGGTATAAAATGACTATAGGTGCTGGTTTTCATACAAAATCTGAAATTCTTGATACAGGAGAGGCTGTTAAAATGCAACTCTGGGACTTTGCAGGTGAAAAACGTTTTCGCGAGCTTTTGCCTGATTATTGTAAAGGGGCTAGTGGAGCTTTCATATGTTTTGATATAAGCGATTATGATACTTTTAGAGAAATTCCTGAATGGCTTAAGATCATCCGTCAAAAAGCTGGATTTATACCAATAATTCTTATGGGTATGAAATGGGATCTTCCCAACCATGAAGTCGTTTACGAAGTAGCAAATGATTATGCTGAAAAAGCTAAATGCAACCAGTGCGTATTTTGTTCTTCGAAAGGAAATATCAATATAACAGATTCTTTTCAAGCGATGGCAAAATGGTTAATTTATTATGCCACTCAAATAGATAATACATAATATTAAAATACTGATTTTAATCTGGCTTCATTAAATAGTAAAAGCTAAATATTATATTTAATAAAATTATTATAAAATTGTTATAAAAAGCGCCTCTGTAGCTCAGTTAGGTAGAGCACCGCCTAAACTATGTGTGCCTAAAGCACCCGGCTAAGTAAGCTTGATTTCACAGCTTCTCCGGAAGTTAACCGGGCGGTCGCATGTTCGAGATTCTGTCTGATGATATCCAGACAGAACGGGTTCCATTCAATGTTCGACCTCCGAGCAGTGGGAAAAGCCAGGGGCGCTTTACTTCTCTTTTCAAATAATAATAAAAAAGAGAGAAATCTAAATCTTAGTATTTAGTTAAGTATAATGCTCCCGCCGGGATTCGAACCCGGGTCGCGGGGGTTTTCCCTATAGATGAATGAGACAGTTCCATATGAAGGCCCCGTATGCTAAGCCCTTTCCTTCTTGATATTGGAGGGATTGGTTGGCCAGACTACACTACGGGAGCAATTTTTTTTCTAATTAATTTTTTTTATCCTTATGATAGAGTAATCAAATAAAATTATTCAAAGAATTTGTTAAAGCAAAACTGATGTATAATTTTGTAATTATTTTTTAATTTTAAATTTTTTCATAATCTATTTTGGATATTTAGATTTAGTAATTAATTGTCTCTTAAAATAAGTAAATTTCGTACGAATTCATTGAAATTTCTAAATTTGATATTTTAGTAAATGTTCTATTGAATCTAATGCGGGAAGGGAGATTTGAACTCCCGAACTCCTACGAGAATGGATTCTAAGTCCACCGCCTTTGACCAGACTTGGCGATTCCCGCTTTTTGAGATTAAATTGTAGATTTATTATTTAATTAAAATGGTTAAGAATAAATAAATTTTATATTTGTGAACTTAATTCTAAATACGATTGAATTAAAAGAAAAAAAATTTATTATTATACATAATATAAAAATTTTATATTAATAATGAAAAAATAAGCTTGAGTTTTTTATGAGTGTAAGGGATTCTTTAATTAAACATTTAACATCTATTTTACGGGCATCTGAAGGAACAATCTTAGTAGTTCTATGTGATCAAAATGGTCTATCTATAGCTAAGATTGGCAGGAAAAGTGATATAGATTTAAACCCAAATCAAATCACAAGTTTAGCATCAGCAGCGTTTTCTGCTAGTCAAGAAAATTGGGAAGATTTGAACATCAAAGATCAAGTTATTTCATTTTCATATTTTGATAAAATTTGTTTGATAACAATAAGAATTAATGAAACTCTACTTACAATAGTTCATGATTATCATAAAGAATGGCCATTAGATGCAGACAATCTAGCTAGTTCTATGTATTATTTAAAACAAAAGTTAGGTGATTTTTTTGGGGGTGGCGGAGAATCTGAAAAAGATATTGAAGAGTTTTGCGATAAAGTTCGAAGTGCTACATATCTTTTCGGGATGGGATCAGAAGTTCCTTTTGCATCATACCTCCCTGAAAAAATTGATAAATTAGATATTTTAAATTCTATAAGCACTGTTTTGGATTCTATTCAAAATCCTATATTTATCAGATATAGTTTAGTTAACCCTTCTGGTTTGACTTTAGATGCTCGAGATGTTAGTGGGAAAAATTTACCCGTTTCTGTTGAAGCCTTTTCAGCAAATGCTAACGTCGCATTTCAAAAAATGAAAGAAGAATCAGAAGGAAGCTCAATTGGTGATCTCTTAAGTTATATAGCAATCGCCGGTCAAGATACTGAAAACTTTTATGGCCTTCTCGCAAGTCCCTCAGGAAAAATAAATTTTTCAAAATTGGAGGAGACTTCAAATATTCAGGAAATATCTTTCATTGGATTGTTTACATTAACATATGGAGGTATACCTGTTATTAGTGAAGCAAGAAATATTATTTTTTCAATATTAGAGATTCTAGGGAAGGACCAAACGACACAGAACTTCATTGAATCTATAAATGTTCTTACTAGTTTTAAATATGATTAAGGTTAAAAAAAACTCATGATGTATAAGAATATAGATTTCTACTATTAGATAATAATGTAATAGTTCACTTTAAGGTTGAGCTATGAAGGATGATAACTCTAAAGTATACATGCCAAAGATATATTGTCTTCATTATAGAGAGTGTGATCCAAAAAAATGCACCGCCTTAAAGCTAAAGAAATTTAACTTATTAAAAATAATAAAAAAAATCAAGGGTGTATTGAATAATTCAATTGTTCTTAATCCTTTCGCTCGAACAGAACTAAGCCTTGATGATAGGGAAAATATCATTAGATATGGTCTTATTGTAATTGATTGCTCTTGGAATAAGCTTTTGGAATTAAATAAATTTAATTTAGGAATATCGCGTAGATTACCTCCTTTATTGGCAGCAAATCCAACAAACTATGGAAAATGGGAAAAGTTGAGTTCTGTAGAAGCATTAGCAGCTGCCTTTTTTATTACAGGTTTTTATCATTATGCAGAATTATTGCTATCTAAATTTCATTGGGGTAGTCAATTCAAGAATTTAAATAAATTTTAAAAAAATAAGTAATATTAAAATAAAGTTTTATTCTCCACTACTTTTTGAGAGTCCTGATGCGGCAATTACATCATCAATCTTCAATATCATAGACGAGACTTCTGTTGCTGATTGTATTGCTTGAGTTAAAATGGACAATGGTTCAAGAACACCTAATTCTACCATGTTATCTGGTTTTCCAGTATCAATATTTACTCCATTGGCCTTACCGTCATCATTTTCATGTTTTGATCTTAATTCAACAATTAAATCAACTGGATTATGACCCGCATTTTCTACTAATGTTTTTGGTATAATCTCCAAAGCATTAGCATAAATTTCTATTGCTAATTGTTCTCTACCACCAATTGATCTTGCATATGCCCTTAATCGCTTTGCTAACTCTATTTCCGAAGCACCTCCACCGGGTAAAATATAAGGTAATTCTATTGCTGCTTTTACTACTGATAATGCATCATGTAACATTCTTTCTGCTTCATCGACCACATGTTCGATTCCTGCTCTAATTAATATACTAACAGCTTTAGGATCAGCACATTCTGAAACAAAGATCATATTGTCATCTCCGATTTTCTTTTCTTCAACTTTTCCAGAATTTCCTAAATCTTGTGGGGTAATCTCCAAAATGTTGTTAATAATTCTTGCATTAGTAGCTCTTGCTAGCTTTTCCATATCAGATCTTTTAACTCTCCTTATAGTAATTATATTCTCTTTAGCAAGGAAGTTCTGAGCTTTATCATCAACTCCTTTCTGGCAAAATACAACGTTAGCACCTACTTCTTTTAACTTCGCAACGCGATTTTTTAACATATTTGCTTCTTCTTCAAGAAATTTATTTATTTGATTAGGGGTCTGAACTCTTATTTCAGCATCAAACTCTGTTTTCTCAACTTCTAAAGAAGAGTTTATTAAGGCAATTTTTGCATTTTTAAGAGATTTTGGCATCATTGGATGAACTATTTCTTTATCAACAATAACTCCATCAATAATATTAGAGTCTAAAAGGCTTTTTCCTTCTTTTTTGATTATCTGGATTTGATCCAAATCAATGATATTATTATCACCACGTTGTTCTTTAATTTGATTAACTGCTTTTACAGCGATGTCAGCAAAATGCCTTTTTACACCCGTTATTAATTTACTATTCATTGATGTTTCTGCAACTTTAGTTAATATGTTATTGTCATTGATATCTATTTTGATTGCGAGATCCTGTAAAATTTCTTTGCTTTTTAAAAGAGCCTTTCTATACCCTCTAAAAATTATTGTAGGATGTACTGATTGTTCCATTAATTCTTCTGCAAGATTTAATAATTCTCCAGAGATAATCACACTAGTCGTTGTACCATCTCCAACTTTTTCATCTTGAGTTTTTGCCACTTCAACTATCATTTTAGCTGCTGGATGTTCAACATCAATAGTATCTAAGATGGTTGCTCCATCATTTGTTATAGTGACATCTCCTAATGAATCAACAAGCATTTTATCCATGCCTTTTGGTCCTAATGTAGTTCTTACTGCTTCTGCTACTGCTTTTGCGGCGGCTATATTATTTTTTTGGGCATCTTTTCCACGTTTTCTTTCGGTCCCTTCTTTTAAAATGAGGATAGGAACACCTGACAATTGTGCCATTTAATTTTCACTTTCAAAATTTTAATTTTAATTATTTTCTTTATATAGATCTCTAAGTCATAAAATTAAAAAAGTTTACGAAAAATAACTAGTATTAAGTTGTTTAAAGGATATATTCAAAATTTTGAATATCTTATCTCTTTCTTTAAATAAAAAGAATAAGATTAGGAACAAACTTACTGTTATTATTTAGAGATTTAAAGACTTAATGAATACGGGTTTTTTATCCTTTTATTGTAATAATAAAAATATAAACAAATTTTTACCCAAATTAAAATTTATATTAATTTTTTATGGAATTTGATTCTTTCTCTCTTTAAATTTTAGGGTTGTTTTTAATCTCAAAGAATTATTTATTGATAAATGAGATATAATTTTGATATCTTTTTTAATATTTTTGATTATAAGTTTAATTTGTATATTAACAAATATTATTTTCTATATATACAAAAAAAGAAAATATTTGTTATATAAGATTAAAATTTTACTTTACATATTTTTTGGTTTTTCGGCAATCCTTTTTATAGTGAATATCCCTTTTTTTATTTTCAATCATTCAAATTATTTCATAGATAATGATTATGAATTTATTATTCCTATGATAATCTTTAATCTATCAAATTTTATGTTAGGCATATCGATAATTCTATATCTTTTAACCTTTTTTCATTTTGATGAGACCATAATAGATCTTGATATACCCTCACAACTAGAATCTAAAAAGGGTAATATTCTTATAGGGAGAATTTTAAAGGGGAAAATTAAAAAAAAGAGATTTTTTTTATCTATTAAGGACCTTGAGAAACATATGTTTATTTGTGGAGCAACAGGTACGGGTAAAAGCAATTTTCTTCAAAATTTTTTAATAAATTTTACAAAAGTTCAAAACATCCCCTTTTTTTTAGTCGAATTTAAAGGAGAATACCATTTTTTACAAAAAAAAATCAATAATGTACTCATTCTTTGGCCTGGAGAGAATTTTTCAATAAATATCTTTAATCCTGAAAAATCAAATCCCATTATTCATGCTGAAAGAATATTTGATATTTTAAAAAGTGGACAGCTTCTAGATGATATTTCGGAATATTCTCCTCAAATGGAGAAAGTTTTAGTTGAAATATTGACAAAGGTTTGCCAAAGTAAAAATCTTCAAAATTGGAAAGGTTTTGAATACTTTTGTGGAGAATATCTTAAAGAAAATAAGGGGAATATTCCGATGTTAAACCAAACTCTTATTAGTATTAAAAATCGAATAAGAAGATTTTCGACTGGACCATTGAATTCAATATTTCAAGAAAAAAAGGAAATTAATATAAACAAGTTATTTAAAAGAAATATAATCTTAGATTTGAGCTCAATCATTCGCTTAGGTGGTGAAAAAGAAGATGCACTATTTTTCTTAAATATGATATTGAAATATTTATGGGATAAGAATTTATCTAAAGGAGCCTATAAATTCAAAGGTATTGAACACATTACAATAATTGAGGACGCTCAATACTTTGCTCCAAGGGATTTAATTAGAAAAAATAAACTAACTACTTATTTAGAAGATATTGCATTATTACAGAGAGGGACCGGGGAATGTTTAATTACTTTAGCCTCACGTCCCGATATCAGCAAAGAAATTCTTGCTAATAATGGAATCGTATTAACTTTCAAAAATCATATAGAAAAAGATATTATGTGTGAGTTGTTAAACCTTGATACGGAAAAAAAACATTATTTATCAATTTTAGAAGAAGGTCAGTGTATTATAAGGATAAATTCAATCAAAGAGCCCTTTTTATTAAAGATTCCACTAATAAAAGATGAATCTCTATCCATTTCAGAGATATATAAAACTAATAGCCTAATTATGAAGTCAATTAAAAGTAATATCAATTCATTACCAAAAATTCAAAAGAAGAAATTGTTAATTTATCTGAGAAAAATTTTTAATCTTTTTATTAGTAAAAGTAAAAAATTTTCTTCGATTTTTAATAAAAAGAACAAGAAAATAATAGAAAATCAAAACTTACCTTTTAAAAATAACCCTGTTTCAAATCAGTTGAATTTTGAAGAGAAAATTATAAATAAAAATTTAGAGAAACATTCTTTTGAAAATTTAAAATCTTATATAAATAATTTATATAATCGGCAAATCAAAGAGGAATAAACTTTAAGATATTAAGATTCTATAAATAATATATATGACAATTACAGTAGGGATCGTAGGAAAGCCTAGCAGCGGAAAAACTACTTTTTTAAATGCTGCTTGTTTAACCAATGCGAAAGTTAGCGAAATTCCCTTCACTACAATAGAGCCTAATAAAGGTGTTACTTACATAAAAACGGATTGTGTGTGTAAAGAATTAAATGTTAGTGATAATCCTAAAAATTCTTTTTGTATTGATGGTTTTCGCTTTATACCTATAAATTTATTAGATGTTGCTGGGTTAGTCCCAGATGCCCATAAAGGAAAGGGATTAGGTAACAAGTTCCTCAATGATTTGATTATTGCAGATGCACTTTTACATATTGTAGATATCACAGGAGCTCTTGATAAATCTGGTAAAAGGGTTTCAATAGGAGAAAATGATCCATATGAGGATATTTTATTTTTAGAGAATGAAATAGATTTATGGTTTAAAGAGATTATTGAAAGAGAAGATTGGAAAAGATTCACGAAAGTAATTTTATCAGAAAAGAAAAAGGTTGTTGATGCATTACATGAGAGACTTTCAGGTATCAAAATAAATAAAAAGGAAATTATCTTAGCTTTAAAAAATTCTAAATTAGAAACTAAAAATCCATTAGCATGGACAGCTCAAGACATTTTACTGTTTTCAAAAAAGTTAAGAGCAATCTCTAAACCAATCATAATTATTGCAAATAAAATTGATAAAGAAATTAGTGAAAAAAACTTAAATGGATTAAAGAGTAAATATAGTGGTCCAATTTTTCCATGTAGTGCTTTAGCAGAACAGGTTTTAAGAAAGTACCATGAAGATAAGATCATTGAATATCTCCCTGGATCAACAGATTTCAAAATTTTAAATCAACAAAAATTGAGCTCTAAAGAATTTGAAACATTAAACAAGATAAAGTATAAAATATTAAAACCTTATCTAGGAACAGGGATTCAAAAAGCCTTAAGTTTCGCTACATTTAATGTTTCAAATCAAATTTGTGTTTACCCTGTATCTGATATTAATACCTATTCAGATAATAAAAATAACGTTCTACCTGATGCTTTTCTAGTTGAAAAGGGAACTTTATTAAGAGATTTTGTCAGGGATAAAATTCATAGTGATTTAGCTAAGAATTTTATATTTGGTATTGATGCAAGAACAAAAAAACGGCTTGGAGAAAATTATGAATTAAAACACAATGATATTATTAAAATTGTGACTAACAAATGAATTTGAGAGAAAAATTACTCTTCTTTTGAACTTATTAGTATATATACTAGGATAATAATTAACAAAATAAGTCCAAATAATACGATTACGAAATTAAATAGTTCTATTTCATCATCTGAAGCTTGATACAAAAAAAGAAGTATTATTATCAGAAAGTAATAAAGTTTCATGTTACTAATAAATATTTAAAGAAAAATTTAAAAATTTACTATTTTAAGTAATGACTATTTGGGGGGTTAATCCAATTTAAATAAAATCAGCAAATATTCTATTATTAATTTTAATTTAATTATCGTATTACTTTTACAGTCTTTTAATGGTAAACTTTTAAAAATAAATGGACCTGACGGGAATTGAACCCGTGACCTCTTGAATGCAAGTCTTGTAAATCAAGCAAAAT
>JBHLMP010000030.1:0-46775 GCA_048938025.1 Promethearchaeota archaeon
TCGGAAATGGAGCCTACAATTACGTCGTCCAATGGTTCAAGCTCTTTTCCAATAACCGAGGGATTGAAAAGACACTCAGGACCTAAAAATCGCTCCACGCCAACCATAATCGTCTCTCCATCGGGGAGCATGTAGCTTTTCTCCATTCCGGCGACTTTTTTACTCAACATCATTTCCTTCTCCGGATCAATGGCCACATAACATAATTTCTCCTTTATATCTCTCACAATCTCTTTTTCGGCAGAGGTTGTGAATGAATATCCTTTCTGTCTAAGTAATCTTTGCAAATAGTTGGTGATATCTCGTCCAGCTAGATCAATTCTTTGGATGGCATGGCTTAAAGCAAAGCCCTCGAAAATTGGCACAACGTGGGAAACCCCATCACCAATATCTATAACACATCCTGTGGTACGACCTGAAGCGTAGAGGGATAATACTGCTTGCATTGCTACATAAAGTGCCGGAGTGTTAAAGGTTTCAAACATAATTTCTGCCATTTTTTCCCGATTTGGTCTTGGATTTAAGGGAGCTTCAGTTAAAAGTACTGGGTGTTCACTTGGATCAATTCTGAGGTCTGTATAAAAGGTATAATGCCAGATCTTTTCCATAGCTGTCCAATCTTCTATGATACCATGCTCAACTGGAAACATTAATTTGAGTACACCTTTTAGTTGCATTGCTTCTTCTCCGATGTAATACTCCCTTGTATAGTGCTCAACATCTGTCATTATAGATTCATACTTTGGATAACCTATGAGGGTTGGGAATACTGATCGCGGTTGATCTTCTCCGGCGAAGCCATTTTTTGAAATGCCAGTACCATTATCGACCACAAGTGCCTTTGCGCTTAAAAAGCTTTCTTCTTCTGCCATAATTCTTTTTCAGCCTATATTTTTAATTTTAATTTTTATAGATATTATTTTTAGATGTATTTTTATATTGCTTAAGGTAATATTAATTTTTATATTTTTATCAAATAATTGCTTTTTTTATAAACAATTAATGCGCAAAATAAAAAATTTAATAATCTAATAAATTTCATCTTTATAAATTTTTTTAATACAGAAATAAAACGTACCATATACAAGTAAGTTTTAAATAAAATATTTAAAAGTAACTAATATTTTGGATTTCTAAAAAAGCTTGTACTAGCTTGGTTTTATATCTCTTCTATGTTTGGATTATAAAAAATTGGTGTAAAAATAAACACTCCTGATGAAATTGTTGTAAAAAAATAGTAACTAGAAATATCTGTTATCTTATCAATAATTCATTTCAATAATAACGACAAAAATATAAATAAAAAGAATATAATAAAAAATTCATTAAATTATTTGTTAATTCCCAGTATTTAAAATTTTAAGACTTTAAAAATGGAATTGAACCTTAGTTATATAGAAGAAAATATTGACCAAATAGGCATTAAAGAGGCATCGGCTTTATTAAAAGAATTGATTGTAAATTCAAAAGATTCTTTTATTCGGAATAAAGCTTTAAAGATCTTTAGTTCAATTGATAATGGCAAAAACTTCAAATTTTTTGAGCAGTTATTTCTTTCTGATGAAAATTTTAATATCAGGCTAGAAACAGGATACGTTTTAAGGGATAAATATCTTAGATATAAGAGATTTATACCTCTTTTAGAATTTACTTTAAATAAACTTGATAATGTACAGCTGAAAATTCTTGCCGTAGATATACTAAATCTAATAAATACAACAAATTCAAGAAAAATTATATTTGATTATCTAAAGAGATTGATAAAAACAGAGTTTAAAAGTAAATTTGAAAAATTTTTCAATAAAATATTAACATATGAACTTGTAAATCCAATTCCAAGTACGATTATAGATACTTGTACTAATTTAATTCTATACGATTATTACTCTAATAAATGTAGATATTATATTACAACGAGAGAAGGAAAAATTATATCATTAAACTGTGAAGGATCCAATTTGAAAAAGATCTCAGAGATTCTAGAATTTAATAGATTAACATATTTAGAACATCTTTTACTCCAAAGAAATAAAATTAAAAATATTGAGGGTTTTACACATTTAAATAGATTAAAGACTCTAAATCTTAGTAATAATCAGTTAGGAAGAATAGAAAACTTAGAAGTTTTAAAAGAAACTTTAGAAGAATTAGATTTATCAAATAATAAGATTGAAAAGATAGAAAATCTAGAATCATTAAGAAATTTAAGGAAGTTATCATTAGAATCTAATTTGATTAATGAAATTGAAGGACTAGGGAATTTAGTAAATTTAGAAGAGTTAAACTTAAGTAGTAATAACATTAAAGTTATTAAGACTCTAAATTGTTTATTAAAATTAAGAAAGCTAAATCTCTCTTTCAATAAATTAGAGAAGATCTCAAGCTTAAATAAATTAACAAATTTATTATGGCTGTATTTAAATAACAATTTAATTAAAGGTATTGAAAATCTTGATACTTTAAAAGATCTAAAGGGACTGTATCTTTCAAATAATTGTATTGAGACAATAAAAAATTTAACAAGTTTAACAAATCTAAGAAAATTAGAATTATCAAATAATAATATCCAGAGAATTCAGGGATTAGAAAATCTCAGAAAACTTCAAGAATTATTCTTAGATAAAAATAACATACGTAAATTAGAAGGTTTAGAGAATTTAGAGAATTTAATAATTCTTTTTCTTGAAAATAATGAAATTTCAGAGTTTAGTAATGAGAGTATTGAGAATTTAAAGAATCTTAATTTTATATTCTTAAATGAAAATCCATTAACGCCAAAAAGTAGGGAAATTTATAGGAAAAAGACTAAATATCCATAAGAAAAATCTCTAATTCTTTGTTTTTTAGATAATCATCAATCCATATTTCCATTAATATCTCATCATAGTATGTTGAATCAATATAAAATTGATTTTTTCTAATCCCAATAATTCTAAAACCTAATTTCGTATAAAGAAATTTTGCTCTTTCATTGGTTGAGAAACAACTTAAGATAATTTTTTCTTTATGATTTAACTTTTTAGACTCTTTTATTGATATGTCAATTAAATTTCTACCTATACCTAAATCGCGATATTTACTTTTAACTATAATACCTAACAATCCAACATGAGAAGAAGCATCCCATTCTGAGTTTGAAATCTCACAATGTCCAATAATATTATCTGGAGGATTATGTTCTGGGTTTTCAGCAATAATACATATCTCATTTTCTTTTTTAATGTTATGATACCAAGATTCTTTCTCTAATTGAGTTCTTACTGGATAAAAAACAGGAAGGTATATTCCTTCTTCTATGACTTCATTGAAATTGTTCCAAACACCTTCTACATCAGATTTTTTTATATGTCTAAAGATAATTTTTTCTCTGTTTTTTAACTCTAAGACCTTTTTCATTATTTAAATATAAATTTTTATAATTAAATTCCTTATGGTAATATTATGGAAAAAGAAAATGATGAGCGAGTAAAAAAACAGATCAAAGAAAAAGAAAAAACTAAAGCTTATATTGACGATATCTCTCGACGTAAAAAGCAACCAATAGCAAAAGACTTAGTTAATTTGAAACATGTTGAGGTAAAGAAGCAAGAAGTTAGCCAAGAAACAATGGACCTTGCCCAAACTTTAAAAGAACAATACCTAGAACATGACCAGTTTGAGAGGCTTTCAAATGATGAAATAACCTTACTTGAATCTATTATGGATAAAAGATTATTCTTAACGCGTATTGCGATAATTGCAAATCAAAGTAGAATACCATTAGGGATAGAACCTTTTAAAAAAGCAGATTTAGAAAAACTATTAGATCGTCTCATCTCTAAGGGATATATTAATATAGAAAAAGTAGAGGATAAAATAGTCTATTATCTTACAGAAAGAGGTAAATATCGCGTTCAATAGATCATAAAGGACTAATTAATTCTTCTTTAAAAATTTAATATTTTACAATCATCTTTTTAACATTTTACTAATTCTTAAATTATTAATTTCTTTAAGGTAAATTATCAAAAATTATTAGGATAGTTAAGAGAAAATGCTTGAAGGTAAGAATGTGAATTTGAGGATTTGTGAGAAAGAGGACTTACCACTAGTTACTGAATGGGTTAATGATCCCGAGTTCTTTGGTGAATTTTTTTCTCCAATACAGAGATCCAGAATAGATATAGAAAACGTACAGGATAATAATCCTTTTGATTTTGAGAGGTTTATTATTGAGAAGAAAGATGGAATCAAAATTGGTCTTATATATCATTTTTGCATGTTGCATCCTATGGAGAAATTATTGGAAATCGGATATGCTCTAGTTCAAAATGAAAGGAGCAAAGGCTATTGCACTGAAGCTGCCAAGATTATGGTTGACTATTTGTTTCTTTCAAAAGATATAGTATGTATACAAGCCCTTACTGATGTTGATAATATAGCTTCTCAGAAGGTTTTAGAAAATGCTGGTTTTAAAAAGGAAGGAGTGATTCGTAAACGTTTTTTCACAAGAGGAGAATGGAGAGATAGTTGGTTTCATAGTATTCTAAGAGAAGAATGGAAAGAACCAAAAATTTTAAAAAAATAATTAATAGAAAATTATTACTTATTAATCTTTTTTCAAAATCAGTTTGTTTATAGGTATATCTTGATATTCTTCACTTGGATTCTCACGTCTAATAGTTAACGGCAGGATTTTAGATTTTAATTCTAATTGTGCGATCTTTATAGGATCTATCAGGTTTCTGGGTTTCTCAATTAGAATAGGTGCACCAAAGCTTAACTGCAGTGCTCTTGCACCAACGATTCTAGCTTTCTCATATCTAGTTAAAAAGATTGGCCCAATCTTAACATACTTCCTGACTTCCTTATAAAGTTTTCTTAATTCCCGAGATTCTAAGAAACTAGACATGGTTTGATAAACCATAAAAATAAGTAATTAGATTTGTAAAAGTATGATATCATATAATCTTTTCGATTTTAAAAGTAATTAATGTAAATGTATAAGATATTATAGCTAAATATAATAAATGGGCCAAGGGAGAATCGAACTCCCGATCTCCCGCATGTGAGGCGGGTATCTTTGGCGCTATAAAATTAGCAAATTATCCTATACCACTAGATCATTGGCCCGGTGTTGTATATATTTGAAATAATAAATAATATGAATTAAATTTTACTTAATGATATAATTGAAATCGACTTATTAATTTATTAGTAAATTAATTTAAGAATTTAAGAATTATTTAATGATCCTATAAAGTCTATTAGTTTAAATAATTTTTTTAAATTTTTCTATTATAAACCGAATTGGAATAAAATTCTCTGGTGATTTTAGTATCAGATAGTAAAGAATACATATCACATCCTTTAATAAAACAAAATCAAATTTTACGAAGAGATTACCAAGAAAACATCTTTATAAATTGCTTAAATCGTAATTGTTTAGTTGTTATTCCCACTGGGCTTGGTAAAACAATTATTGCGCTAATGCTTGCCGTGCAAAAATTATCGGAAAATCCTAATTCAAAGGTTATATTTTTAGCTCCTACAAAACCATTAGTGGAGCAACACTATAAATCATTTTTAGATCTAACCACTCTTCCTGAAGAATCATTAAAAACGTTTACTGGTACAACATCTCCAGAGAAAAGAAAGGACCTATGGCAGGATATTATGGTCGGTTTTATGACACCTCAAGTACTTCAAAATGATTTAATTTCAAAGTTGTATTCAATTACGGATGTTTCATTAATAATCTTTGATGAATGTCATAGAGCTGTAGGAGATTATGCTTATTGTTTTATAGCAAAGAAATATGTCAGTCTCGCAAACAAATCTCAGATCTTAGGTCTTACAGCTAGTCCAGGATCTACTCGAGAAAAAGTTAATGAGATTAAAGATAACCTATTAATTGAACATATTGAAATTAGAACTGATAAGGATTTAGATGTAAAACCATATATCCATAAAGTTGATAATGAATGGATAAAAATTAAATTACCAGATGAGTTTTTAGAGATAAAAGGGATACTAACAGAAAAGTTAAAATCTAGTTATAAGTGGTTAAAGCAGAATGAATTAATAAATACTTATGATATAAATAAAATCACTAGAAAAGATCTGCTCCAATTAAATAATAAAGTTAACCAAATGATATCCACTACTAGAGAAGATGTAGAAAAATTCATCTTATTTGACGCTAAAAAAATTCTTGCTAATGCAATTAGATTATCTCACATGACTGAATTAATTGAAACTCAAGGTATTAATGCATTACAAGAATACATAATGAAAAATGAAGATAAAATCCTTAAAAATGTAGCAAATAAGTCTCTAAAAGAATTATTCCATGATAAGGATATAAAGAGAGTAAAAAATCTGACTTTATCAATACTATCAAGGGGTATTGTTCATCCAAAGTTAGAAAAGTTAAAGGAAATTTTACAATTTCAACTTATTGGTAATAAACTTTCAAGAATTTTAGTTTTTTGTCACTTCCGAGATTCAGTTAATAATATCGTAAGATTTTTTGAAAATGATGAGTTAATAAAAGCTCATAAATTTGTAGGACAACAATCAAAAGGATCTGATAAAGGATTAACTCAGAAAGAACAGATAAAATTGCTTGAATATTTCAAGGAAGGAGTATATAATACTTTAATAGGGACTAGTGTTGCAGAGGAAGGACTAGATATAGCTGAATGCGATTTAGTTGTTTTTTACGACGTTGTTCCAAGTGCTATTCGCCATATTCAACGTAGAGGACGTACAGGAAGAAAAAAAGAGGGAAAGGTTTTTGTGTTAATGGCAGAGGATACTAGGGATGAGGGTTATTATTGGGCAGAAAAAGTTAAAGAAAAAAATATGTTAGAGAGTTTAAAAAAACTAAAAAGCTCAGAAAAAAATTATGAAAAAGAAAATGATAATTCAAAAGCCCAGCAATCCTTATTAAGTTATATTTATCAGAAAGAAAATCATATAAAAGAAGAAAAGAATTTAGAATCAAAAAATACAAAGATAGTACAGGAACCTATAAATAAAGCTCAATTGGATTCAATAGAAGAAAAAAATGATTTAATAATAATATGTGATAATCGTGAAACTGCCTCTCCAGTTGTTCGAATACTATCTTTATTGGATATTGATATAAAATTACGACAACTAATAGTTGCTGATTATATAATTTCTAATCGTGTTGGGATTGAAAGAAAAAGTGCTCAAGATTTTATTAATTCATTAAAAGATGGAAGACTTTTTAATGAGCTATTCGAATTAAAAAAGAAATTTGAGATACCCATATTAGTTTTAGAAGGAGATCCATTTTTAGAATCTAACATAAATCAAAACGCTTTATATGGAGCAATAACTTCAATCATACTGAATATAGGGATAAATATTTATAGAACAACCAATTCTGAAGAAACTGCTAATTTTTTGTATCAATTAGCTAAAAAAGAACAATCAAAATTAGTAAGTTCAATTAAATTACGATTTGAAAAAAAACCAATTGAGACCTCTCGTTTATTAGAATATATAATCGCTGGATTACCCGGTGTAAATGCATTAAGAGCTAAAAATTTATTAAAAGAATTAAAAACCTTACAAAATATCTTTCTAGCAGATATACCTGAATTAACTAAAATTGATAATATTGGTAAAAAAATAGCGCAACAAATTTTTAAAATAAGTAGGTATAAGTACAAAAATTATAATTAATTTTGAGTTATAAAGATTAATTTAGGTTATTAAAACTATAAAAAAGTTTTTTATTCTTTTCAATAATAATTAATAATATTATTGAATTTAATTCAGTTGTATTATATTTTTTAGAATGATTATTTGAGCGAGAAAAGATATGATAAAGTTTAAAGTTGTTGTTGCTGGGGCCAAAAATGTTGGAAAAACAAGCTTGATTCGTAGGTATGCGACAGGGAAATTTGATAAATCAACATTATCTACAATTGGTGTTGATTTTGAGACAAAAAAAGTTGTAGTTGATAATACAGAAATTTTATTGAATATTTGGGATTTTGCAGGTGAAGAACGATTTCGGGTCTTATTTCCTTCTTATATATCTGGAGCTTCTGGAGCTTTGATGCTATATGATGTTACAAATAAGGATTCATTAAATGATCTTTATGATTGGATAAATGTCATCGCATCTGTTCCAAATGCACCTAAAACAAAAATTTTGATTGAAGCAAAGATTGATTTAGAACGCAAGGTAAAAAGAGAGGATGGATTGAAGGTGTTTGAAAAGTTTAAGTTTCAGGGGGATTTAATTAGTACTTCTTCTAAAACGGGAGATAATGTTGAAAAAGCTTTCGAAATGCTTGGAAGAGAAATAATAAAAAATTCTTTAAGAAAATGTACTAAATGTGGAGAATTATATCCCTTAGAAATGAAGTTTTGTCAATATTGTGGAACTAAAACCATATAAAGCTCTTGCTCTTTATATTTGCTTGATTATTTTTCTCTTTTTATAGAACAAAGAATTTTAGCATTAAATATAATTTTTATTTCTTAAAAATGCTTTAATCTTAAAGAAAAATTTATTTACCAGAATAAATAAAAAAAAGTATATTAAAGGTTATTGAAGAATAGTAAAGGTTATTGAAGTTGTATTACAATTTTAATGAAGATATTCAAGAGATAATTAACCGATTAAAAAAGGAAAATATTACTTTTGAGAATAAAGTAATTTTAGTAACTGGTGGAGCAGGTTTTCTCGGCTCATGGGTGTGTGATGTGCTGGTAGAACAGGGTGCGTATTGCATCTGTTTAGATAATTTAACCTCAGGGCAACCTGAAAATATAATGCATCTTATGTTGAAAGACAATTTTCGCTTTGTTAATCACGATATTTCTTATCCTATATACTTTGGCTTTTCATACCATCCATTAGGAATCTGTATTGATGATATTAAAAGAATTGACATTGTTATGCATATGGCAAGTCGAGCTTCCCCTTTTGAATTTACAGAAGAACCCATATCTATTTTGAGAAGTAATACATTAGGGACATTGAACACTTTAGGCATTGCAAAATTCCATAATGCTATTTTCTTTTATACAAGTACCTCTGAAGTCTATGGAAATCCACCAAAAGAAGCAGTTCCTACACCAGAAAGTTATTTTGGACATGTAAACCCTGTTGGACCTAGAAGCTGTTATGATGAGTCCAAAAGAGCAGGAGAAGCATTTATTAAAGCATATGAACTTCAACATCAAATGAGAACAAAAATCGTAAGAATTTTTAACACATCAGGACCTAGAATACGACATGGACCTGAATTTGGAAGAGTTGTTCCCAATTTCATACACCAAGCCATACATGATGAAGATATTATTGTTTTTGGAGATGGATCACAAACTAGATCTTTTATCTATGTAGTCGATGAGATTGAAGGGATACTTAAAATGGTTCAAAAAGATGAAGCCATTGGAGATGTTATTAATTTAGGTAATAATAAGGAATATACCATTCTCGAATTAGCTAATATCATAAAAGATTTAACGAATTCTAACTCAAAAATTATATTTAAACCATTGCCTATTGATGATCCAGTCCGTAGGTGTCCTGATATACAAAAAGCAAAGGAAATTCTCAATTGGGAACCAACAACGTCTCTAAAGGACGGTTTGAAAAAAACTATTGCTTGGTTTAAAGATAATGAGCGTAAAAGGCAAGAATAATGAAAAAATAAACCTAAAGATCAGTAATAAACAGTTTGAGATTATCTTAAAAATCTGTTTAATTATTGGAATTATCATAATTTCAGGGTTTATAATCTATTACATTTTCACTCCTGAGCCCGGATATGTTACTTTCGGAATTCTAAATGAAGATCAGGAAGCTGAAGATTATCCAACCGAGGCGACTGTTAATGAGAGTATTCACTTTTACCTCACTGTCGAAAATTACTTAAATAAAAAATTTAACTTTCGAGTTAAAATAAAGAAAGGGGATAATTTTACGGTATTTAGTACTGTAAAGGGAACAAATGGAACTCTTGACTTTATAAGTGATAATTTTACTTTAAAAAGTAATGAGAAGTGGATTTCTGAAAAATTGAATGTTTCATTCTCAGAAGTAGGAACAAATCAAATAATTTTTACTGAATTGTGGCAAATCATTAACGATTTTGAAGAAAAATTTTATAGTATCCTGTGGCTCAGATTGAACGTAACCGCTTAATTTTATCCCCCTATTACTCGAAAATTCCCCACTTTTACATAGGGGGCCTGGAAAGAACCATAAATTTTAAATTCTTTCGATACAGCCTCTATATTTTTAAATAGGTCTAAAAGGTTAATACCAAACATAGTTTCATTTAATGGCTCCTTAATTTCTCCATTTTTAATTAAATTTCCATGTAGAATTAGACCTGAAAAGTCTCCGGTTGAAATATTAGGAGAATCTCCAGTATAATCTAAAAGAATTCCTTCTTTGATTTCATTTATTATCTCATCTTTAGAGAGATCTCCTGGTTTCAGAAGAAAATTAGAAGCACCTATAGAAGGTATTGAACTATAGGAATTTCGAGATGCATTGCCTGTACTTTCAATGTTATCTTTTCCAGCAGTATAACTGTTATGCAATAATCCTGTTTTAAGAAATTTTCCTCTTTCAAATATCTTTTTATTTTTACAAGGGACACCTTCACCATCAAAAGATGTAGAACCAGTAGCACCATCAATTAAAGCATTGTCTTCAATATTTAAATAATTGGGCCCTATTATTTCTCCTCTCTTATCGATCAGAAAACTTCTTTTATATTGGAAAGATTCTGCATTAACAGCTAACGCTATTGGATTTAAAATTAAATTAATTGTACCGAAAGGTGTTAACATTAAAGTAGTTTTCATACTTTTTATTTTTATACGATTTAAGTTTCGTTTTGCTTTTTCTAAAGCATTAATTGCTATATTTCTTGCACTTATATTCTTCAACATCCTTTCAGATTGCCAATCATAGCCAAAAGAAGTTTCATTACTAACTTTATCTTTAACAATTATATTTGAAGATATTGAACAACTGGTCTCTTTTCCCGTTATAAATAAACCATTTGAGTTAAAAATGTGAGTTTTAGTATAATTGGATAGAAAATTACCAGATTGAGAAATCGCTAATTCATCTTTACTGCATACGTGAATTAAATCTTCAACATATTTTAGAGATTCGTCAATTTCTAAATTTTTTAAATTATTATCGTATAAATTCTTCACATCTGGGTACTTATTATATTGATTAGGTAAGTTCTTAAAATCAAGGTCTATAGTACCGGCATTCATCATCTTAAGAGCTATAACTATCATCTTTTCAATTGATTTTTTTTCTACTCTATTAGTAAAAGCAAACCCTAGGGAACCTTTTTTATTAATTACTCTAATAGCGGTCCCATAATCATCTCCTACCTCACTATTTTTTACAGAATTTTCTTCAATTTCAATATTAACATAATTATTTTTCCCAAAGAATATTTCAGCACATTTCAGATCAGAGTTACTTCGCTCGGCTAATTTTAATCCATAATTTGCCAAGCTATAAACATCAGAATTATGCTCCATTTAATTTAAACCCCCAACCGTTATATCTTCAGTTCTTATATATGGTCCACCATCACATACTCTAATACTTTGACCACCTTTTCCACAGATTCCATCTGAATAATTCATAGTTTTTCCGATAGCAGAAATTTTATTAAGTACTTCAAGTGTTAAGCCAGAGAGAGATACATCTCGCATTAACTCTCCTTTTTCTCCATGTTCGATTTTATATGAGAGCTTACACTTAAATTGAAAATTTCCTGTCGTAGGATCTGTGTATCCATATTGAAAATCTTCACATAATACTCCATTTTTTGTATCCTCAATTATTTCTTCATATTCCCAATCTTTTGGTAATAAATAAGTAAAACCCATCCTAACTTGTGGTCTTGAACTACATGAATTTGCTCTACCATGCCCATTAGATGGAACTGCCATTCTTGAAGATGTTTCTAAGCTATGTAAATAGTTTATTAATATGCCATTTTCAATAATAATTGTTTTTTGCGAAGGAGTTCCCTCCTCATCGATAAAATAACTGCCAAATAATTCATATGGTAAATTAAATTTTTTGCCTTGATTCATAGTCGGATCATCGATAATTTTTATATCATCCATAGCCACTTTTAATCCAATTTTTCCTTCTAATATACTTTCCTTATTTAAAACTAAATCTGCTTCACAAGCATGTCCAAAAGCTTCATGTATGAAAGTTCCTGTTAATTTTGGATCCATTATAACTGTAAATTTACCACCAACAGGAGATTTTGCATTTAGTAAGTCTACTGCTTCCTTAGCTGTTTTTTCACTTAAGTTATTTGCTGTTTCTGTTTCAATTATCTCAAAACCTCCAATTCCTCCAATAGAATTTATGGATCTTTGAAGGATACCTTTCTCTTTGGCATAAATTAAACTAAATAACCTTAAAAATGATAAATCTTGAACAATATGGTGCCCAAAAGAACTAAAAATCAAATCTTGGGAGTGCCCATCTAAATATAAAGTATGTGTATTTTTTATTTTTGGTGAACATTCTGAGGCGATTTTCTCATGACGCTTTACTATTTGTATTTTTTCATCAATGCCAATATCCCCTAATCTTTTTTTACAAGTAATTTTAAAATTTTTAATTAAGGGGTCTCTATTTCTAATTTTAAATTTATTTTTACATAAAGATTCTGATAATTTAGCTAATTTTACTGCTTTTAAAAATCCGTTAATAATAGTGTTCCTATTTGGATTTTTTAGAACATTAAAACCCCAACCTCCATTAATAAAAGTTCTAATTCCACATTCGATAATTTCATATGATGATATTTCCTTGCTTTTTTGGTCAGTAAAGTCTAGATTAGTTCCCGTTTTCACTCCAATTCGAATATCCCAGTATTCAATTTTGTCTTTCGCTATTCTTTGTAATTCTTTATTTAATTTTTCATCTACTATTTTCAAATCTTCTGCGAGTTCCAAGATAATCTTTTTGTGTGATTATTCTATTAATTTATAGAAGAATTAATAATTAAACAAAATCTTTACGAAGTTTATTAGAAAAAATTATTATTATAAACTTTTAAATTTGGGTTTTTAACTCATAAAAATCCTTCTTTTCCATGTTATTCTTCAATTCCTTAATAATTGTTATTGCATTTTTAGTAGAACAAGTTCTAGAAAATTTTAGGGAATTTTTAATAAGAAAAGATCGATTGCATTTCCAGCATTTCTTAATCCTAATCAGTCTTGCTGAATAGAACCATTCACCGCAATGATAACAACGAAAAAAATAGAATTTATGATTAGACATTGTAAATTATAATTAAAAGTATGATTTATAATAGATTAAAGATAACTAGTTTTTAGGTTTTTTAAACTGATTAATAAGAAGCATTTTATATTATTTTTTACCTCAAATACAACAATAAGAGTTAATAAATATCTAATAAAAAAGATAATATTACTATCCTTCATTTTTTCAATTAGGGAAATTAATTTTAGATGAAAAAAGAAATGAGTGAGAAATTTATCCACCCAATTGAGACACGCTATCGAACTGAGATAGCAGCTCTTTTCATGGAGGAAAAAAAATTAGAATACTGGCTAAAAGTAGAAGCCGCACTAGCTAAAGTTCATGCGAATTTAGGTAATATTCCAAAAACAGCCGCTGAAGAGATAATTAAAAAGGCTAATAATAAATATGTAAAAATTGACAGAGTTAAAGAAATAGATAGTCAAATCCACCATGATTTAATGGCAATGGTTAAGGGTTTAGCTGAACAGTGTGAAGGTGATGCAGGAAATTATGTTCATTTAGGAGCTACTAGTTATGATATTGAGGATTGTGCTTTAGGTTTACAATTAAAAGAGGCATTAATCTATATTGATGATGCATTAAAAAAATTATTAAAAGAATTATTAAGAATTATCTCCGATAAAAAAGATTTAGTTTGTATTGGACGAACACATGGCCAACATGCAGTGCCAACTACATATGGAATGCGATTTGGAGTATGGGCATATGAAATTGATAGACATTTGGATCGTATCTTAGAAGTTTTAGATCGTATTTCATATGGGAAAATGTCTGGTGCTGTGGGTACAATGGCGAGTTTTGGGAATAAAGGCATAGAGATCCAAAGTGGAGTGATGAAAGAATTAAACTTAAATCCTGTACTTTTAGCTAATCAAATTGTACAAAGAGATAGACATGCAGAAGTAATATTTATTACTGCCTTAATTGGGCAAACTCTTGCAAAAATAGCCCGAGAAAATCGTATTTTACAGCGAAATGAGATAGCTGAAATGTTTGAACCATTTATACAAAATCAAGTTGGAAGTTCCACAATGCCTCATAAGAGAAATCCTCATAAATCAGAAAGAATCTGTAGTTTAGCAAGAGTCATTAAATCTAATGTTATTACGGCATTAGATAACATAGAGTTAGAAGATGAGAGAGATCTAACAAATTCTGCCTCTGAAAGAGTTATTTTTGCAGAAAATTTCATATTACTAGACTATATAATCAAACAATTAACCCGTAATCTTGAGGGAATTGAATTCAATGAAAAAAAAATAGAAGAAAACCTAAATCTTACTAAAGGTGCTTGTTTATCAGAAAAACTTATGGTAGAATTAGTTAATAGGGGAATAGGACGACAAGAAGGACATGAAATTTTGAGAAAAGCTGCAATTGTAGCCAGGCGTGAAGATAAATTTATGAAAGATATTTTGTATGAAAATCAAGTGGTCAATAAACACTTCTCTAAGGATGAATTAGATAATTTATTGGATCCACACCAATATATAGGGAAAGCAGTTGAAATAACCGAAAATCTTTTAAAAATTTTGAAGAACAAATATAATTGGTAAAAAAAAATAATGGCAGAAAATAATAATTTATACTCAAAATTGGGGGTCTCATCCAAAAAAGAAGATGTACATAAAGCAATAAAAGACGCTGATAAAGGACTTTTTCCCGGAGCTTTTTGCAAAATTGTTGAAGATGTTGCAGGTGATAAAGATTATTGTTCAATATTCCATGAAGATGGAGCAGGTACAAAATCAAGTTTAGCATATATGTATTATAAAGAGACTGGTGAATTATCAGTCTTTAAGGGGATAGTTCAAGATGCAATTGTTATGAATATTGATGATATTTTTTGTGTAGGAGCAACAGGAGATATTTTTTTATCTAACACAATTGCAAGAAATTCTAAATTTATTACTGGAAAGATAGTTTCAACTATTATTAAGGAATATGAATCCTATAGTAAAAAATTGTCCTCACTTGGTTTAAAAGTAAAAACATGTGGTGGAGAAACAGAAGATATAGGAGATCTAATTAAAACATTATCAATTTTTGCTTCAATTTTTACCAGAATGAAAAGAGAAGATGTAATTGATGCTAATTATATCAATAAATCCGATATAATAATAGGTTTAACTAGTTTTGGAAAAGCATCATATGAAGATGAATACAATTCTGGGATTGGAAGTAATGGATTAACATTAGCCAGGCATGGAACACTTAGTCATGAATATTATAAGAAACATCCAGAATGCTATGATCAAAATACCGATGAAAAATTTATTTTTTTTGGCAAGTATAAGTTAACTGATATGATAAAGGAGATTAACTTAACAGTAGGAAAGGCTCTCTTATCTCCAACCAGAACATATGCCCCCGTATTAATTGATATATTAAAGAACTATAGAAAAGATATTCATGGTATAATTCATAATACTGGTGGAGGACAAACTAAAAATCTAAATTTTGGTAAAAATATAAAATATATTAAGAATAATCTCTTTCCTCTTCCAAAAATCTTTCAAATAATTCAGCAATCCTCTGGTACTAATTGGAAAGAAATGTATAGTGTGTTTAATATGGGCCATAGATTGGAATTGTATTGCGATGAATCGATAGCAAAAGAAATTATTAATATTGCTAAAAAGTATAATATTGAAGGGAAGATTATCGGACTATGTGAAAAATCCCCTATTACGGATAAAAATATTATTGAAATACAATCAGAATATGGGTCTTTTAATTACAGTTAATATAGTTATTTTATGACCGAATTATATGATGTAATCTGTATAGGGGCTGCTCTAGTAGATATGGTTGCTAGAGTTGATAGATATCCAGTTGATGATGATGAAGTCTTTGTGTCTGATTTAAAATTATTATCTGGAGGAGCTGCTGCAAATACAGCGTATGCATGTGCTAAATTAGGTTTAGCAACAGCTTTTCTTGGAAAGATAGGTCTTAATGATACATTTAGTAACAAAATTATAAATGACTTTAACGAAGTTAAAGTTTCAACTAAATTAATTAAATATTCAAATGAATATGGCACTGGAACTGCTTATGTAGCTCTATCTAGAGAAGGTATTAGGAGAATATATACATATAGTGGAGCAGCTAATTACTTATCTAGAGATAACATCATAGAAATAGAAATTTCTTCAACAAAAGTAATTTTTTTAAGCAGTTTAAAAAATTTGGAGCCATTTATTGAAGCTGCAAAGATTGGCAGGAAAAATGAGATACCTGTAATTCTAAATCCAGGTATGTTAATAATTGACCAAGGCCTTGAAAATATAAAAATATTACTTGAACATATTGATATTCTTATTTTATCTCAGAAAGAGTTTTTTACTCTTATGAACATCCAAGAACTTCAGTTAAACTTAAAAATTATTAAGGAAACCATGAAAAAACTTATCGAATTAGGCATTAAAGTAATCATAGTTACGAGGGGTGAGATTGGAGCTCTATTATATACAAATCTTGGTTTTGAGTTAATACCTTCTATTAAAGTTAGACACGTAGTAGATACTACTGGGGCTGGTGATGCTTTTTCTGCTGGTTTTATTTATGGTTTTGTTCAGAATTTAAGTTTTGAATTTGAGGTCCTTAAAAAAAATGTAAAAATTGGAAATTTCATTGCTGGAAAATGTATACAAAAATTAGGAGCAAGAAATGGAATCCCTTTTAAAGAAGATTTGAAATTAGTTTTTCCCAAAATATAAATAATAAAGTTTTTAATTTTATAATTTAATAATTTTTTATTCAATTAAAATACGTTAAAATGATAATTAATGGGGAAACCAGTATATAAAAAAAAGATCACTATTCTTAAAGAAAGATTTAGATTTTTTTTTGTAGAAGTTATTTGGTATTATATGATTATTTTTGCATTAATCTTTCTTTCTTTAGCTTCATTAGAATTTTTTGTAGATAAAAATTCCGTCTCTTATGGAATAATATTTTATATTGAACGCGCTATATTGATATTTATAGCAGTACCGATTGCTTTTTTTATTTCTAAATTTATATCACCACCTCATAAAAGAGAGATTATTATTGAAGAGGATATATCTCCATTTAAAGGATTTCTTAAACTTTATAAAGTAACTAAAAAGAATTATAAATATCAATTTTTATATGGATTTTTAATATTTTTCTTAGTATTTTTACCCTTAGACTTTTTTACTTACCTTTTATTACCTGATATGATTAGCTATCAAGCTTTTTCTTTAGGTTCTAACGCAACCAACTCTTATTTATTTAGAGATTATTTTACATTTTTAATATCTGTCATTATAATTCAAATTTGTGTTTCTTTTTCAGAAGAAACAATTTTTAGAGGTTATATTACTAAATCGGGTAGTGAACATATAAATAGAATATCTGCTGTTATTATAGCTTCTCTTGCATGGGGATTAAATCATTTTGCTTATTATTTTGATCCTATAAGTAAAGCTTACCCCTCTTGGTTTCCCCTCATTTGGTTTACACAAGCATTCATAATAGGAATAATTCTTTCCCTTCTAGTTTTGAGAAGGAAATGGATATTTCCAGTAATTCTGGCACATGCTTTAAATAATATAATTTCAGCACACACTTTGTGGAATTTTTTAGATGGAAATGATTTTACTACTATTGCTTTATTTCTTTATTATCCCTTGCTAATTATAGGTATTATACTATTTATTTGGCAATTTCCTAGAATTAAAGAAGCTTTATCAATAGGATTCAAATTATTAAAAAATTATTTCAAAAGTGAGACGGAATATGTTGAATCCATTGGTGATAAGTTATTTATGATCTTCATAGATTTATTGATAGGGATAATCGCTTTTCTCTTGGGTTTTATGATTTTGATTTAAAGGAGTTATATTTCTATGAAAATTGGGATTATAGCTGACACTCATATAACAAATGAAGATGATCAAAAAATAATAGAGGTATTAGTATCCCAATTAAAGCAGATTTTTAAGGATGTTGATGAAATAATCCATGTTGGTGATGTATGTGAAGAATTTTTATTAGATGAACTTAATAAAATTGCTCCTACTAAATGTGTTAAGGGAAATTTGGACAAAATTAAGGATTTAGAAGATTTTATTAAATTTTCAGTTGGTCGTTATAATATAGGAGTAATTCATCAGTTACCCCAAAATCTTGAAAATTTTGTAAGAAAGCATAATTTACATATATTAGTTCATGGTCATAGTCATCAACCGATCATAGAAGCTACATCCTATAATATACTTCTATTAAATCCAGGTTCACCAACAAAACCAAAAGCACCTCCTCCAAAGCTTGGTTTTAAAACACCAATTGCAAGACCAAGTGTATTAATTTTAAATATCGATGAGAATGATATTATATCAACATTTATTATAAATTTGGATAGTATAAAAAAACAAATAAGTTAAAATTAAATATAAAATAGTTCATATTATTTATACAAAGATACTTTAAGAAAGAGAATCTTGATAAAAATAAATCTTAGTAAAATTCTTAGTTTTTATTATAAAATAATTTCAAATTCAATATAAAAAAGAGTGTATTAATTTGGTTAGTAGATTGGAAATGGTTCTGAAGGAACTTAATGAAAATGGTAATTTTCGAGCATCTTTATTCTCCACATCTACAGGATTAGTTTTAGCATCTCAAAAAGCTGAAGATATTGATGAAAGAGTAATAGCTGCTATGGGTTCCCTATTAAGCGATGCAGCTTATAAAGCTGCTGAAGAAATGAATTTATCAGAAGTCCAAAGTATGAAAATTAAATATAAAGATGATTATATTATCTGTCGAAATATTATTATTGAAGACAGCAACACACAGTTTATATTAGCGGTATTAAGTGGATTACCAGATTCTGATGATGTTGAGAAATATTACGATCAATTGCTCGATTGGGCTGTGGATAACAGTTCCTCAGACCTTGAAAAGTTATCGACAATCTAATAATTAAATTATATGATATATAGGATTTTATTATTTTTATTTTATTGATTGATAAAATTTAAAAACTTTCTCAGAAATTTGGTCCTCATAACCCCAATAAAAATGGTCCGCTCCTGAAATAATCTCATATTGTTTAGGTTCAATGTAATATTGATAATGGGTTAAAAATTTATCAATGGAGGCAATAGTGTCATTGTCTCCTTGAAGAAAATATTTAGGTTTTTCTGATTGGGAGAGTTCTTTATATTTAATTCCCATAAAATCCCAAGGAAAAGAGATAGCAATATAACCAATTACTTTATCTGAATGATTTACAGCAGAACATCCTATTGCGGCACCATAAGAATAACCACAAATAATAATTTTATTAAATTGTTTCTCATTTACTAAAAAATCGATACAAGCTTTAACATCACTTAATTCTCCTCTCCCGCTAGAGTGAGTACCGGTAGATCTTCCAACAGCTCGGAAATTAAACCTGAGACATGAAATATCATTTTTGATTAAAATGTTAAAGATTGCAGATACAACATTATTAAAAAAATTCCCCCCAAATTGAGGATGGGGGTGACAAATTAAAACTACAGACTTATCTTTATTCAATTTTGATTGAAAGTATTCTGCTTCAAGTTTTATCTCATTATTTGAGATAAATCTTTTTTCAATTTCTACCATAATTTTATTTAATTTTTTATCTATAATAATAATACTACTTATAATTCTGCGATAAAAATGACTTATAACAAAATTGTAATAGAAAAGAAAATTAGGGAATTTCTAATAGAAGACTGTAATTATATTGACGTAAGTTCTAAATTTATTGATAAAGAAGCTCAAATTTCTTCAAAAATTAGAGTGAAAAGTGATGGATATATTTCGGGCTTAGAAGAATTAAAAATTTTATATGATCTTTTAAAAGTATCTACAAATTTTTTAAAAAAAGATGCAGATGAGGTTAAGAAAGGAGATGTCATTGTATTATTAAAAGGAAAAATAAAAGATATTCTTTTTGGAGAGAGAGTAGGCTTAAATCTTATTACACATATGAGTTCTATAACATCAACAGTAAGAGATTTTGTTAAAAAAATCAAAGATTCTGGAAAAAATGTTAAAATAGCATGTACTCGTAAAACAATTCCAGGAATGAGGATTTTTGAGAAAAAGGCAGCTGAATATGGACAAGCGGATCCACATAGATTTTCCCTAGATGATATGATTTTGTTAAAGGATACTCATTTGAGATATTATAACGGAAATGTTGAAAAACTTTTAAAAGATGTAAAAAGATTAGCCAGTTTTACTAAAAAAATTGAGATAGAAGTTGAAAGAGTAAATGATGTTCTTATTGCGGCAGAGAATGGAGCAAATATAATTATGTTAGATAATATGAACCCTGATATGGTTGAAGATGCTATAAATATGCTAAAAAAAAATAATTTACGAGAGAGTGTAATTATAGAAATTTCAGGGGGTATAACTTTAGAAAATATTATTGATTATTTAATATCAGAACCAGATATAATAAGCATAGGTGAATTAACACAATTTCCATCACATAAAATGGATTTTTCCCTTCGATTTGATTAAAAAAATTTTAATCTATGATAATTTCACGGATAGAGCAGATAACATCTTTTATTTTAGCTAATTGATTATACAAATCCTTAATTAACTCAATTTCTCCTACGAGTAAGATTAATTCTATCTTCTTTTCTGCGATTCGCCAATCTGTTATTGTTTTAATAATTTGATGGAATTTTGAGCATAAATCAGAAATCTGATCGACAATTACACTTTTAAAAGGATAGACTAGATTTATAGCCATAATTTTATATCCCTTTAAACTTTCAAATTTTTCATGCTTTTCAATAAAGTTTATTATTGAATCTCTTAATGCTTCACTTTTAGAATTAAATCCACTTAAGTTTCGAACTTTTTCAAATCTATCTAATAAATCATCACTAATTTGTAATGATATTATTGGCATTATAATATTTATTAAAGAAGAGTGTATAAAAAAATTTATTTTAGATTTTAGAAAATTTATTACGCATTTTAGAAAAAGTTATTTATAAACTCTATACTTTGAGTCAATTCTTTTGCTGAGGATAATTCAATAATTAATGCCCCTGTATAATTATAACTCTTTATTGTTTCAAAAATTTCATCAAAATTGACCTTTCCTGTTCCTAGTGGTGGATGTGTATCTGATTTTTTACTAAAATTGTCTACAAGATGAATATTTTTTATTTTACTATGAAATTTTTCCCATAGTAGTTTTACATTCCCATCACAGGTGTAAAAATGGCTTGTGTCATAAGTAAGAAATAGATTAGATTGATGGATCTTAGAAAATATATCTTCAATGTTGTTTTCATCCAACATTATATAACAATTCTTTGGCATATTTTCAATACAAACAGTTATATCAATTCCATTTGTGAATTCTAATAAGCTTTTTACTGATTGAACTAGTTGCATTTTATTAAATTCTCTTATAGAATTTATTAGAAAATTAGCTAGACCTGGATGAATTGTCATTATTTTTGCTCTAATTTTTTTACAGATTTTTGCAGTATTGCAATAAGATTCTATAGATGCTTTAGAGATATCATAATTATGTGAGCATAAATTTACATCAATGAAAGGTCCATGGATTTGCTTTTTTATTGAATAAGAATTGATTATATCAATATACTTTTGTTGGTTTGTACTATTAAATATTTCAGGAGGATCTAATACCAATTCTACAACTTTAATGTTATTTTCTTCAGCAAATTTAAGACAATCCTCGGAAGCTTTAAGTAATAAGTCAAACAAGTTCTCAAACTTACCTAAAAGTCCATATTCGATTATGTGCCCTAATGAACTTATACCTAATTCTTGCATTCCTAATCAATTTCATAAATTTTTAAGATTTTTTATTTCGCATACTACGAGGATAATTCGCAAATAAACTCTCAAAGTGCTTTTGGAACCTCTCGGCATGTTCTTTGGAAATAATTTTGGGTTCCCCTATTTGTAATGCACCCCAATACATTTTTGCAAGTTTTTCCACCAATTCAGCAAATTTTACTGCATGTCCTAAAGATTTACCACAAATAATTACTCCATGATTAGCTAATAATGCAGCATTTTTAATACCTAATGCTTGGAGTGCTGTTTCTCCTATCTCATCTGTGTGCGCTTTTCCAAATGGAGCAACATCAACAGAACCTCCTAAGAAGACAACCTGCTCTTCCATTATGATTGGTATATTTTTTCTTACAATAGATAATATTGTAGCAAAAGTCGAATGCGTATGAATTACACATTGAACTTTTGGTCGAGATTCATAAATAGCTATATGGAGCTTTACTTCTGTTGATGGGAGTTTTTTAGCACTTATTGTTGTACCATCAAGACTCATATGAACGATATCTTCTATCTTTAAAGATTCATATTGATTAAAAGATGGAGTGATGAAAAATTCATCTTTTTTTACATTTCTCACGCTTATATTTCCTTCTCCAGCCTCAACTAACCCTTTGGCAAAAATAGCTTTTGCTCCTTCAACTAATTCAGACCTAAGTTGTTCTTCCTTACTTATTACCATAAATATTATAATTAAAACTGAGTTAAAAATATATTTTGAAATTTTAAAGAGGATTGTTTGTAATGGTTTGGATTATTAGATATACTTTAAAAATTTTCAATAGTCTTTATTTTTAAATCTTTTCTGATAATACCTAAATTGTCATATATTTTTTAGATGCTTGAAAGATTTTAATTTTTTAATATAAAATAATGACTCGTATAATTTTACATTGCGATTTAGATTGCTTTTTTGCTGCTGTGGAGATTAGAGACAATCCAGAATATAGAGGAAAGCCAGTGATTATCGGAGCAGATCCAAAGGAAGGAAAAGGAAGAGGTGTAGTATCTACATGTTCATATGAAGCCCGTGAATTTGGACTTCATTCTGCTATGCCAATTTCTCAAGCATTTAAATTATGTCCACATGGGATATATTTAAGGCCTAATTTCATTAAATACAAAGCATCTTCGGACAGTATACATACTATTTTGAAAGGTTATGCTCCTGATCGTTATCAAAAAATAGGACTAGATGAGGCATATTTAGAGGTTACAGATAGTTGTGCTAATTTTCAGGAAGCTAGAGATTTAGCTGATGAAATTCGAGAAGAAATACATAAAAAAGTTGGAATTACAATTTCAATTGGTTGTGCTCATACAAAATCTCTAGCAAAAATCGCTTCAGATTATAATAAACCTAACGGTACAACTGTGGTTACTCCTGAAAATATGTTAGAATTCCTCAAATCAATGGATATAACAAGAATTCCGGGTATAGGGAAAAAATCTAAGAAATATTTTAATATTAAAGGTATTAAAACGATTGGTGATATAATTAGAACACCCTTAAATAAAATGATTGAAATTTTTGGAAAACATGGGAAGTGGGTTTGGAATATAGCTCATGGAATTGATAATAGAGAAGTAAAAGAATTTGATGAAGAAAGAAAATCAATCAGTAAAGAAAGGACTTTTTATGAGGATACAGATAACTTCCAAGTCATTTTAAAAAAAATGGAAGAGATAAATAACAAAATTCACAAAACTCTAGAAAATAATGATATTTATTACCGTACCATAACATTAAAAATAAGATTTGAAGGATTTTTAACATACACTAGAGCAAAAACCCTTCCAATTCCGATTAGAGATAAAAATAAAGCATTAAACATTGTTTTAGCTTTATATAAGGAATTTAAAGATAATGAAAGGAAAGTAAGGTTAATAGGAATAAGATTTTCGAATTTTGAACAAAATTCAAAGATTAAACAAATGCGCCTAATTAACTTTGCAGTTTCTTGAGATGATCTATAACTTTATCATGAATGACACCATTAGAAGCTATAACTGCTGGTTCACTCCACATTAAAGTATCACTCTTAAACCAAATTGGTCGATTACTTGAATCAGTTACTTTTCCTCCTGCTTCTGTTACTATCAAATATCCAGGTAAAAAGTCCCATGAAAAAGAATGTTTTCGGTCAATTGGTTTAATGTATAAATCAGCACTACCATCAGCAATCTTACAGAACTTCAACATACTATCAATTCTAATTAATTTATTAATTCCTACTTTTTTCGCAAATTCTAAAACCCATGGTTTATCGTAATGCAATGAATGACATAATACAGCATCTTTTAACGAATCTTGATTACTTACTTTTATTTCTTTAAATTCTTTTCCTCCATATGATGCATAAACACCTATATTTTTTACCGCAGAAAACACTCCTAATCCTTCTTCATTATAATTTGGAACCGAAATAGCAGATATTTTAGGGTCAGATTCTACCATTAACCCAATACCAACTGCATACGATAATCCTTCGACATATCCTTGAGTTCCATCGATAGGATCAACAGTCCATTCTCTTTTAGAAAATCTACCTCGATAATTTATTGTTTCTTTAATTTCTCCAACTTTAATTTTTAAATCATCAAAACATTCATAGATTAACTTTTCAGAATTTATATCTATTAAGGAGCCTTCCTCTTCAGCTAAAATATGATCTTCCGGGAATTTTGCTCGCAAATTATCTACAATGTAAATTTGGGTAGCTAAATCTGCTAAAGTTACTGGCGATTGATCTCGTTTTTCAAATGATTTAAATCCTTTTTCTTTGAACCATTCTGGAATTTTATGAGCTTTTTTGACTAGACTAATAGCTAACTCAGATTCTTTATTATATATATTCATATTTCAAATAATGCAAAATTCTAAAAATTTATACCGATTATAATTATAAATTATTATTTGTTCTCAATTTTCAATCTTCTTTATTCACCTTAAATCTTCTAAAATTCATCGTTTCCAAATCTATAATTACATATATTAAATGATTTTCATGTTGATGAGACTGACCTGGTTGTACACATATTGTCTTTCCTAGTTTCGAGTTCCATCTTCCTGAAACTTCTGGACTCTCATGAATATGCCCATGAAAAGAGAGAAGCGGTTGATTTCTTTTTAAAAATTCATAAACGGCAATAGATCCTACTTTTCGACCATCATGACATACATCAAGTCCCAAATTACTAGGTGGCACGTGAATTATATAAATTGCTTTTTTTATATTATCTGGTTTGATCAATTGATTCATTTCTTCCTCAATTGTAGGAAGAGTTTTTATATATGATGACCAATCTTCAATTTTTATCCATCCATTTGGATTGGAGATGTATTGCTTCCCAATCTGTTTTGGTAATGTGAAATCTCTGTTATCCATCCTTGCCCTATCTTTAAGTCCAAAAGGAAGATCTGTCACCCAGTTCATCCCAATAAATTCATAACCATGATCTTTTATCTGGAATCTTCTCTGGGCAACATTAAATACATGGGAGTATTTATCGCAAATCTCTTGAAATAGTTCATCAAATATTATACAATCATCATTACCAAGTTGACATGCTAAATACAATCCTGATGAATTGCATTTGGAAAAATAATCATCAAGAAACCCTGTTATAAATTTATCTTGATATAACAAATTCCCTTTAAAGGGAAGCATATCTCCTCCATTTATTATCATATCAATGTTTAAGGAAATAGCTTCATGAAAAACTCTTTCATATTTCCATTTTATTCCGTGTATATCTGTGACTAGAAGGAGCTTCAATTTTGGTAGCTTTATAATTTATATTATAATTTAATCATATTTTCATTTAGAAACACTGAATAAGGAAATTTTCAATAATATAAAATTCTCTCTCTTTTTAAAGACCTAATAATTTAAAAGAATTAACTTAGAAATTAATAAGAAATTTTTCATTTCATTTTAAAATAGCAATCTTCTTATCTCTTTTTCATAATCAATCGTTAAAGGAAAAGTATGCTTTAATTTAAGTTGTTCATTTCTACTTTTTATATCAAATTCATTATTAAGTTCTTTCAAAAGCCATAGTAACTTATACAGTTCAATTTTTTTCATAAAATCTTTGTCAATTTTATAATATTGTGAGTAACCTTCATAAAAAGCATCTTTAAAATTATATCTCTCCAAGTTTTTTAGTGTTAAATATTCTATTTTAACAAAATCTTGTGCTCTACAACCAACACACCAATCATCAAAATCTATTAATCCATTTATTAAAAAATTGGCAGATTCTTCTTTCACAATAATATTTTGACCTTGAAAATCATTATGTATTAGGGCAAAATCAATTTGATCTTCAATTAATGCCTCATTATCTCTAATGTAATCATTTATCTCTTTTATGAATTCAAATTTGTGCCTTTTAGCTTCTTGAATTTCAACTTCTAATTTTTTATTAAATATCTCTGAATAGGCATCTTTTTTCTTACCAATATCTTTTACATTTTCATAAGAAGAGTTAAAATTTATTTTATGTAGTTTTCCTAAAATTATTCCTAAGTTCTTAAATAAATTTGGAAATTTTATCTTCCTTAAATTAATTTCTTCATTTAAAGATTGTCTTAAATACCAAATTAATGGTTTTCCATGAATATAATCTTGTACTGTGAAGATATATGGAACAGTCTCTTTAGTTTCGTCGTAATAAATCAAATTTCCTACAGGAACAGTAGGAGGATTATCTTTATGGAAAATATAAGCCCCCATTTTACTTGATACAATACTATTTACCTGACCTGTGAGATTGTCTATATCCCCGCTTAAGGTTCCATCTAAAAATGGATATAATAATTTTTCTTTAACGATATTTTCAAATGGAAAGTTTTCACAAGTTCTAAATCTAAAAATTAAATGACTATTTTCAAAATTTACTCTATAAATTGTATTTATTGTGGCATCAAATGGACCTATTATTTTTTTTAACTTTCCTTGTTCAATTAGAACATCTACATTAGAGAATGTTTTAATAATCTCCTTAAATTGATAGAGTTCTCTTTTTCCTAAGAAATATAACTTGTAAATTTGCTTTTGGTTAATTAAATAATTCACAGTTGCTTCTATTCTTCCTTTTGTTATTTCATCTAAATCTATTTGACGTTTAGGAGAAATTATACTAATCTCTTTAATAGGAGTTTTCAATTGTTCTTTATAGAGATGAAGAAACGCGTACTTTAATCCACGTCTTTCTTTTCCTTCATTTATTTTAATGTCATATATCTTATTTCTTATATCATTTATTTGATCTTGTAATTGATGAACTTCTAATATTTTATCTTCAAGAGCAAAATAGTATAATTTTGAGCTGAGATTTACTAAATTGCCAATACTAGATACTATTCCACTAAATCTTCTTTCTTCTAATGAAATTAATTGGAAGAAGTTTTGAAAACTGTCTTCCATCCCGCAATGAACTGAAAAATCATCATTTAATAGTTGAATATAGGATTTACAGTTTTTTATATTGTAAAAAGAATCATTTAATCCTTTCAGATTTGGGAAATCTCTTAAATAATTTAATATTTCGGGTTCTATCTCATTTCCAGCAAATTGATCTGGATTGTTGTGCAAATAAATCTGGTTTTTAAAATTAATTGCCCCTAATATGTTTTCAAAATATAATTTTAGACTCTCATTAGAAATTTTTTCTGAAATTGGGGGACTAATCATAAAATTGATATCATTAAATCTTTTCGCCAAATCTTCCATTTGATCTATTGAATTCTCGACTTCATTGCTATAAACTCCAACCATAATAGGATTTTTACCTCCTGAGGCTTCAAGTGCTAAATTAATAAGCTTAATCTTCTTGTTTAATTTATCTGAAAAAAGTATTCCCTCTCCCGTATTTCCAAAAAGAATAAGTGAATCTGCTCCATTTGTTAATATGTGACGAATTAAAAGAGAATTTAATTCTTCATTAATTTCAAAATCTTTTTCATAGAAAGTAACAGTATCGCAGATAGCACCACTAATAGTTTGCATTTCTAATCCCTTCAGTTGCTTATACTAAAAAAGAAACCTTGATCAGTTTTAAAATTTAGAATTAGGAGTTTTCAATCAATATAATTTAGTATATTTTAGAATAATAATATTTTATTTTATAAAATTAAAATATAATTAATTTTCTTAATAATAATCATTTATTGGATTTAAATAAATTTGAATTTCTGATTTTTGGGGTCTAAAATTTTTTGTAAAATCGATGGTAAAGATATTCCTCTTGTTACTACTGGAACTAGCCCATTCATAGGAGCAGATCAATTTGGATTTAAAGGACTTGAGTGGCGTCAAAGATTTTTAAATAACCCGGATAAAATGCTGGAAATTTTAGAAACAAGTTATCAAGCTGGTGCACGAGGGATTGAAGCTATCCCAACAGGGAAAATATTAGATGCTGCAAAAGTTATGATAGATACTTATAGTGATTATGTTATTACAGGATCAACTTATCCAGGAATAGATCCTAAAATTGATGTACTTATAGAAAATGGTGCCAAATTAATATTTGTTCACGCAGTTATTTCAGATAGAAAAGACAGAATAATGACTAAACTTTTAGATGCTATTTCGAATCGCGGAATAATTCCTGGGATTGCCACACATGAACCAGTATCAATGATAAGATATGTAATAGAAAATAATTTAAATGTAAGAGTGTTTTTAATACCTTTTAATGCAAACCGAATATTTATGGGTAATGCTAAGGAATTAGAAGAAATTGTTGACAATACAAAAAAATATCATTTTATAGGAATGAAGACTTTAGCTGCTGGAGCAATTATCCCTAAAATTGCATTCAATTATGTTTCTAGGCATAATATAACTGCTGTTACTATTGGAATGGTAACAAAACAACAAGCAGAAGAATCAACTAAAATTGCTTTAAAAGCATTAAGTAGTAAAAAAGTATAATTAGATTTTTTTAGATTCTTTAAATACATCAAATATATCCATTTCATAATCCACAGTATCTTCTGGTAATAAATTAGGATCTTTTACTAGCCTTGCTAAATAATATATTTTTGCACCTCGTTCAAGATATTGTAGAACCGTATATGAACCAGCTAAATGGCTCCCACAACAAATATTTCCGTGATTTGCTAATAGAACGGCATTTTTTTCCCCTAAAGCATTAAGAACTCCTTTTGCTAACTCTTCAGAGCCAGCTTCTCCATATTTTGCACATAAAACTTCTCCTCCTATGTAAGGCACTAATTCTTCCATAATAGGAGGGAGAGAAAGATTCAAAGTACTAAGAACTGTAGAATATATACTATGCGCATGGATTATCGCATTAATATCGCTTCGTTCTTTATAAATTGCTAAATGCATTTTTTTTTCTACAGAAGGATTTCTATCTCCTTCAACGACTTTGCCTTCCATATCTATAATAAGTATATCCTCTGGTTCTATTACATCATACCTTACGGTACTTGGGGTAATCAGAACCAATTCTTTTTCCTCGTTTTTAATTCTAGCGCTAATATTCCCTGCTGACCCGATTACATGTCCATCATTCAGTAATGTCTTGCAGAGATCTACAATATCATTCCTTAATCTATTTATCTCTTCATTAGAAATTTTCTTTTTAATCCCCTTATCTTTGAAAACTTCTGGGTTTAAAACATGTTTAGGTACATCACCGTTTAACCAAGATTTTATATCTTCCAAGAGTATTTTAGAATGTCGATCGTTTACTTCAATTGTATCCCCTCCTATATGAGGGGTAACAATTGTATTATCTAATTCAATGAATTTATTATCTTCATCAATCGGTTCAAGAGGAAATACATCTAAAGCCGCACCAGCAATTTTTTTTTCTTTTAAAGCATTATATAATGCTTCATAATCTATAATACTTCCTTTGGCGAGATTTAATAGAAATGCTGAATTCTTCATCATATTTATTCTTTCTTCGTTAATCAGATTATAATTATCATCTGTTGCGACGGCATGGATAGTGATGAAATCTGAGTTTCTCATTAGTAAATCAATATCAACTTTTTTTCCATATTTTTCAATAGTTGCTTTTGATACGTATGGATCATATATCAAAAATTTAACTTTATAAGACTTTAATCGATCCGCTACTCTCCTTCCAATCTGCCCTAATCCTATTATTCCAACTGTTTTTCCTTTTAACTCAATACCTTGGAATTTATTAAAATAGCTTATATAATCTTCGAAATCTGTTATTTCAAATTTATCAGAATGTATAATTCTCTCAACTTGCTGTAATTTTCTTGCCAACATTAACAGGAGGCCAATAGTCAACTCTGCTACAGCATCAACATTCCTTAGTGGTGTGTTTAATACTGGAATATTATTTTTAGTCGCAGTATCTAAGTCAACATTGAAAGGATCACCTCGACAGGAGACAATCAATTTTAATTTCGATTCTTCAAAAATTTCAGGTTTCTTAATATCATCTGCTTCTGTTATAAAAATATCATATCCTTTTAACTTTTCAATAAGTTCTTTAACATCAAAATATATTATACCTGTTTCTCTCCATGGTTCGTATTTAATATCAAATACATTCTTTAATTCTTTTAGAACTTCTTTTGATAAAGTTGCTGTTATTAGTGCCTTCATTATTCTTGAATTAATATTGAATTATTTTTAGTTTTTTTATTCATTTTATTTTCAAACAATAAATATTAATAAAGTAAAAGAAAAAAATTTAGTTAAAACATTAAACTTCGAAGTTTCATTAGATTTCTCATATTTCCTTCGATTATTTTTATTTTCCCATCAGAGTATGCTTTAATAGCTCCAAGATCCTTATTAAAGAGATCAATCATAACTTGTTCAGCTGTAAATTCAATTTTTACAGGTGCATTCTCATCTGTTGTGTTGTCTTTTACTTCAATTCCTTGATCTTTGTTAACCAATACTAAAACTTTTCTATTTGTATCTAAAAATGTCATTTGAATGGGTTCCTCATATTTAGCTAATTTCTTTCTAACGTTTTCATTGTTAACATATCGATTTTTAATTTCTTCTAAACAATCTCCAATATTTTTAAATTCTTGCATTTTTTTCACATATATAGTGGTTTGATTCAGATCTTACTTAAGTTTTATATATCATTTATAAAGAAAATTTAGAACTTCTTACAAGAAGTTAACATATTTTTAATTTCATAATTCATCAACTTTTTTCTTTAAATTCTTCCATTCTAGATAGATTTGCTCATAATCATTTGAGACATCGAGATCAATAGAGAATTTATCAAAATTAATTAGTTCTTTTATCATATTCTTGTAATCTGTATATTTTTTTAAACCAATTAGTGAATTCATAGCACATCCGATAAAAGCAGAATCTCTACAAACAGGTATATTTAAATCTTTTTTTAGAATATTTGATAAAATTTTTAAAAATTCATTAGATTTTGCCATTCCACCAGCGCAAAAGGTTGTGATTTTTGATTTAGTAAATTTGGTTAGGACTTTAAAATTTTCAAGGATTCCATAACAAATGTTTTCAATACTACTTCTAATAAAATTTTCAATTTTAGGATGATCTTCAGATACTAGAGTTGGAGGAGGAAAGACAAACACCCCTCTCTTAAGTGTAGTTTGATCTTTTATATTCATAATATCAGGTCCTAAGAAGGCGAAAGTTGAATCTGAACCGTGTTTTACTTTTTTTAAAAATTCTTCAACGATAGAATTTTTATCTCCACTTAAATCTTCTAATAAGCAATCTTTCAGCCAATCATAAACAATTCCAGTATTACCCGGATTACCTTCGATTAACCATTTTCGTTTAAGGGAATGAAATAATGTCCAATGATTGTATTTTGGATCTAAAATAGGTTCATTTACTACTAAGTGAAGTGGTCCTGTAGAACCTAAACTAATTCCTACATTTCCTTCTTCAATAACGCCCATCCCTAATAGAGTCGCCTGGGTATCTCCTCCCGTTTTAATGACAGGAGTTGAGTTCTTTTTAATTTCAAAATATTTAACTAACTCTGATTTTAATTCTCCAATAATAGTCCCTGAATCTACAAATTCAGGAAAAAAATCAGGATCAAAATTGAAAGCATCAATTATTTCAGAACTCCATTTTCCTTTTTTAATATCAAGAATTTGAGATTCCGAAGCAGAAGACAAATCTGAACAGAATTCTCCCGTGAGTTTATATACAATCCAATCATCTAACATCAGAACCTTATTTATTTTTTTATATAATTCTTCTTCCTCTTCTTTAAACCATAATAAACGTGATAAGCAGAATAATATTGAAGGGCTATGACCTGTAATATTAAATAATTCTTCTTCTGAAAATTCATCTTCAATTAAATAAGCACTATCAATCCCACGAACATCTATATTTGGACCTCCATATATTACTTCTCCTTGTTTGTCTAAAAAAACAACTGCCATTCTTTGAGCACATGAGGATATGCCAATTATATTTTTATTTTTATTTTTTCTTAATAATTCATGAATGCAATGTTGGATTTTATTCCATAAATCTTTCATATCAAACCGTTTTGCAAATCCATCAATATCCTCGTCAACTATGATCAATTCTTGGTTAGTAGTTGATTCTAATTTTAGTTGATCAGAAACTAGGCCCACTTTAACACTATGAGAAGATATATCTATCGCTAAAATTTTATTATTAGAATGTTCCATTTTTTAATTTTTTAAGAAACTTATTAATTATTTCTTTTTTAAAATTAGGTTAATTTATTAAATCAAATACTTCCTAACTATCTCTCCCCTTGGTTCTTTTTCCTCAAACAATATTGCTTGAAAAGAATATATTTTTGTTTCCTTTATTTTCCATGCATCTTCAGGTAACCATGCTTTCATACATGTATGTGAAAGAAATGTTTCAACATCCCAATTTCTGTCATGATCTACTGGGACTTGAGGAAGTAGTAACCCTCTTCTCATCCCTCTTTCAGCTATAAGACCATCTCTACCTATTACAATTTTATCAAGATATTCTTGTGGATCATTTACATCTAATAATTTAGGGGGTGTTAATATAGATAATTCAATTATTATATCATCCATTTCTTCAATAGTTACAGAAGGAAATCGTGGATCCTCTATAGCTGAACTAATTGAAACCTTATGAATCACATCATATAAAGGATATGTTGGTTCTATGTAACCGATACACCCTCTTAAGGTATTTCCACTAGTATCAAATCTATTTAAGGTCACAAATGCTCCATACATTTCTCCAAATTTATCCTTCATTTCTAGAGGAATGGGGATTCTTCTATTATTTTTCAAAAAATATTCGATATTTTCACGAGCAAATCTGATAAGTAGCTTACCATCTTCAATACTAAATTTTTCATCATTAGTCATTTTCTTGCCACCAATATTCTTTATTCTATGTTTTATTATGTTATTTATACATTTATATTTTATAACGATCTTTTTATTACTTTTCCTATTGGTTCAATAGCTTCAACATTTATTTCAATTCCACTTAGAAATACTTTCCAAATTTGAACTGATGTTTTTAAACTTTCGAATGGGGAATATTTAGCTTTACTTTTGAACTTTTTAGAATTTATGATATATTCGGGAATTTTCCCTACAATAATCAAATCAGCGTCGTATCCTTCTTTTATTGACCCTTTATTTGTTAAATTGAATTTTTTAGCGGGATTTTCTGATGCACATTTTACAAAATTCTCTAACGGAAGTTGGTTTTGAAAAACTTTATTAAGTAATAATAGTGGATATGTTTCAAAACCTGGAAAACCAGATGGTGCACTAGCATATTGCTGAGATTTTTCCTCTAAAGTATGTGGTGCGTGATCTGTTCCAATCAATTCGATATTTCCATTTTCAAGTTCATTAAATAAGAATTTAGGATGTTTCTCATCTCTTAAAGGTGGTAGTACTTTACCAAAATTGTCATTTTCTAGATTTAAATTATTTGATAAAAGTAAATGATGAGGAGTAATTTCAAAAGAAATTTTAAATTTCCTTTCAGAACCTAATGTTTCTTTTATTACACGATAACTATTTTTACAACTTATATGACAAAAATGAATAATTGGATAATTTTCTGGAGTTAATTTATTATCACTAATAGTTTTTTTATATTGATTTATAATAAATTTAACATATTTTTCCTCCATATTAACAGAATGTAATTTATTATGAAAATCTAAAACATTTTTTCCTTTATTTTTAAATTCTTCAACTTTTTTCTCTTTTTCAGAATCAGAGATCGGCCAATCTGAATGTATAAATATTGGAATCTTAAATCTAGAGGAAATAATTAAGATAGATTGAATATTACATGGATCTTTCCAATCTATTTCGTTCAATGAGTCAAGTGGATAAATTTTAAATCCAATAACACCTAAATCTATAATTCTTTTTATTTCATCCTCATCAATTCCTTTAGGAACCCCTGCAATAAATCCGACATTAACATAAATATTGTTTTCTGCTCTTTTCATCCACTTTTTAATTTGTTCTGTATTGATAGCAGGAGGTTTTGTATTTGGCATATTGAACACAGTTGTTATACCAGAGAAAGCTGCTGCTTTTGTTCCAGTTATAAAAGTCTCCTTTTCGCTTTGTCCCATATCTCGTAAATGAGAATGAATGTCTATTATTCCTGGTAAAAGCAATTTATTTTGGCAATCAATTTCTTTTTTATCTTCATTTTTTTCAACTAAATCTTTGTAATCTTTATCGCTCAAGTTAAATTTAATTGAATGTATTAAGCCGTTATTAATGAGAAGAGCTCCCTTTCGTTTTAAGCCATCAGAATAAATTTTTACATTTTTAAGAATCATACGATTTTTAAATATAGATTTGTTGATCAATTTGAAAATTAATATATAAAATTTTATTTTCTGCTCCTTCAATTTTTGAAAGATTTCCATATTTAATATTTTTAAACTTCTCAAATAGTTCGATAACATCAGAATTATCTTTTGATATCGCATAAGTTGGCATAATAAATAATAACTCACTTAGCTTACCTAAAGTCTCATTACTGAAGATTAGAAAATCATATTCTTCTCTAGAATATTGATTATTATCCACTATTAAATAATAGATTCCCGTTAAAATTGATTTTAAAAAAGCGTAAAAAATGTTATAATCTTTAAACCCTCTAACAAAAATTCCAGGGGTCGATTTTATCCATTCTTTATATATAAGACTTTTATATTGGTTAGCTATGTCAATTGCCTTTTTTAGAAGTAATGCTTGAGATCTTTCATCTGGTCCTAAATATTTTAATTTTTCTCCTTTAAATTGTATTAACAAATGTTCATTTTGAAAATATAAATAGAGATTATTGTAATTCCTAATTGAATAAGATAAACAAAATGTTTCTCTAATACATGAACAGAGTTTATATATTTCTAAAGGTGTCTTTCCTTTATCAATATCTCTTTTTGAGTAAGTAGTTATATTTTTGACAAATAATAGGAAATTAACCAATTTTATCAAGAGAGCATATTAATATATAAATTTATAAACCTCCAAATTGTTTGAATAATTGATCAAAACCTGGAGGGAGTTTAGGACCTCCTTTTCCACCTTTTTTCCTCATTTGCATGAATCTTTTCATAAACTTTTTCATCTGATTATATTGGTCAAGCATCTTGTTTATTATAGTATATTCCGTCCCACTTCCTATCGCTATTCGTCTTTTCCGCGTTTTTTTAATAATTTTTGGATTTTCTTTTTCTACTTGTGTCATAGAATTAAGTACTATTTCCCATTTTTCTAGACCTTTTTCCATGTCGTCTTTCAGAACATCTGGAATATTTCCTGCACCCATCATTGTAAGTATTTGTTTCATTTTCCCAACTTTCTTAATACCTTTCAATTGGATATAGAGATCTTCGAGTGTGAATTTTCCATGCATTAAACGCTTTACAGTTTCCTGATCTGGCATAACTTCTGCTTCTTGCACTTTTTGAATTAGCCCTTCAATATCTGGTACTCCCAATAAGGTTCCTACAAATTTTGTTGGTTCAAATTCCTCAAATTCATCAATTTTCTCACCAATACCGATAAATCGAATACCAACTCCAGTGGCTGCACAAGCAGATAAAGCACCACCACCTTTAGCTGTACCATCCAATTTTGTAATTATGATACTTCCTAGATTCGTAGCCTTAGCAAATTCTTCTGCTTGAGAATAAGCTTGTTGTCCTAAAGTACCATCAATGACTAAAATTACTTCATTTGGCTTTAGAGATTGTTCTATTTTGGTCATTTCTTCCATTAATTCCTTTTCTTCCTTATGTCTTCCAGCAGTATCAACAATAACAATATCAAATCCTTCTAAGATCGCTTTTTTAGTTTCTTTAACAGCGATTTTTATAGAATTTTTTTCATTTGGATTCCCAAAACAGCGTACTCCAATTTTTTCAGTTAACTGCACAAGTTGTTCATATGCACCAGGACGCCATGTATCAGAAGTAACTGTGGCAGCTTTAAAACCCTTAGCTAAATAGTATTTTGCTAATTTAGCAACTGTTGTTGTTTTTCCCGATCCTTGAATTCCAACTAGTAATACAACATTTTTTTTTCCTGGTTTTATCCTTATAGGAGCTGGTTTTCCACCTAAGATTTTTATTAATTCATCGTGAATTAACTTAACTATAAAATCTTTTCGCCTTGCTTTCTGCAGTTTAGTGTTCATTGCTTCCTTTTTAATATTCTCAGTCATTTCAAACACTAATTCAACTTTCACATCAGCGGAAAGCAAAGCTCTCTGTAGATCTTGTATTAAAGCATTAATTGCATCTTTGTCAACTTGGGGTAATCGTCTAATCTTTCTAATTGCATTATCTAAACTCCGGCCTAATTTCTCTAAAACCATAGTTAAACTAAATCAGATTTAATCTCAATTATTAATAATTTTCAAAAAATAATATTTTTTTTAAAATAAAAATAATATTATATAAAAGAATAGAATTGTCTTAATTAAAAGTATTTTGATAAAAAAAACAAACCTAAGATGTGAAAATAATTGTCAATTAGAAGAACAGAGATACAGAAACTAAAGACGGGACAATACATTATGATTGAAGGTGAACCTTGTCAAATTAAGTCAACTGAGCGCTCAAAAAGTGGTAAACATGGTCATGCGAAGGTTCGCGTTGTTTGTGTAGGTATATTTGATAATAATAAGAGATCTTTAACCTTTCCAAGTGGTTCAATGGTTGATATTCCAGAAATTGTCAAAGGTAATGCTCAAATCAATTTTATAGAAGATAATTTAATTAATATCATGGATCTAGAAACTTATGAATCATTAGATGTAGAGTGGCCTAAAGACGAAGAATTAGTTAATAAACTTAAAGAATTGCAAGCAGATCCAAATAAAATGTCTGCTTCTCAAATTGAATTTTGGCAACTTGCCGGTAAAACTCTGATCAATAGAGTTTTTCAAAATTAATTAAATTTTTTTTAATTTTTTTCTAAATAGATCAAAAGTTTTATTTTCTTTAAAACCATAATTTTTTTGAGAATTAAACAATAAGATAATATAATCACTTTTAGAAATTCTAAGAGACACATGGAAAAAAAAGCAATAGCATTAGCAAGCAGATTAGATTCTGAACGTGCAATGAAATTAGTTAAGAGAATTTTTGAATTTTTAATTAGGAAAGGTGAAGTTGTTTACTTAGAAACTCGGATTGCTCCTAGAATTTTACCACATAGTGCTAAGGATTTAATTCAAATGACTTCTGATAATATAAAATTTGTAATATCTATTGGTGGTGATGGAACACTTCTACGTGTAGCAAATAGCTTACCACAAGATGATCCTCCTCCAATTATAGGTGTAAATATTAGATCTTTAGGATTTTTAGACGAATCTAATGAAAGAACTGTATTTAAGGATTTAAATCAACTATTAAAAGGTAATTATTATATTGAAAAATGTTCAAAAATAACACCTTACATTGTGAAGAATGATTCTGAGGAAATCAAGCTAAATAATGCTTTAAATGAAATTTTAATTGTATCATCTAAGAGTTCTAAAGTATTACAAATATCTGTGAAAATTAATGGAGTTTTTTTAAATCGAAGTTATTTAGATGGATTAATCATTTCCACCTCTACGGGTTCTACCGCATATAACTTGAGTGCTGGTGGAGCTATTGTTAGTCCAATCTTAGAAGTCATGCAAATAACACCATTAAATAGTTTCGCTCGTTCTGGATTAAAGTCAATAATTCTTCCAATTGATAGTGAAATAGAGGTTCAGATTTTAAGACCACGTTTAAGTGCAAAATTAGTTATTGATGGTCAATATACTGTAAAAAGAATACAACCAAATACTAGAATTAGAATAAGAAAGGCATCCTCATACACAAAATTTATTCGATTTACTGAAAATAAGGTTAATTATTATAGGCGTTTAAGGAAGAAAATTATTGGAACATTAAGGGTACCCTTAGATGACAGTCCTGAAGAATAATAATAGAGATAATAAAGAAGATATTTCTATTTTTGATACAAATATTTTTCTAACTGGGATAGATTTCAACATTTTTAATGAAATAATATATACTACCCCAAGCATTATTAATGAAATTAAAATAAACAAGACTCATAGAAATATTTTAAATAAAATTCAAGTAGCTATTGAGACTAAAAAATTACGATTAAAGATTCCAAAAAAAAAATATATCCAAGAGATAGAGAGAAAATCTATGATAACAGGGGATTTTAATGCGCTTTCAAGGGAAGATAAGGAATTATTAGCTTTAACTTTAGAGTTATTAAAAGAATCAGGTCACCTTGTAAGAATATATACTAATGATTATTCTATGGAAAATGTATGTTCTAAATTGAATATCCCTTTTTCACCAATATTTAAAGAAGGGATTAAAAAAATGATAATTTGGGAAATATATTGTCCTTTTTGTAAGCAAATTTACAATACAGATGATTTAAGTAAAAATTGTGAACGATGTGGATCACCGCTGAAAAGAAGACCCAATCGTAATAAACATTAGTAGTGGTAATTATATAAATAAATATCTATATATTTATTGAAAAAGAGATTAATAAACGAGGAATGGCAATGGGTGTTAAAATAAATGAATTAGTTAAAGAAGTTAAAAGAACAATTACTTTTGAAAATCTCTTTCAAAAATGTATAGCAATTGACGCTTTTAACACAATTTATCAATTTTTAGCGATAATTCGTCAAAGAGATGGAACACCATTGAAGGATTTTCAAGGAAGTGTGACCTCACATCTTTCTGGTCTTTTTTATAGGACTATTAATTTTTTAGAGCATAATGTCAAACCGATTTATGTGTTCGATGGTGAACCCTCTGTTTTAAAATTAGATACTATTAAGGAAAGGCAAAAAATAAAAGAAGAAGCTAGAGAGAAGATGATCGAAGCTCAGGAGGCTGAAGATTTTAGAGAAGCTAAAAAATTTGCTCAGTTTACATCTAAACTTGATTCTAATATGATAGATGAAAGTAAAAAATTAATTAAGTATATGGGAATACCGATAATTCAAGCTAGTTCTGAGGGAGAAGCTCAAATAGCATATTTAGTTGAAGTAGGTGATGCTTGGGCCTGTGCTTCTCAAGATTATGATACTTTATTATTTGGAGGAGATAGATTAGTTAGAAATTTTGCTATAAGTAGGAGCAGAAAGGTTAAAGATACTACTATAACGCTTGATATAGAATATATCTCTTTATCAAAGTTTTTAAAAAATTTTGGAATTACCCGTGAACAATTAATAGAGATGGGGATCTTAATAGGAACTGATTTTTATCCTGGTATAAAAGGAATTGGTCAAAAAATAGCCCTAGATTTAATAAAAAAATACGATTCTTTAGAGAATGTGATTAAAAATAAGGTTGCTATAGGAGGAAAAGAGATTCAAATAGATTTCGAATTGATTAAACAAGTAAAAAATATCTTCTTAGATCCAAATATTAAAACAGATTATCAAATACCAAAACAGAAGGGTATAGATTATGAAAAATTAGAAGAACTACTCATTGAACAACACAATTTTTCTCATCAAAGAGTTGAAAATGCTTTAGATCGCCTAAGGAAAATAGATTCTTCTAAGGTTCAAGTTTCTTTAGATAATTTTCTTAAAAGAAACTAAAAAAGCAAAAATTTTTACAAAATTAATATTTCATTTATTTAATTAAATTAAATTTTCTTAAAATCAAGATAAGATGTCATCAAAAGATCCCAATAATAAGGACAATGATAGTAAAAAAGGAGTCAATACCCCCGGTGTTACTTTAAGGGTTCAAAAAGCTAAAAAAAGAGATATTGGACGTAATATTATAAGGATTGATCAAGAGACAATGGAAAAGCTTAACATACAAACCGGAGATGTTATTGCACTTAATGGTAAGAAAAAAAGTGCTGGTATTGCATGGCCCAGTTATCCTCAAGATAATGGTTTAGGAATAGTTCGTATAGATTCAAGGTTACAACAAAATACAGGAACAAGAATTGATGATACATTAGAAATTTGTAAAATTAATGCAGAGGTTGCTCAATTTGTTGTTCTAGCACCATCAAATATTCCTATTAGGAACGATCCTAGATTCGAAAGTTTCGTAAAAAGAAAGTTAAATAATTATCCTGTAACGATTGATGATTTTATTCCCATATCTATTGGAATAAGTAGAGAAATACAATTTAAAGTAATAAATTTAAGACCTAATGATGTTTGCATTATAAAACAAGAAACTGTTGTTAATATAAGCGATCGTGTAACTGAAGATATTGAGAGAGGCCCTGATTATTTAACCTATGAAGATATTGGCGGATTAGATAGAGAGATACAAAGAGTAAGAGAAATGGTTGAATTACCATTGCGACATCCATCTTTGTTCAAACGATTAGGAATAGAACCTCCTAAGGGTGTATTATTAAGGGGACCACCTGGTTGTGGAAAAACATTATTAGCCAGAGCTGTCGCTAATGAAAGTGAAGCACATTTTATATCTATCAATGGACCTGAAATCATGAGTAAATTCTATGGGGAATCTGAAAAAAAGTTACGTAAACTCTTTATAGAGGCAGAAGAAAAAAGTCCTTCAATTATATTCATTGATGAGATTGATGCTATTGCCCCAAAGAGAGAAACAGTGACGGGAGAAGTAGAACGGAGAGTCGTTGCTCAACTTCTAGCATTAATGGATGGACTTCATGGTAGAGGTAAAGTCATTGTTATAGGTGCTACTAATAGACCAAATAGTTTAGATACGGCATTAAGAAGACCCGGTAGGTTTGATCGTGAAATTGAAATAAAAGTTCCTAATGAAAAAGGGAGAAGAGAAATTTTTCAAATACATACTCGAAATATGCCACTGGATAAGAAAATTTCATTAAAAGAATTTTCCCAAATTACTCATGGATTCGTTGGAGCAGACATTTCAGCAGTTTGTACTGAAGCTGCGATGTCAGCATTGCGAAGATATTTACCAAAAATCGATTTAGAATCGGAGATTATTGAACCAGAACTATTAGAACAAATTGAAGTCACGAAAAGTGATTTTGATGAAGCATTAAAAGAAGTATTACCTTCTGGAATAAGAGAAGTATTTGTAGAAGTCCCTAATGTTACATGGGATCAGGTAGGTGGATTAGAAGATTTAAAGCAAAAATTAATTGAAGCAGTAGAATGGCCTTTATCACATCCAAATATATTCAATCGTATGGGCATAACTCCACCAAGAGGAATCTTGCTCTATGGACCCCCAGGATGTGGTAAAACTCTATTAGCAAGAGCAATAGCTACTGAAAGCAAAGCTAATTTCATATCTATAAAAGGACCTGAGCTCTTATCTAAATGGGTAGGAGAAAGTGAAAAAGCTATAAGAGAAATTTTTCGTAAAGCCAAAATGGCGGCGCCTTGTATCATATTTTTTGATGAATTCGACTCAATAGCACCAAGTAGGGGACGACATACTTCTGATTCTGGAGTGAGTGAAAAAGTATTATCTCAATTTTTAACAGAATTAGATGGATTAGAAATTAAAAAAGATATTGTAGTAATAGCAGCTACGAATCGACCTGATATATTAGACCCTGCGCTGATTAGGCCTGGTAGAATTGATAGAATATTACTTGTTCCTGTTCCTGATAAAAAAGGAAGGTTGGAGATCTTAAAGATATTTACAAAGGAGATGCCTTTAGTAAATAATATTAAAATAGAAGAATTAAATGAATTAATCGATGGGTTTTCTGGAGCTGATATAGAAACCTGGTGTCGTGAGGCTGCTATGATAGCTCTTAGAGAAAATATTAGAGCAAGAAAAGTTTCTATAGAACACTTTAAGGAAGCAAGAGAATTTGTTAGTCCAACATTAACAGAAGAAATAATAGAATGGTATAAAAAGTTTGGAGAAAAGCTTAAGAGTAGAAGAATTAAAGAATCAAAAGAGGATCGTTTGTTTGTATAAAATTCGTAATATTAATTTAAAAACAAAAATTAATTACCACAATTTCCAATTTTCTATTTTTAAATTTATAATAATGGTGAAATATTATCGAAACGCATAGATGGAATCAGAAGCCGCTAATAAATTCAATATTAGATATACTTATTAAAAATAAGGGAGAAATTTTAGATAAAAGGCTTGAGGAACTCTTGAAAAAAGAATTCCCTTATATTAATTCTTTAATGTTAGAAGAATTATTCATGAAATTAGAGAGTATGAATGTAGTAAATGTTTTTCGAGTTTCAAAAAATAAAAAAATGATAGTTCTCAATAAACATAATACATCAATTAAGAATAATATAATGAATGATTTATTGTAATTATTTATTCTGCCACTTTAAGCAAACTTGAGCTAATGAATTATCTTCAGATTGCGGTTTATATTTTCTTTCCCTAATATCAATAAAAGCCGGGTAATTCACAGCATTTCCCATCAACAACATTTCTCCCACACCCAAACTAGAAATCATACTAGCGTATTCCTGAGTAATTGCTTCTGAACTATCCATCAGATGTTTCAAATCATATGGATTTTTAATATTTAAAACCATCTTAGAATTACATTGAGAAAGAGCAGTAGTACTCAACTTTTTTGGTCTTTGGCTTATTAAACATAAACATGCCATGAATTTTCTTCCCTCTCTAGCAATCATTTCAATGATTGGTTTGGAAATAGCTTTAGAATGAGCTGCTTCAGGGCAAAATTGATGAGCCTCTTCTACAATTAACAAAAAAGGAGGAATCCTGTTCATCCTTCGAAGATAAAATAAGCGACTACAGATATAATCAACAATAATTTGCTTTTTTCTTATACTAATTTCTTTTTGAAGGTTAAAAATCAAAATCTCTTGTTCATGTATGATTTTATTTAATAAAGGATTTTCTTGTGATCCAAAGAGTGTTAAACGGTCCAATTCTGATAACCAACCTATTAATGCTTGCTTTGTGCTTTTATTTCCGTCAGATTCATTCTCTATTACATCTATGACATCAGAGAGTGTAAATTTTCCTTTTTTTATATCATCTTTTTTTAATTTTTTGATATATTTTGCTAGCTCTCTTATTTGTACATTAGAAATTTGTTCTTGATATTTTTTGAAAGAATATTCATTTAAATTCGGAACAGCAATTTGAAAGTAAGAAATATCTTGAACTTTAACCTTGTCTTTTAATTCAACAATATTCTTTAAATATAAGTATTCTCCATGAACGTCTATTAATATAATAGCTGGAGTTCCAAATGAACTATCCCTGGTCAGAAGTTCTTCAATAAGAATCGAAGTTAAATAACTTTTACCCGCCCCTGAAATTGCTAGAATAGAAAAATGTTTATTCAATAACCTATTCATGCTAATTTTTGTTTCGAAATTTGAAACCTTAACTTTTCCTACATTTAATCCATGATCAATATCAAATCCTAAGAAATTATTTAAGAGTTCCTCTTCCACAAGATAAACATCTGTTCCAGGACTAGCAGGATAAGTCATTCTCTGTATTTTTGCTATCTCATTTTCTTTATCATCTTTAAAATTAATTATGCCCAAACATTTAACGATAGCTATAGCAAACTCAAAATCTTCGCTTGGAAAAAGCCCTTTTAAAATGTTAGGATTATTATTGTTATTATAAGCTTTAATCGTTAAAGCGTCAGAGAAATATTCATTTAATAAAACAATTTTTTCAATGATACCAATTAAAATTCCTTCATTAGATTTTGTATAGACAAACAATCCTTTTCTAATAAAAACTCCATCTCTTCTTTTATTTATGACAAATGGGAATTTTGATACATCTGGTAATTGTAAATAATTAAAAACAATACCAACTTTAATCGTCATTTTTTCAAATTGCTGTGGGTATAATGAGAAAAGTATACTTTGATTTTAATTAAGATTTGAAATCAATAAAAAGAAGATAAGAGCAAAAATTTTCTAATTTAAATTAAAGGATTAAAAATAAAATAATAAATTAGATGAAAATTTCTTAGAAAAAATTCATTATTTCTTTTCTTCTTTTTCCAAAGCTCCCATAATTTTCAGAATTATATAATACCCATTTTTCCAAAAGTAGATCATGAAAAGGACTATACCTACAAGCAAGAACAGTCCTATTCCTGATGCTAATATTGCAGGTCCCCAAGTATTTAGGATTCCTATAAGAGAAAATGCTCCATCTTCAGATCCGGTTAGAAAATCAACAACTATAGCAAAAATAATTCCTATTATTATACCTATTAAGCTTATTAATAGTCCTCCAGCAGCAATTTTCACACCAATTCTATTTTTATACTTTTCCTCAAGTTCTCTAACCTTATAGATAAAATTTATTAAAGAACGTGAGGTTTTTTTAAACAATCCAAAAAAGAAAACTAATAGAAAAAATAAACCTGCTAAAAGTCCACCAATTATCGCTATTTGGAAACCGGGGTTAAGAGCTAAAAACATCTCAAGTTTTCCTGTATATCCTATAAAGATTTCTGCAAGTGTTAAAACAGCTCCTCCTATGGTAATTAAACTTGCTAGTACTATAATGCTATAAAAAACTAATGCTACACTTTTCTGTTTTTTATTATACTCAATAGGGCGAATTGGGACAGAACTTACCATTTTGTTCACATCAAATTTTTAAGAGATTATTATATAAGTTATAAGTAAAGTTGAACATGAAAGATTTTTTTGTCCAAACAATTACTTAAATATACTTAACTATGCAATTATAATTAAAAAAACAATATCAATAAACATATATAAAATTGATTATTATCAATTCGATTATTTAGTAATTACAAAGAAAATAGCTATTTTGGACTCTAAATCTGATTTAAATTGCTAAATTTTTTATAGAAATCATTACCCTCTAAATAATTATACAAATCATATGAATATTTATAGATTTTTTCATAAATTTCATGATTTTCATTATTAGGTATCCATTTCTTATCAACCTTACATAAATTTTCTGCTGCTTTAGATATATCAGGATATAATCCTGCTCCTGAAGCTGCTAATATGGCTGCACCCAATGATGTGGATTCTTCAATTATATTTCTTACACATGTAATACCTAAAACATCAGCATATATCTGATTCCAGAAATCTGAACGAGAACCGCCTCCAGTTAACATCAATTCTTTAGGTTCAATTCCTAATTCTTTGAAAACTTCCACATTTTTTCTTACTTCAAACGCCACACCTTCAAGAACAGCCCGATAGAGATCTTTTCGTTCATGACCTAAAGATAGCCCGAAGAGTATTCCCTTTGCAAAGGGATTCCAATGAGGAGCTCCTGCTCCCACTAAATGTGGAATCAATATTAATCCATTTGCGCCAATTGGAGACTGCTTTGCTTCCGAGATCATAATTTCATATGGATCTAGACCTTTCTCTTCTGATACTAAGCATTCAGCTCTGCCCACTTGATCTCTAAACCATCTTAGTGTGGCTCCAGATGTAAAAATGCTAGCTTCTTGCACCCAAGATCCTGGTACTGCATGACAGCTACATATTACTCTCTTCTCTGGATCGAATTTTGGTTTGTCTAAATACGCTAAAATAAAACTTCCTGTTCCTGTTGTACATTTAATATTACCAAGAGAAACTACTCCTACTCCTAAAGCTGCAGATTGTTGATCTCCTGCGCCTGTAACCACTAAAGTTTTCTTATCGAATAATGTCTCATCTGTTACAATTTCTCCAATATCTACCCCACTTTCTATTGCTTCTGGCATTTTATCCAAATCTATTTCAAGTTCGGAAGCGATATCTTCTGAATATTGAAGGTTATTAATATCAAATAACATTGTTCTAGAAGCATTTGAAAAATCGGTATAAAACTTACCTGTTAATTTGTGTATTATGAAATCTGAAACTAGTAAAAATTTATGAGTTTTTTGATAAATATCTGGTTTCTCATCCTTGAACCATAATATTTTAGTAGCCGAAAAATATGGATCTATTGTCAATCCTGTAATCCCGTAAATTTTATCTAATCCTAACTTAGATTTAATTGTTTCCACTTGATTTATAGTGCGTCGATCTTGCCAAACTAATGCATTATGAAGAGGATT
>JBHLMP010000031.1:0-45850 GCA_048938025.1 Promethearchaeota archaeon
AGAGTATAGTTGGTCCGGGAATACCTGCATCCGTACTAGCATCTATAGTTAGGTTATATTTGGCAATGAACGCGTCAGTATAACCCTCCTCCGAACTATTGGTGTACCCAGTAATGTAGAGATTTCCCGCTCCATCTAACGCAATACCGTTTCCAGAATCACCGTTGTTGCCGCCCCAAGTGATATTCAGTAAGGACGTTCCGACACTGTCATATTTGGCAATGAACGCGTCAGAGTAACCCGCCCCAAAGCTAGAGGTGTCACCGGTAATGTAGAGATTTCCCGCTCCATCTAACGCAATACCGTTTCCAGAATCACCGTTGTTGCCGCCCCAAGTGATATTCAGTAAGGACGTTCCGACACTGTCATATTTGGCAATGAACGCGTCAGAGTAACCCGCCCCAAAGCTAGAGGTGTCACCGGTAATGTAGAGATTTCCCGCTCCATCTAACGCAATACTTCTTGCAACATCCGTGTTGCTGCCGCTCCAAGTGATATTCAGTAAGGACGTTCCGGCACTGTCATATTTGGCAATGAACGCATCATAATCACCCGCCCCAAAGCTGTTGGTGATCCCGGTAATGTAGAGATTTCCCGCTCCATCTAACGCAATACCGTTTCCAGAATCATCGTAGTTGCCACCCCAAGTGATATTCAGTAAGGACGTTCCGGCACTGTCATATTTAGCAATGAACGCATCATAACCACCCGCCCCAAAGCTAGAGGTAGCTCCGGTAATGTAGAGATTTCCCGCTCCATCTACCGTAATACCGGTTGCAGCATCATAGGTGCCGCCGCCCCAGGTGATATTCAGTAAGGATGTTCCAGTACTGTCATATTTGGCAATGAACGCATCATAATAACCTGCCCCAAAGCTAGAGGTAGCCCCGGTAATGTAGAGATTTCCCGCTCCATCTAACGCAATACCGTTTCCAGAATCATCGTAGTTGCCACCCCAAGTGATATTCAGTAAGGACGTTCCGGCACTGTCATATTTAGCAATGAACGCATCAGAATTACCTGCCCCAAAACTAGAGGTGTGCCCGGTAATGTAGATATTTCCCGCTCCATCTACCGTAATACCGTTTCCAGAATCATGGTTGCTGCCGCCCCAGGTGGTATCGAAATCTAGGGTATAATCAGCCGTAGCAGCGATTTTTAGATAATTCTCTCTGAGCACAAAATTATCTCCGTCTTTTCCCAAGTTTATGTTAAAGGAATTGGAAGGGCTTTGATTATATTCCGTGAAACATATCGTTGCCATTAAGAAGAAGCCAATTCCCACAATTAAAATGTGTTTTTTATTCATTAATCTATACTTTGTCAAATTTATTTCACTTTTTGGTTATATTTATTTCACTTTTTGGTCATAATATACTATTTTGGGTCATTCATATTTAACTTTATCTATATGTTTGAGCAACTCTTTCAATTCTCCTCCCGAAGAAAAAATTTTTATTATTTAAGAATTTGTGTCATCTTAGTTAAGATAATTCAAATAGACTTTAATCATAATATTAATAAATCTTTTAACATATTTGTAATAGTACTTATTATAATTTAAAAATAAACAACTAGAGGGAGAATTAATGGTTAAAAAGCATTTAGAAGTTGAGAATGCTGCAATAAAATTAGGGTTTATGAACTTTCCTTTAACGGTTTTATATGGGAAATGTAAATCATGGAGTCCTAGAACATTGGGCTTTGATAAGACTTTATCAGTTCTGTCATCAGGATTTTTTCAGTCTACTTCAGGATCTATTACAGATACTGCAAGGCTTATAATTTGGATGTTAGAAATAAAGTATCAACTTAAGCCCGAAAAACTTAAAAATATCAATAAACCTTCTGAAAAACCTCGGTTTTTCTTTGGGTATGGTTTTGAGAAGAAATTACATAAGTATTATATTCTTGCTCCTACAGAAAAATTATACATTGAACTCAATAATAAAACGGGAACCATGAAAAAGCAAGGATTTCAGTTAAAAATCTATTCTTCAGAAGAAGAGCATAAGTATAACATTGCGAAATGGATTAATGAATTCTATGGTGGAATTCTTAATCATGTTGATAATTGGGAACATATAGAAGAATATTTTAATGTGAGCTCTGAGGAATGTATTAGAAATTGGAATTCAATCTTAGAAAAGTCTGATCAGGCTGATATTAGCCTTACTAAAGAACAAATCTCAAAACTTAGACTTTCTGGTTGGTGGAATTCTTAATCATATTGATAATTGGGAACATATAGAATATATATAAAAATTATTCACCTTTACTTTGTCTTCTTCTGTATATTATATATGAAAGGGATAAGAAGATTATAATGTAGATTATCATCCCTATAGCAGCTGTAAATTCATTTGGGGTAAGCCAATAAGAGTATTCCATTTCAGCTCCTGGAGGTCCTTCCATTGATGTAATATAACGTTCTGTAGGCATTTCTAAGCTCTCACTTATTATATATCCAAAATAATTAAACAGAAAAAACATTGGAATTTCATTGTTTTTAGTTACACCAGAATAATTCAAAATGAATGGGATCATTTCCATAACTATTAATAACAGAAAAATACTGGTAATTATCGTAAACGAAGTGCTTTTCATGAAACTACTTAGGAATGTTATGAAAGATAATAAAACAAAAGCATACAATAATGACCATCCTATAGAGTAAAATATGGTAATGCTTACTTCTCCATATTTAATGAAAGCAGTTATAGATACTAAAGTATAAAAGAACGTTATGCATACGCCATTTAATATATAATTGGAAATTAACCTTCCTATAAGTAAGCGAGTTTTACTTGTTTTTGGAAATAACAAATTACCTGTTTGCCTATAGAAATCTTCTGCTATTATAGAACCACCAAAAGCAGCAGTACTTATCAGAAGTGACATTGAAAACCATCCACCAATATAATTTTTCATGAGAGTAGCTGAATTATTAGGTGCCACTTCACCCATTAAATCCGATAAAAATTCATTTAATAGAAACGACAAGAAAAATATGCCAAAATACACAAACAACATCAAATATAATTTTTTCACATTCTTCTTTAGTTCAAATTTAACTGTGTCTCCTATTTGTATTAAGTCTCTTCTAAGACCAGCTTTTTGTCTATCGATTTCTAATTCTTGTAATCTAAATTTTTGTTTTGTAACTAATCCCATTTTTTATACCTCCATTATAATTCGTTTTTGTTTCAGATTTGGATCAGTATTGTTAATAGGTAGATTACTTGTTCTGGGATTAATAAGATCTATAAAGAGGTCTTCAAGTAAACCTGCTTTTGGTACAGAAAATTCAATTACCTTATAATCATGTCTTAGGAGAACCTTTAGTATTTTTAATTGATTTTTAGGATTTCCATCAAATAATATCTGGAATATTTTGGCATCTTTTTTATAATTTAACCAATTTATCTTATTGGAAACTCCTGTATATGGAGTAATTATTTCTTTTAAATGATTTAATACACTCTCCAAATTATCTTCTTCAGGATGATCAAGTAATTCAATATTAATAATACTCTTTTTAGCTTTAGATTCTAAATTATCAATAGTGTCAAAAGCAATGATTTTTCCTTTATTTATTATTGCGATCCTGTCGGCAACTTCACTAATCTCATAAAGTAAATGACTACTAAGAAATATTGTTTTACCCATTTTTTTTAAATCTAAAATAAAATCTCTTACTTCTCTTCTTGCTTGAGGATCTAATCCTGTTTGCGGTTCATCTAAAACAACAATATCAGGATTATGAATTATTGCAGAAGCTATACCTATTTTTTGACGCATCCCTTTTGAAAAAGTTTTAATTTTCTTATCTATCCAATTGATCATTCCAAACATTTCGATAACATCCTCAATTCGTTGATTAACTTTATTTTTAGGATATCCCTTAAGCTTAGCAAAATATTTCAAAATCTGGCGTGGTGTTACATTCCCATAGAAAGCAGGATTTTCTATTAAAAATCCAATATTATCCAATAAAAAGTCTTTATTATGGCTTGATAATTTTTGTAATTTTCCATTACCACGAATCCAAATTTCTCCTTTTGTAGGTTTTAGAAGGTAAGCCATCATCTTCATAGTAGTGGATTTACCAGCACCGTTTGGACCAAGAAATCCGACTATTTCACCCCTTTTTATATCAATATTGATATTAGAAACAGCATGGAAATCCTCGAATTTTTTTGTAAGGTTTTTAAAACGAATAATTACATCATTCTTGTCTGAGTTCATTTTCATTGTTTCTTTTACTTTGACTTTTAAAAAACAAAAAAAATGAATTGAATTTTAAATTTTTATAGACCAATTTTTAAGAAGAATAATAAAAGGAAAAAAATGTTAAACACTTAAACCTTAATTTTTGATTCAAATAATATTAAAATCTTGAGAAATTTTTTGTTATAATTATCATGTCTTATCCTAAGAGATATGAAAAATGATAATAATTGGATTTTAATAATATAGACTATTTACAAGATCATAAATATATTTTTTGATTAGCAATTCTTGATATAGGAAAGTAGAAAAGAAGAAACCTATGGAGGAAAGAATTAAACACAAGGTGTATAAATTGTCTGGAAAACAGACCAAGGATAATAATGAACCAGAATTGCCAATTGTTGGCGTTTTCGTGTGTCGCTGAGGAATAAATATTGCTGGTATCTTAGATGTCCCGAGAATTGTTGAAGAGCTTAATAGATTAGAAGGTGTAAAAGCTTTTGAATATCTTAGTATGTGTACTGAAGGAGGATCATCTTATATAAAGGAGCAAATTGAAGAAAGTAAAATTGAGAGAATTGTTGTAGCTGCTTGTACTCCTAGAACTCATCAACCAGTTTTTCATGCTATACTTGCTGAAGCTGGTTTACCTCCTAGATATTTGGAATTTGTTAATATAAGAGAACATTGTAGCTTTGTTCATCAAGCTCCAGAAGTACGTGAAAAAGCAATTCAGAAAGCAATTGAACTCATAAAAGCAGGAATAGCACGTTCTAGATTATTAGAAGATGTTCCAATAAGAGTAGTACCTGTTAAGCCGGTGGCTCTTGTTGTCGGAGGAGGAATTGCTGGATTATCTGCTGCTGTCGATTTAGGTGATGCTGGATTTAAAGTCTATCTCGTTGAAAAGAATACAACGATTGGGGGTAGGATGAGTCAATTAGACCGAACATTCCCAACAGATGATTGTTCAATATGAATTCTCGGTCCTAAGATGTTAGAGGCAAATCGTCATCCAAATATTGAGATTTTATCATATAGTGAAGTTATTGAAGTCGATGGATATATTGGAAATTTTAAGGTTAAAGTTAAAAAGAAGTCAAGATTTGTAGATGATATTAAATGTACAGGTTGTGGAGCATGTCCAGAAGTATGCCCTATTTATGTACCTAATTATTTTGATGAAAATCTTTCAGCAAGAAAATGCATTGATATCGCTTTTGCTCAAGCTGTTCCTGCAATTTTTGATATTGCAAGAGAATCTTGTGTAGAATGTTTTGCTTGTGTTGATTCATGTGAAGAAGATGCTATTGATTTTAGTATTCAAGATAAAGAAGTTGAACTTGAAGTTGGTACTATAATTGTTGCTACAGGGTGGGATCTCTATCAAGGATCAGATTATGGATATGGTACTTTCGATAATGTTATAAATCAAATCGAGTTGGAGCGGATTCTTGCACCTAATGGTCCCACTTATGGACATTTAAAACGGCCGTCTGATGGGAAACGTCCTACCAAAGTATTATTCATTAATTGCGTAGGATCGAGAGACATAAATAAAAATGCTCATTGCAGTGTGATATGTTGTAATTTATCTCTTAAAAACTCAAAACTCATCAAATCAGAATATCCTGATTCCCAAATAGTTTGTTGTTATATAGATATGAGATGTGCAGGAAAAGATTATGAAGAGTACTATAGACGTTCACGAGAAAAAGGAATTATCTTCTTAAAAGGAATGGTTGGTAAAATTGAAGAAGATCCATTAACTAAAAATCTAAAAGTACAGTTTGAACCTGTTGGTACAGATACAATTGTCGAGATGGAGTTTCATATGGTTATATTATCATCAGCATCACTCCCATCTAAAGGTACTGTAGAGATCGCGAGAGTTTTAAATATGGAAAAAAGTCCAGATGGGTTCCTAAAAGAATTTCATGCTCGACTTGATCCAATCAGTACAAAGGTCCCTGGAATATATATATGCGGTTCAGCTCAAGGGCAAAAAGAAATTGATAAAGCAGTCAGCCAAGCAAAGGGGGCTGCATCTACAGCAAGTATCCCAATGAGTAAAAAAGAATACGTTATGGAGTTAATTCGGGCTACACCTTTAGATGAACGTTGTGCCAAATGTTACAAATGTATAGAGTCATGTCCATATAGTGCGATTTCAGTAAATGAGAAAGGAAATCTAGTAGTGGATATTATTTTATGCCGAGGATGTGGAACTTGTGAATCTGTTTGTCCTTCTAAAGCAATTGAGTTAACATATTTTAGAGATGATCAATATATGGCATTAATTGATGCATTACTTCCTATTGGGGATTAAAGAGGTTAATAATATGACAGAAAAAGAAGATATTAAAATTATAGCATTTTTATGCTGGAAATGAGGATATGGATCAGCGGACATGGCAGGAACTATTCGAGCTCAATATCCATCATCTATTAGAACAGTTTTAGTTCCTTGTACAGGAAGAATTGGATCAGATTTAGTGATGCGTGCGTTTGGAAGAGGTGCAGATGGCGTCATGATTATTGGATGATACCCTAAAGAATGTGATTATGAAACAGGAAATTATTTTGCATATCGTCTAGTTGAATACTTAAAAGAGGTTTTAAAAGCTATAGGGATTAATCAAGAGCGGTTATATTTCGGATATTGTACTGCGGCTGAAGGTCAAAAATTTCAAATCAAAGCAACAGATTTCGACAAAGTAATACGTAATTTAGGTCCAAGTCCTTTACATACTAAAGGCGGCACACCAGAAAAAGCGAAAGCGAAAGCTGAAGCTTAAAAATTAATGTGTTAACTAATGATTCTGAGTTAGAAAAATGAGAACTCAGTTGAAGAAATGGTTGCACCATTGACACATAAAATTGTAATATTAATAATTATAAAATTGGAAAAAAAAATTATAGATAGGAATATTTAAGAAAATTTTTTTAAGAAAAAGTTAAATTTAAGAATATAGAGTTGGAATTACATGGATGCAATGGCAGAATATCTAATAAAAATAGAAGATTTTCCCAAGATTTTAGAAACATTATTAAAAGAAAAAGTAGTAGATAAGATAATTGGAGCCGAAACTAGAATAGATAAAAAAACTGAAAAAGAAGATAGGTTTACTGTACAACCTAAATTATATGAAAAACCGGAAGATGTCAAGGCTTTCCCATTAACAAATCTAATTACATATGGGTATGCTAGAACCGATTCAGCTTCAAAATATTTACATAAATCAGTAGAAGGAGCAATGAAAGAAAAAGTAGCACTCATTGCTCGACCTTGCGATACAAGAGCTTTAATCGAATTAGCAAAAATAAGACAAGTCAATTTAGAAAATTTATTTATCATCGCTTTTGAAGATAGAGGAATGGTAATTAATGTATCACGGCAAATGAGAAGTTATAAAGACATCGATCCTACAAAAGTAGTTAAAGAAAAGATTGGAGATAAAGGATTAATCCTTCAATTTGATGATGGAAAAACCAAAGAAATTGATTTACATATTGCAGAAAATTGTTCAAGATGTACAAGAAAAATCCCTGTTGTAGCAGATTTAGGAATTAGTGATTTAGGAATTCCAATAGATTCAGATGAAATTATTTTAAAAGTGTATTCTGACAAAGGGAATGAAGTATTAGAAAAGTCAAAAATAAAAACAAAACCCATTCCAGATGATGTTAAAAAGTCCCATATGGATAAGATAAAGGAAATTAAAGAGAATGCAATAGCTAAAAGAGCAAAAGATTTAGAAGAATGGGGAAAACTTTCACAAGAAGAAAAAATGGCTAAGCTTCAAGACTGTACTATGTGTAATACATGTATTCGTGGATGCCCAGTTTGTTATTGTGTTGATTGTATATTACAAAAGAAACGAAAAGAGAAAATAATTAATAAAGAAACGTATCAATTAACTCGGATTGCTCATGTTGCAGACCGTTGTATTGAATGTGGTAATTGTGATAATAACTGTCCACAGCACTTACCATTATCTCTATACTTTCAATCATTAAATGAAGCATTTAAAGAAAAATTTAAATATTCATCCGGAGAAAGTGTAGATGATATACCTTTCCGTTCTGGAAAGGCAATTGCTGAGATGGAATTAGAAAAAAGTTAATTGTAATTTTTTTAAATTTTAATTTTTTAATACTACTTTTTAGCTTAGAGTTTTTTATTGACCATTAGCAATTTCTGCTGTTTTTCTTGGTTCTTGAGCTACTATAATATTCGCTGTTTTCTCTTCAGTTATTTTAGGTTTGATTTTTAATTGGTCTTCAATTTTAGCTTGGGTCATAATATCATTTAATTCATCTGAAATCATTGAACTCGTCATTCCCATATTGTGAAGCATTTCTAATCCACTCATCACTACTGTTTTAAAGAATCTCGGAAGATTTTTAGTCATCCATCCAAATTTACCAAATGGATTCATATATCTTTTTGCTTGAGATTTCATCCACCCTTTAAGGTAGTAAGCAGAATACGCTTCACCAACTAATCGGTACATTTCATTGGCTGTAAGCTGTTCAGTTCGCATCATTGCATGGAATAAATCGTAATGCTTATAATTATTGGTTGTAATCATGCCTTTTTCTTTCATTTCATCATAGAACGGAGTTCCTGGAAAGGCGGTAATTGGAGTAAATTGTATACAAGATAGATTAAGTGATTTTGCAAATTGGATGGTTTGCCGGACCATCGTCTTGGTTTCTCCTGGAAAACCTATTATAACACCTCCAAAAATCGATATTCCACGATCTTGTAACATCGCGACAACTTTTCTCACCATCTCAGGAGTTGTATTCTTTTTATTCATGGCGTCAAGACTTTGTTGATGAACAGATTCGATTCCAAGGAAGACTTGCCTCATCCCTGCCTTATGCATAAGATCAATTAACCATTGATCTCGATATAAGGTATCTACTCGAGATTGACATGAGAAATACATTTTATTAGAGACTCCAGATTTAATTAAAGTTTCGAGAATTTTTTTCGTTCTCTTGACTTTAATTGTGAAATTATCTTCACAGAAAAAGATGAAATCATTTTTCCAGTCAATATCGTAAACTTCCTGCATGACTCGATTCAAACTCTTTGTCCTATAGCTTATATAGTGAGAAGGATCTTTCCACATTTTAGTGATACAACAAAATCTACATGAATGTGGGCAACCACGTGAAGTTTCCATTTGTACTACTCTTGTTCCTAAATAAATATATTTTTTATCTTGGAGAAGATCCCTACGTGGTAATGGAAAATTATCCAAATTTGGTTCTAATCTACGATCCTTATTATGCTTTACTTTACCTTCTTTATTTTTGTAAGAAACTCCATCTATATCCTTTAAGGAAATTTGTTTTCTATTTCCATCAATGAAGTCTATTAATTCTTTAAATGTATGTTCGCCTTCTCCTCTTATTGTATAATCAACAGATGGCTGTTTAGCTACATATTCAGGAGCTAACGTTGGATGGTATCCCCCTAGAACTGTGATACATCCTTGTTTTTTAGCCATTTCGGCTACTTCAAGGGCATGAGAGATCTGGGGTGTCATTGAAGTTATAGCAACCACATCACTTTTATTCAATTCTTTCCGAAATTGCTGTTCATGATATTTATGAACTTTAAAGTCGAATAGTGTAGCTCCATGTTCAGGAACCATTGCAGCTATTGAAATCAGAGCTAAAGGAGCGCCTTTAATAATAGCATCCAATCCAGATTGAATACGAGCAGGATTTACATATAATATTTGCATTATTAATCATCAATTTTCTCCTCAAAATTATGCCTAATTAGAACTATCATCAAAGAATTATTAGCTAATTTTAAGAAATAGTTTTATAGCATAAATTTGAATAACATGATATAGAATAATAAAAATAAATAAAATATTTAAATCTTATTGTTAGATCTACATTGTATTTGTTTAAACTATGTAGTTAAAAAAGACTTAAATTTTATATTAAAATCAATAAAATGATTTATTTTTTATTTTATTCAAAAAAATTGAAAAATGTATGGTTAATTATTATAGAGAGAAACTTACTGCGTTAAGGTTAAAAAAATGCTATGATATCGCTCCACCTAGAGTTCAAAAATATTTAAAAGCAGAAGTCGATCATATTTTAACAAAGATTAGAGTAAATGATATTGTTTTAGAATTAGGATGTGGGTATGGGCGCATTCTTTCTCAAATTGCTTCTAAAGCAGCTCTGGTAATAGGTATTGATAATGCATATTCTAATCTGATTTTAGCAAAAAAAATGCTTAAACCTTATTCAAATTTTTATTTATTAACGATGGATGCGATTGATTTATCATTTCGCAGTCATATGTTTGATATAGTTGTTTGTATTCAAAATGGAATATCTGCATTTCATGTAGATAAAATTAGGTTGATAGCAGAGAGTATTCGAGTTACTAAAGCTAATGGATACATTATTTTTTCTAGTTATTCCGATAAATTTTGGGAAGATAGATTAGAATGGTTTCAATTACAATCTAAAAATGGCTTAATTGGAGAAATTGATTATGAGAAAACTCAGAATGGGATTATTGTATGTAAGGATGGTTTCACAGCAACAACAATAAGCCCAGAAGAATTTTTATCTCTAACTTCTTATTTTCATATTGAGCCCAAAATAGTTGAAGTTGATAATTCAAGCCTGTTTTGTGAAATTAAAATTCCGAAAAACAATAAAAACTAAAATATCTGCTGAAACATTCCGAAAAGACTTATAATATTTTCTTCAAATATTACAGCTCAAAAAGTTTATATTTTTTGAGAGAAAATTCTAGGTATGGTATTAGAGGAATTTGGTAAAAATTATTTACTTCTTGGGCTCCGAATAGGGAAATTAATAGAGGGGTATATTGATGCTTATTTTGGACCACCAGAATTGAAATATACTGTTGATAAAGAGAAACCACAATCACCTAAAGAGTTACTTCATAAATGTAAAACTCTTCAAAAAGAATTACCTAATCAAGGTTTTATTGAAGAACGTATTAGGTTCCTAGGAAAAATGCTTGGCGCCATGGAAACTTCATTAGAGATACTTAATGGACATGAAATTCCATATTTAGAGAAAGTTAATAGATTATACAATATTAAACCAGAGTTAATTGATGATTCAGTATTTTATAATGTAGCTAAAGAGTTAGATAGCATATATGAAGGATCTGGTAATCTAGCTGAACGTATGGATATAATTCAAAAACGACGGGCTATACCCGAAGATAAAATTGAAGGAACCTTTAGAAAGGCTTGTGAAATTGTGCGGGAACGTACACTAAGATTATTTCCTGGCTTATTACCCAATGAAGAAGAATTTACCATCAGAATAGTCAAAAATGAGCCTTGGGGGGCATATAACTGGTATTTAGGTAACTTTAAATCTAAAATAGATGTAAATACTGATGTTCCCAATGCTTGGACTAGAGTTTTATTAGCTGCTGCTCATGAAGGATACCCTGGTCATCATACTGAGCATGTTGTTAAAGAAAAATTACTTTATATTGAAGAGCATCGGTTTGAACATAGTATAATATTGATCCAAACACCTGAATGTGTAATTGCAGAGGGTATCGGAAATACAGGACTCGATGTCTTATTTTCTCAACGTGAAAAAGTAAAAATAGGTCTTGAAGAATTATGTCCATATCCAGAAAAGGAATATTCTTTAAATGCATTGGTGGCTGAAAACGAGGCTACAAAGGATCTTAGGGCTTTAACGAATAATTTGGCAATTCACGCTCACGTAGACGGTTGGTCTGATGATCAGTTAATGAAATATGGTTTAGATTTTGGTTTTATTATGAAAGAGCGTCTTAGACAAAACCTTATGTTCATTCGCAATCCTTTATGGTCAACCTATGTCTTTAATTATTTTATAGGTGAAATGTTGATTAAAAAGAAATTTGGAGAACGTCCTTCTCCTTCTGATTTTAAAAAACTCCTAACTCAGCCAATATTACCCTCGGATCTTATATAAGTTTCATAACATAGATAGAAGGTTTGATTGAAAGATAAACCTTTATTATATTTTTTAAATTATAAATTATTAATTACTAAATTTGATATGAAATTGAAGAAATATGTCGTTACCGGCTAAAAAAGCAATTGAGATTGATGAGAACATCACTCATTATATTCATAAAATGCTAAACATGGAAATGATTCTTAAATATGACGAATCAAAATGTATAGAGTGTGGTTTTTGCCATAGGGTTTGCCCCATTACTATATCTATCTATGATGAGCCTCTCAAGAAGACCGCTATTGGTACTCCAAAAGAGATGGGGATTGATTCGAACAAGAAGATCGTCGTTGATCCAGAAAAGTGTGTCCATTGTGGTTCCTGTACTTGGATCTGCCCATCTTATACACTAGAACTCTTTATAAATGGAGAGAAAAAGATTTTATTGGTAGAAAACGGTTCTCTTCCAGAATTTGAGGAAGAAGTTCGAACTTTAGAGAATGGAAATAAGGTTCGAAAGGTGGTTGAAGGGAGCATAACGATTACGTGTAATGAAGGGGATACAAAAGTCATAGATCAATTTGCAGATGAGTGTTCTGTAGGAGCTATGACCCGAAAAGACAAAGATATTGACATAGATAGAGATAAATGCATTTTATGCTTTAAATGTACAGAAGCATCAAAAAATTATGAAAACATAAGTGTTGAAGTACATCGAGACCGATTCAAACAAGTTAAAGGAGAACCTTCTTCAGTATGGAATGGGATTATGCTACGTGTTCTAGGGAAAGAAGGAAAAATAAAAGGAATTATGAGCCGTAGCCAGAATAAACTTGCTGACGCTGTAATTCGATTAATGGGTAAAGAAGAAACTGAAGAAGAAGGTTAATCTAATTAACTAATATTTTCACATATTTTTAAAAAAAAGGTTTTAGTTATAATCTTCCTTATTCAAGGGTATTTTTGATGTAAGTTCTTTATAAAATCATCTAGCTCCTTCATGGATTTTTTTTCTGTAGCATAAGCAGCCTTCCCACATTCGTCTTCTAAATCAAGGCATGATTTAATATAGGCTTTATTCATAATTGTTAACATGGATTTCGTAAAGAATATAAATTCTGTTTGATATTTTACTATTTTTTTTGCAAAATCAAAAGTTTCAGCATCAAGTTGATCGGGAGGAAAAACTCTTGTTGGAAAATTGATATTTTTTAACTCTCTTACACCAACTTTATCTGCAGTAAAAAGTAGTTGTTTTGCATATGATAATCCGAAGCCCAATAATGGTAAAAGGGTTGCCCCAGTCTGCGGAAAAGCAGAAATAGCGAGCTCTGGTAATTTTATATATAACTCATCCTTAGGTCTATCCGCAAAGATCCTTAAATCAGAAGCAAGTATCAGTAAAACACCAAATCCAACAGCAATGCCTTGAACTTGAGTTATCACTAGTTTCTTCATGAGAAGTATAGTTTCATTAACTTTTCTACCCCACTCCGTTATTTTAACTGCGTTTTCAGGAGATCCTTGTATTTCTTTAAGATCATAACCCGCAGAAAAGAATCTCTGCCCGATACTTTTAATTATAATACATTTAACTTTTTCATGTTTATCTGCTTCAACAAGCTTCTCATGTATTGATTTTAACATAGATACACTACACGCATTTGCCTTATCAGGTCTATTTATTGTGATTATAGCGATACGTCCTTTTATTTCATATATTATATTTTCTTGAATACTCATAAGATCTTTAACTTAAATTCTAATTTAAAGTATATTGAACCTAATGATATCGAAATAAATTAGCAATAATGGAAGTGGTAATTTTTATTTCAAATTTGGAATTAATCTTATTAAGTTAGATATCTAATTTTTCATCCCTTTTCTCCATAAGAATTTCTATAAAGTGAAAATTATTACATTTCTTAATCTTGAAAAATGTAAAACTAAAAAATTAAAAAACTATCTACCACATATTTAGATTGTTATTTCTAATATTTAGAATTAAATTAAAAAAATGATAAAAATGGCGAAAAGAGTCGCAATTAATGGTTTTGGTAGAATTGGAAGATTGTTTTTTAGAGCGGTATACGATAATTACTGGAATGATATTGATATTGTGTCCATCAACGATCTTTTCGAAGCAAAATATTTGGCTTATGCTTTAAAGTATGACTCTGTCTTTGGAAGATTTAAAGGAACAGTTGAAGCTAGAGATTCGGCATTGGTTATTGATAATAAAGAAATTCCTATTACTGCTGAAAGAGATCCTGCGAATTTACCACACGCTAGTAAAAATGTAGATGTTGCTGTAGAATCAACTGGCAGATTTGTCGATAGAAATGGTGCTTCAAAACATCTAACAGCAGGAGCAAAAAGAGTACTAATCAGTGCTCCAGCTACAGATCCAGATATTACAGTTGTATTAGGATGTAATGATGATAAATTAACTAGTGATCATAAAATAATTTCAAATGCATCATGCACTACCAACTGTTTAGCTCCAGTTGTTAAAGTTGTGCATGATAATTTTAAGATTAAATACGGTCTTATGACGACTATCCATTCCTACACTAACGATCAAACTATAGCAGATATCGCAAGGTCAGGAACTCCTGAAAAAATGATCCGTGGACGAGCGGCAGCTCAAAACATGATTCCTACATCTACGGGTGCTGCTAAAGCAATTGGATTAGTTTTTCCAGATCTTAAAGGAAAATTAGATGGTATTGCTATAAGAGTACCTACACTTGATGGTAGCGTGGTTGATTTAAAAGTTGTAGTAGAAAATAGATGTACTGCTGACGATGTAAACTCTAAGATGAAAGAAGCTTCTAATAGTAGTCTGAAGGGCATCTTAGAATATACGGAAGACCCTATTGTAAGTAGTGATATCATTGGTAATTCTCATAGCTCAATATTCAACAGTCTTTGGACTAAAATTGTTGAAGATGAGGTTTTTGTTTTGAGCTGGTATGATAATGAATGGGGCTTTTCAAACCGGATGGCTGAATTAATAGTTAAAAAGTTATAGAAATTTAACTTTTATTTTTTTTTATTTTACTTTTTTTGGTGTAAATTCTTGAAATTCTATTAAGTTGATTTAATTAATTGAATAAAAGAATAATCCTTTTAAAGATCTTTAAATAATAAATTAACCATGGATCTTAGCACTGGAAAACCTATTGAAATAACAGATAAAAAACTTTTTGATGAGTATTTCCAAAAGTATCCACCAGAAACATCTGAATTTACATTTACAAACCTCTTTATGTGGAGGATTTATTATAATTTCTTATTCATGGAGTTTAAGGAGCATCTAATCTTATTTTCTAATGATTATTTGAAAAAAAGGAAAAAGCCAATTAATGGTGGATCTAGAGATTATATTTACTTTTTTCCTCCAATTGGCCCACATCCAGATGAAATCATTATTGAATTATTTGAGAATATTCGTAATATAGAGATTCATAGAATTCCAGAAGAAATTTGCGCAAAAGTAACTCAAAATGAGAAATATACTAAATTAAATTTAGATTATCTTGAAGATCGGAATAATTGGGATTATATTTATAACAAAGAAGAGATTCTTAATTTAGCGGGAAATAAGTTCCGACAAAATAGAAGATGGCTACAAAAATTCCTTAACAATTATGATTATGATTTCCAATTGTTAACAAACAATCTTGTTGAGAAATGTAAAGAGCTCCAATTGGAATGGTGTGTAATGAGAGCTTGTACTGAAGATGAAAGTTTAGAAGCAGAACAAGAAGCAATATATGAAGCACTAAACAATTTTGAAGCGCTTGGTTTTAGTGGGGGGATATTATGTGTAAATGATAAATGTGCTGCTTATACATTTGGTGAAATGTTAAATAAAAGAACTTTAGTGATTCATATTGAGAAAGCTCATAGGGAATATGAGGGTTCTTATCAAGCAATCAATAATTTATTTTTAAAAAATAGCAGTGAAGATACGCTTTATGTTAATAGAGAACAAGATTTGGGAATAGAAGGGGTAAGAAGAGCAAAAGAGTCTTATAAACCTACTTATATGGTAAAGAAAAGCATAATTTACCGAAAAGACTAAACAAAATCAGATTAAAATTTCTTAAAAAAAGAAAAATCGCTTAGATTTAAATTCTTAAAATTTCTAGTATCAATATAACTTATATATTTTTTAACTTCCGATAATTCTAGAACATTAAATTTTGAGTGATTATTATGTCAGATGAAGATTTACTAGAAGAAAAACCGGTAGGTCGTTTAACTGGTAAGACAACAACTCATACAGTTACAGCTGTATTTGAGGGTCCTTCAGTTGAAAGGAATAATTATTTAGTGGTTTATGGTGAAAAAGGTGAAGCAGGGAAAAAGTCATATTATGTATTATACATTACCGAAATGTGGACTGATGAGAAAGGTCGTATGGCAAAATTATCTGTATTAGGAGAAAGACCAACGCGTCCTTTTGAAATTGGCTCGGATGTCTTCATGGCAAAAGAAGAACAAATTTCAAAGATTTTAGGAATCTTCAACCCACCGGAAGAATCTCTCTCTTTAGGAAAGCTTATTGGTTATCCTTATGAAGTTTATTTATTAATCAAAAATTTTGGTAGAATTTTCATTACCGGAAAATCTGGATCGGGTAAATCCTACACTATGGGAGTTCTCTGTGAAGAATTCCTAAAGAAAGGAATTCCTGTAGTAATATTAGATAGACATGGAGAATATGGGAGTTTAAAGGTCGCAGGTGAAGATCTTCCAGAAGGGGAAAGCGAATTTGTAGATAGTATTATTGAATTTTCTGATTTAAAGAAAAACAAAGGTGGAGATGTTGATATAGAGTACTTATTTTCATTAAAGCCTACAGATATTATTGCACCTAATCTTTGTACCGTAGTTAATTTGAATGGAATGGCTTTGGAGGTACAAGAGGCTATAGCTGGCAAACTTCTAAAAAAACTTTATGATGCTAGCACAACAAGAACCATTCCTCCGTTTTACTTATTTTTAGATGAGGCTCACTTATTTGCTGGAAAGAAACAAACGGAAACTTGCGAAGTAGTTAAGCTCTTTGCACAGGAGGGTCGAAAATTTGGAGCAAATATAGTAATTGGAACACAGCGACCACAATTATTAGATACAACTATTAGAGCTCAAGCAGGAACATGGGTTGTTCACAATCTTTCTGATATCCGGGATATTGGAATAACTATATCAAGTGCCGAAGATTTAAGTAATGAAAACAAATCAGATATCTCTGGATTAGGTAAAGGAGAAGCAATAATCTGTGGAGAAGCCGTCAAAGGAATTCCTCTCTTTGTGAAAATAAGAAAAAGAAGAACAAAACATGGTGGTGTAAGTTTTAATCCATTAGATTTTCTATCAAAACAAACTGTAGAAGAATTACAAAAACGAAAGGAGAGACTTCTAGGCGGAAAATCTGCTGATGAATTAGAAACGGGAAAATCAGTTTATCAAGAAATGATGGAACCCAAAACTTCAGCAGATTATTTAGAAGAGATTGCTGAATTAAAAGTTAGAATAAGAGAATTAGAGGATGAAGTATCTCGATTAAAACAAAAGGTAGCTGATGTAAAAGAAGGAAAGGAACTACCACTCGAAGCAACCGATGATGTAATACAAGAATTACAAACAGAAATTGATGTATGGAAAGAGAAATATAATTATCTAAAGGAAATGGCAGAGAAAGGAGAGGGGGAAATTGTTCAATTAACAGAAGATAGTGGAGCACTGCTAGATTTAAATAATAAGATCATTGAATTAGAAGCCCAAGTTAAAAAATTTAAATCAAAGTACGACGATGCTTTAATCTTGGCAGAGAAATCAATAGCAGAATTGAAAAAAAGAAAAAAGTAAATAGTACGTAAGAAGATCCTTATAAGTCATTTTTTTTTAATATTATTTTTCCCTATTTCTAAAATTTGATTAATTAGTTTTAATTATCTCAAATTATTTAAGTTCTTAATAAACTCAATTTCTTTTAATCATGAAAAGTGAAATATTAAATATTGAAAGTATTAAAAACTTACAGCGTAAATTATCCTCCTTATTTGGTGTTTCGGGATTTGAAGAAGATGTAAGTAGCTTTATCCTTAGTGAAATTGAGAGTAAAGGATTAGCTGATAAAGCCTGGGTTGATCCATTAGGGAATGTTCTTGCTGTAAAAAAAGGAAATGATGGTCAGAAAAAAATCTTGTTAGATGCTCATACTGATGAAATAGGGTTCATGGTTTCTCATATTGAAAAAACTGGTTTCCTAAGATTTGTTCCAATCGGTGGCTGGGATACTAGAATATTATTAGGACAAGCAGTTATCATAAGATCTGAATCTGGAGAAGTTTTTCACGGAATCATTGGTTCTAAGCCTCCACATCTAACTTCAGTAAATGAACGAAAAAAGATTGTAGAAATTAATGATTTGTATATTGATATAGGAATGGGCTCCAAAGAGGAAGTATTAAACGGTAACCTTAATATTGGTACTGTAGGTACCCTTTATTCACCCTTTGAAGAATTTCCAAATAATATGGTTCGAGGAAAAGCATTTGACGATAGAACGGGGTGTAATGTACTTCTCCATATAATGATGCTATTAAAGGAGAAATCTGAAATTAAAATTAAAGATACTGTACTATTTAATTTTGCTGTACAAGAAGAAAGAGGAAGAGTTGGAGCGATAACAGGCGCTTTTAATCTGAATCCCACCATGGGACTAGCGATTGAAAATACTACGGCTGCAGATGTGCCTGGTATTAGAGAATCTGAAATCCCTGTATACATCGGAAAAGGTCCAGCCATTACAGTTGCTGATAAATCAATTATCTCAAGTCCTAAGGTAAATAAAAGACTTATCAAAAATGCTGAGCATGAAAAAATTCCATTCCAAATAAAAAAACCGATGTATGGTTATACTGACGCTGGAAGAATTCAAGTTACTCGGGAAGGTGTACCAAGTTCAGTAGTTTCCGTACCTTGTCGATATATTCATTCACCTACTTCCTTATTAAAGCTCGAAGATATATATGAAACAATTCGGTTGATTGATGTATTCATTAGAAACCCCGTGAATTTTTAACTATTAAAAAGGTATTACGAGAAACATATAGATAAAATGCAATTTCATTCTTCAAATTTTACTTGTAGAGATCTTTTTCTAAAGAATAAGTTATTAAGATGAACATCCCTGAAATTCCAAATAATACAACTGAAGTCAATATTAGAAATTCTATCACTACAAAAGAATAGACTAAATAGCTTATTGGAACAAATACAATTTGAGCCAAAGAGGTATAGGTCTGAAGAAATTGAAATTTACATGTTTTAAACTTCTCATTTTTAGAAATATCAGTAATAAAAGAAGTATATGAGAAAATTGCCAAGCTTGCTGAAAAAGAAAGCCCAAAATTTATAATCAAAATCAACACGAAATTAGAAACTGTTAAGGAGCCCATCAAAAGCATATATGAAATTATACCAATAAACATTAATTTTCTCTTATCATACTCCTTTCCATTATTACTTTTTTTAAGATCTAATTTATAGGCAAGAATATTGCCTAAAAGTTGCCCGATTGGAAAAATCAATAATAAAAAACTATAGACTCTAAATGATGATTCTCCAAATTTATTTAAAATCCATGAACTAAAAAGATAAAGGAATAATAAATCGGAACTTCCAAGAAAAAATGCAATATATATAATTAACATAATAGGATTTTTATTATTCATAGAATGCCTTTTACTAGATTCTTTTATACTAGAAGTATGGGAGAGTAGTTGTATTTTACTATTTAAAGCAACGCTTATTACAATAAAGATAATCATTACTGAAAAACACAGAAAAAAGAAAATATGCCATAACGTCAACAATGATATTTTAACTATAATAACTTGAAAAAGTATTGATGTTGTTAGATAAGCTGTAATTGTAGTGATTCTGAGAATTAAAATAATAGTTTGTTTAACAGAGGAAAATTCTTGAGAAATCCGTAAATAAAGATTACTCATTACGGTTCTGATTAAGAAAATTGAAAAAAGTGAAAGAAAAGTAAATAATCCGAATAAATATAGTGATTCCTTATAAAAAATAAATATTAAAATACTTCCACACAAAATTAGACAACAAATATTGAATAAAAGTTTACTTTGAACTTCCTTTGTAAAATATCTATCATAAAAATAGCCAAATAAAGGAGATATGAATAAGGGTAAGTATGGGAATATTTGTACTAAAGCTAATTCTTTAGGATCTACTTTTAAAACATCTAAATAAAATAAAGGGATAAAATAGAGAAAAATTACTTGAAACATGGTAATAACAAAATATATAAGAAAGAAGCTAAGAAAGATTTTCTTTTTGTGTAAATTCATACTATTTCCCTTTCCCTTATTATTAATTTTAATTTTCAACTGACTATTATAAAGCTCAATTTTTATTTAGAATTGAATATTGCTTTATATTATAGAAAATTATAAACACCATTATAAAATATAAGATATAAAATTCGAGAACGAATCTTATAGTCAATTTAGGGAACTGTTTCTCCTTGAAAATTCATTATAGTAAACCTCCTCACCGTTAACCGATGTGTAGATAACCTTATCTACAATAACATATTTCTAGATTTATTTTTAAAGTGAACGAAAAAAAAGTACTTTAACCAATTTGTGCTTATATATAAATGTAAAAAATAGAAAAAAGGAATTAACTTAGATTTAATTAATTACGTTTGCTTCTAGGGGGCTTAATAAGAAATGCTAAAATTGCTGCACCAATAGACATCATTCCCATGAGAATAAAAAGAATCAAATAGCTTCCGAATACTGATACAAACGCATTCACCATAGTTGCTCCTATAAATCCAGCAATTCCATAGGCAGTAAATACTATTCCATAGTTAGGCCCTAAATTTTTAGTGCCAAATAAATCAGCAGTTGCCGTTGGAAACAATGAAAAATTACCTCCAAAGCAAAAATAAATAGCACATGTCATTATTAGAAAATATACAACATTCTCGTTTGTTGTAAAATATAAAGACATTAAAATCGCTTGAGTTGTAAACATAATGAACATTGCTTTCTTATAGGTAATTAAATCAGCTAATTGTCCCCATATGATTCTCCCAGCTCCATTAAATAAGGCAGCTAAACTGCCAATTAATACAAAATCAGCAGTTCCAATAACATAAATTAGATCCCCTCCCGAATTTTCTGATTTAGCAAAAGCAGCATATGATCCAATAACCATTAACCCTGATATTGCACTCAATACAAATGTTGCCCATAACATCCAAAATTGAGGTAATTTAACTGTTTTGCTCCTTTCAAACTCAATTCCAGAAATTCCACTTTCTTCTGAAGGCGCAGGAGGGTCCCAACCTTCTGGTTTCCAACCTTCAGGAGGGTTACTTAAATTCATTGCGCCACCTATAATTAATACTAAATAAATTATTCCTAATACAATAAACATAATTGGAATATTTTTTGATATTTCAGAAACGAAATCTAAATCAGTTGTTTCCAAATTCTTAGGATTTGCCAAAGCTTTAATAACGTAATTAAATATAAAGGAACCAGCTCCAAATCCCGCAACAGCAATTCCATTAATTAATCCTTTTTTATCTGGAAACCATTTATTTGCTGATGCAATTGGACAAACATATCCAAATCCTATACCTGCTCCAAATATAATACCATAAGTAATAAATAATCCAATAAATGTATTCATTGCCGCTGATGTTATAACACCAATTCCAATTAAAATACCTCCAAGGATTGCTATTTTTTTAGGACCATATTTCTGTTGTAACTGTCCAGCAAAAATCATAGTAATTGCAAAAGATAATAAACCAATTCCGAAAACAAAGACAGTTAATTCCCTTGCTTCATGTAAGTAAGGGCTAACAAAGATAGTAAGAGTACCCCATGAGTAGATCGTCCCCAGAGCTAATTGGATAAGGATAGCACCTAGTACAATAATCCATCGATTCCTGACTTTTTCTTCTGTAATCATTGTTTTATACCTAAATAATTTGTGTGTGAAAATTCTTTGAAGATTAAAAATTTTTTATTAATATTTTATTAATACTGAAACAAAGACTTTTTCAAAATTAAAGACAATTACTTTTTACTCTTTTGTATGATTAATCCAAAAAAAATTAATATTAATTAATGCTAAAATCTAATAATTTAACAACCAAACTATTGTTTATGGAACTAAAATGAATCGCTTTGAAATTTCGAAAAAATATTTAATTTTGATTTCCCTTTTTTTATTAATATTCATTGTAGGAACAATATTAATCCTTATAATTCCGATAGGTATAAAAACTACTTATGGGCGAACCGTGAAGACATCTGATGGTGAAATAATTTCATTTAATGTATTTGAGCCAAAAAAAGGTGGAACCAACAAGAAGGCTGTGATTATAGGACATGGTGTTATGTCGAATAAAGAGATGATGAAGGGTTATGCAATAGAATTAGCTGCTGCAGGATTTGTGGCTATACCTTTCGATTTCAGAGGACATGGGCAAAGTTCAGGTGAACTTAAGAGGGATAGGTTAATATATGATATACAAGCAATCATATCTTACGTAAATTCTAGAGTTGATATCAATTCAAGTGCTCTTGGGTATTTAGGATTCTCTATGGGTGGATTTCCAGGAATAGAGATTGTGAATCAATCAGCAAATTTTAAATGCTTTGTTGGAGCTGGAACAAGACTTCCAACTAATGTGAGAATAGGAAATTCTTCTGATCCATTGAATATTTTGATGATTGTAGGACGATATGATGAAGCGATTACGGTTAGAGAACTGAAAGAAGGGTTATCAGATCGAGTGGGTCTACCCTCTGCGGATATTGATGTAAATAAATTATACGGGAGTTTTCAAGATGGAAACGCTTCAATGATATATTTAGATGATACCAGTAATCACGTTTTAGGAATTTGGGATCCAGATTTCATTAGAGAAGCAAGAAATTTTGTAATGAATACATTTCCTGATGTAAAAGCAGTTGATGAGAACTTTTTTGTAAACATTAGATTTCTAATCCTTGGTCTCCAAATTATCGGAGGAGTTGGCTTTTTCTTTCTTATAATTCCCCCTCTATCTAAGTTCATATTAAATTCTAAACAAAAAGATAGAGTGATTATAGAAATAGAAAATGAATCAGTAAATAGCACCATTATAAAAACGATATTTTATAGTATTGTCCTTGGTATACCAGGTGTAATCATTTTCATTCCAATCTTTATAATTTTACCTTTAGCTATAGCTGGATTTGTTTCAACACTTTTATTTGGTCAAATGTTTGGAATATTAATCTTACTATATAAACTGGGGAAAAAAGAAAATTTAACCTTATTAACTATCATTAAAAAGCCATTTATTTCTTCAAAAGAACAATTAGTTAAACAAATTTTATTAGGAGCAATTTTAGCGGTGATTTTTTATTTAATCTTATATCTATCAATTGGATTAAATTATTTAGGTATGGTTCCAGCTCCTATGAAAACGTTTTGGGTGCCAATATACTTCATGATGTTCTTCTTCATAAATATTATATTTGGATTGTTATTTCACGGTGTCATACAAAATAAAGTCGGATCAGGTCGTCGAAACCTTATTAAAGTATCACTAATGATTTTTGGATTTCTCTTTTTAAATATATTTAGTTATTTATTTATCCTAGCTATTATTATGAAGAATTTCTTTTATTTTGGAACCTTTTTACCAGTTGCTATTCCAATTCTTTTATCAATTGCTTTCAGCTCAACGCTCATATACCAGAAATCAGGGAATGTTATTGCAGGTGCTATTGTAAGTTCTTTTTTCTTAACGCTAGTGATTTGTACATTATCACCATACCAAAATGGATTAAGCTTTGTATTGGGATTTTTTCATTAATTAATGAAAAAAAAAATGTTTTTTTTTTAAACTCTTTTTTTTTCATTTTAGGCTTAAAAATATAATAATCACTTTCTTACTAAATTATGTATTAATAAAATTTAAAATAATAACCGATAAAATTATTGACAAAAATTTAGACCTTAATAAAAATGTCTCAAGATCAAATATTATGTATTTCATATTTTGACAATGTAATAGGACCAAATACATTATATTGTAGCGAACCTCTATTAAAGTCAATAGAAACACCTGATTTAGGCAGAATTCTTGAATTTAATGAAGAACCAGGAACATTTATATTTGCTTATCGAAAATATCAGACTGTAAATCATATCTTTTATATTAATTCTAAATTGGCTCGAGGAGGTAAGGATCTTATGATGATCTCATACCTAGTTAAGACTGCTATTTTTAAAGATGAAATAGTGGATGTTTTCAAATATCTAGATTCGAAAGCACCTATATTGGAAGAATTTGCTTCTGAAATTAAAAAACTGAAAGAAATTTCTACATTATTACATTCTGAAAAAAGTGCAATTTCAAGTGCGACTATCCTTGATCTAGCCAATGATACACTGAAAAAAGAATTTTTAAGAATTTTTAATAAATATTATAGTAAATTAACTCCAAGATTCCAATTTGAACCTCCGTTAAAGGGTAAGCGAAAAATTAAAAAAATCTTTATATTTGGGGCTCCTAAAGTGGGAAAAACCACTTTTTTGAAAAATATTGAACTAATTCAATTTTTGAATATAAAAAACGATGATATAATCACACGGATTCTTGAAGTTTTAATAGAGAATTTGGAAATTTTACATTACGATGAGGATAAAAAGGAATTTAAATGTAAACTTTTTGATAATTTTGATGACTGTATTAAAAATGCTCAAGGATTTATTGGATTAACAAATATTTCAGATAAAAAATCAATAGGAAAAACAAATAAGCTCTTTAATATCATTAAAGATAAGTGTATAGAATTAGAAAATGAAATGGCACCTGTTTTAATAATCGGAAATAAATTTGACAACCGAGAAAAGTACAATATGGAATATATTTTCCAAAAGTTTAATTTAGAAGATTTGAAACAAAAAGGTGTGAAAGTTAAATACCAACCACTAAATATAATGACCGATGATGAGGAGGTCATGAAATCACTACGATGGCTAATAAAAAGTTTATTATAAAATCTTATTCTAACAGTAATGAATTTTTCTATTTTAAAATCCAGAAATAAAGCCCTAACAAATCTTATAAATCATTAAGAATATAATAAATAAAAATAGATCGTTATTCATCGAATGAATAATAGTTAGAAAAATGGCACTTAAAGGAATTTTATGGAGTATCGTTTTTTTCCTTACAGCAGTTATATATAGTGCAATCCCTACATACTTAATTGTTAGATTCTGGGCATGGTTAAATACATTTCCAATATATACCCTATCCCTACTGATGTTATTTTTATGGATTGTCAGTTTAATAGTAGTATTAATTTATATTGTTGCCATGATTCGAGCAATTATTCAGAGAAAGAACGAAGAGGGTTTAGGTATTCCTAAAGGTGTAAAAGGTTTTGGATTAGTTTCCACAGCAATAGCACTGTTGTTTATGTTAGTTTGGTTTATCATTTTTAATCAATTTGCTTTTTTTGTAATGACTCCTCCTTAATTTATTCTTTATATATAAAATCAGATTTTTATATAGCTTAAAAATTTAGAGGGTATTGCCCAAATTCACGAGTAGCTTCGACCATCCATCTTAAATTTTAAAATTATAAAAAATTTTCAATTCGTTAATATTTTTAGAAATCTGACAAAAATGGTAGGTCTTTTTAATATAAATTTCATAAAGAAAGAAAAAAATGATGGATTTTTTATTAGTTTAATCAATAAGACTTTTGGAAAATCCATATCACCATATATGGAGATTAAATGTTCAATTTTACTAGTTTTAATAATTTGAAACAATTTTTCATAATCATAATTTGTAAATAATTCTAATACAGTTCTTATAAGATAATGAATCTTTAACTGTTTTCCTATAATAGATCGACAAGGTCTTTCATAAAACCTTTTAATAAAACTCCTTGAAAAGATCTTTGTTTTAAAACATTTTATGATACAATTTGCAGCATATTTAGCAGAGGTTAATAACATTATAATACCTCCCCCAGTAGTTGCTTTGACTTGACAAGCTGAATCTCCTAAGAGTAAGACATTGTCGAATGCTAATTTATTCAATATACCATAAGGAATAATTCCACCTTGATGCTCAATTGCCTTTAAGAGGTCAATTTTTAACTTTTTCAAAAAGATATGAAAATTTTTAGCAACATTTCTAGCAGACGCAACGCCTATACGGCAAATATTATTGAAACCCTCAGGAATAATCCATCCAAATAATTCTTTCCATCGAGGGTCAAAATACATTACAACCTCATCAACTCTAAAATTTCCTTGAATCCGAATTTGAGTAGCATACAGTTTATTGTGCTTAAGGCCCATCAATTTTGAAATAGAAGATAGAGGTCCATCACATCCAACTAAAATTTTAGCTGTTAATCTTCGTTTTGATGTTTCTACTAATATAAACTGTTTTTTTTCTTGGACTAAATATCTGTATTTAAATGATTTAAATTTCTCTTCAAGATAGTAAGTAATATTTGGATTATCTTTAACTTTCGAATAAAATAATAAGTCTAAAGCATGGCGATCTATGATATATGGTCTTTCATTCCCTGATAGCCTTATAAATTTTCCAGAAGGAGCAACTAATTTAACTTTATCTACACGATTTAGTACAATTTCTTGAGGAAGCTCAATTAATTGAGATAATTTTTGAGAAACTATACCAGCGCATTGGACAGGCAATCCAATTTCTTTATGTTCTTCAATAACAACTATTTTTAACTTTGTTTTAGATAATAGATAACATAAATAATTACCTGCAATACTTCCTCCTATAATACAGACATCATAATTCTCGATATATCTATCCATTATGAAAGATGAAAGTAAGTTAGCAATTAGAAGTTTTTGGGAAAAATATTTAATTACTCTTTCCTATAACCTAGGTTCATCATCATGCCATAAACTATACCTAATACAATGCTATTAAAAACAGAGTTATGATCAGTAGTTAGATCTGTTCTTTCAGTTAAAATTGGCACTATTTTATTAACAATATATTTAGTATCGGGTTTTTCTTCATAGAATTCCATTATTAATTTTCTAAATTTTTTCATAAAGGATTCATGTTCTAATACTATTTCTCTTATATTTTTTTCTCCATTAACGATTCCAAAATGACCAAAACCTGCTATTAAGGGTCGAAGTTTCTTAAGATTTTCAATTGAGTTCATATAGTCTTTATGATTGTAATATACTGGCATTGATACTGGCATCGTTACTAATTTCGTAGTGTGATACAATGTCCCTACAGCTTCTCCTAAAAATAGAAATTCAATTATATTATTCCTTATTAACATAGAAGATTGGTGGTCAGGAGTATGTCCTGGTGTTTTTAAAATTGCTAATTTTATTTCTGATCCATTTTTATAAAATGTATCAACAATATCAAAATTAATTGGATCAGCATAAAAAATTGGATTTGGTTCTATGATTTTGAAAGCTTTATCCTCGATTGGTTTCATATCACCAACAAGATTTCCATAAGTACGCCTTGCTCGATCTAAATGACTCTCATAGTTATTTAATAATTCTTTAGTCTGTTGATTTGTAATAATTTTTATATCTTGATTATGTTTTTTTATCTCTTCATATAATTTCCATAAGCCACCATTATGATCAAAATGATGATGAGATGTAACAAGATACTTCATTGAAATTAAGGGAATTTTATGATTTTTAAGGTATCTTAGAGTTTTTTTAACATCTAATGATGAACCACAATCAAATAAGATTGAACTGTCATCGAATTCTCCAAGATACAGAGACAGCATTCGAGTTGTTCCATATGCTCTCACATCAATTTGATGAAGATAATCATTTACCTTTCCGGATGTGGTAGTGATTAATTCTTGAACCATAGAAAGTGTAATTAAAAATAGAATAAGAATGATTTTGTTATAAGCTAAAATTATATATTGACTAAGATAATAATAGTAAAAAAATTTTTTTAAAATATAGATTTAAAGATTAAGCTTTTCTTTCCATGACTTCATTGATAACTTCAATTCTTCTCTTTCAGGACGACTTAGTAGTTCAGCTTTTTTGTTGAGATCAGTACTAGCACCGTGTATACTTTTTAAAATACTATTATATCCTTCTATCTTAACATATTCACTTTGAAATCTTTCTAGAGTAGATGAAATTTCAATTCCTGTCATTTTATCTATATTATTTATAATATCGTTAAACTGCTTTGAAAGAAAGGATGGTTTTTTCTCCTCTGTTTCTCTTTTTGCTGGAAGAGGTGCCTCTTTAACTGGTTTAGGCACAATTTGAGGTTCAGGAATAACTGGTTCTAATTTAGCTTCCTCTTTTGAAAGAGAACTTTTAATAGATCTCATAATTTCTTTTCTTGCAGAAACCCAAGCATCTTCAAGTACAGGTACAAAAATTTTAATATGTTCCTCAATAATACTTCCTATTCCTGCAATCTCAGTTATGGTCTCTCCTCGAAACTCAGTTTTTGAAAGTACACATAGGACTACTTCTTCATAATCCCTGTTTATACCCCATAAATTTTGTAGTGAACGATTTCTATAATCAACATTATCCATATTATCAAATTCTCGTAAGATCGCTTCATGCACTGGTGATGTAGGATCGATATATGCAGCGATTCTAAAATTTATTCTTGAAGGTCGTTCTTTTAAAGCATCAATATCAACATCTGTAATTTGAGGTGCAACTACTAAAACTCGCATTTTAGCTTTTGCAATTTCATCATTAATATGAGCCTTAGCACTTTCCATAGACCGAATAAACCATATATCTTTCATAGTAAATAGCTTGCCCCTTTTTGCTTGATCCCAGAACTCCTTGGTAGTTATCTCGCTGATCTCCAACCTTTTTAATATATCCTCTAAGGTGTTGTTTAAGGTATCTACAATTTCTCTTGAAAAAACGTCTTTAATATTACCAAAAGATTGAAAAATTCCGCCAGAAATGCCATCTATTTTTTCTTCTGCCATTTTTACAGCTTTATCGAAATTTTTACTCATTTCTGCAAATATCTTCTCTGTATCTTCACCAGACTTAGCAGTAATCCCCTTAATATTTTTTACTGCATCCTCAATTGTTTTTTTTAAGTTTGAAATAATTTCAGTGTCTAATCCTTGAGTTGCTTTTTTCAATTCATCTACAAACACAGTTTGACTTACACTTAATTGTATATTAATATTATTTGTTATTTCTTTTAATCGATTTGCTATTATTTTTTCAATTACATCAACCACAGTTTGCTGGAGTACACCTAAACGTAATTTTCGTAAATTTTCAGCTATGGTTTCTTTTAGTTCTTCGAATTGATCTCTTAATGCATCAAGTTGATTATTAATAATTTGAGACGTTTTTGTATTAAGATTTTCAAATTGTTTAGTTAGATCTCCAATTTGTTCTTCTGAAATAGTTTTTGCAAAATCACCAAGACTACTTATATCCACTGAAATATTTCTAATGTTATCTATTGCTGCAATAGTATCATCAAATTCTTGTTTTTGGGCATGGATTTGATCTATCATTTTTTGTTTTAAATTACCTATGAGCTCACTAGAGTCTTTAAGTTTCTCCATATCTTTAGCTTCAGACTCTAGCTGAGTGAAAGCTTTATCTAATTGAGTTGGTAATTTAGATTTTATATTTGAAATGTAGTCATAAAAGCTTCTTAACTGAGCAACTAAAGCAGCATAAGGTGGTAACGCAGCATAATGTGGTGTAGCACCAATAATTTCTTTAAATAATCCCTTTTCAACAAATTTATCGGCAATTGTTTTACATTCGTCTTTAGGTTTACCTATTAAAAGTGACATTTCACCAAGAGAAACCGCTTCTCGTCCAGTTGTTCGAAAGTATAATTCTATTTCTTCATCATTTAAATCAATCTCACTTAATACTTGTCTTGTTAATTCTTCTGAATATGCAACTTCTTCTTCTTTTTTAACAACATCTTTAATTTCGAAATTTTCTATCTCCAAATACTGATTAATGAAGACTATTAACTTATGAGACGGTTCACCGTGAACATATTCCTTCTTAATAGGGAATTTTTTGACCTCCTTATATTCATCTTTAGATACTTTGAACTTAATCTCTCTTAAACATATTTTACAACTAACAGGAATCTCAATTTCATCTTTTTCCTTAAATAGATACATTTTTTTATATCATCTCTTTTATTAAATTAATCTAAAAAGTGACCTTCTCTGGATATGTTATCTCTAATAAAGTAAGGGCTTTTTTAGCTATTTCATAGGTAATTGCTCCATCAGTATCTTGGTTTTTAAAAGCTTCTCTAATTTTTGGTAATAGATATTCTGGAAAAATAATTAATGGTTTAATATCTGTAAGTAAAAGTATCCAACTTCGCTTTTTGTCATCTTTTATCTCAGTAATAATATTCAAATTCTTTAAATCATCAAGGAGAATCTCTGTTACAGCAAATTCACTAAATATCTTAGGGATTTTATCAAGTGGATAATGGTTATGTCGCATAAGCACAAAAAAATCATATACATCAGGATTTAGCATGATAGATGCTAATTTTTTTGTTTCTTCAACTGGTTGCGTATACGGATCGTAATTTGAAAAAAAATCCATAACTTTTTGTTTATATTCTGGTAACAATTCATTTTTTGTTTCTTTGAAATGATTTAATAGATTTTCATTTGGGATTCTTGCCATAAGAATATCTTTTACTAAGAATAAATATTCTCCTTGGTATTTAATCTCGCCAGTTTTTTTATCTTTTTCTCCTTTAATCCAGTCACGTCTAATTAAATTTAGTTCTAAAAAAGGTCGTAGTAATATATCTACATTGGGGGTAGTTTTAAATTTTTCAAGTATATCCTTCATTTCTCTTTTAGATATCGGACGATCACGTAAAACTTCCAAGATTTTCATCCTTTCAACACTATTAAATATTAAAGAAACTTTCTGAAGTTTATCCAAATTAGATAACCTATCAACTTGAAATATTGTAAACTTTACTTCATTTTTTAATCTTATATTTATATTAGAGATTAATGAAACCTGTTTTGAACTTTTTGCCCGTGTAAGTTTATCAAATATTTTATCAAGTCGATTCCCCATTTCTTTAATTAGATCCTCAAAAAGCTCAATTTCATCATCTAATTCGAATATTGATATTGCTAAGAATTGTGAACCATCAGCAGATTGCTTAAAATATGAAATAATCTGATAAGGAGTTTCTTTTAACCTTCCTGTATAAAAATTACTGTAGCTATACTTTACTCCGAAGAGTCCAGTTGTATGTTGATAAAATGTAGCAAATATATCGTTTTCAGCAATCAATATTGCATAATTATCCTCATTATATGTTTCGTCCCTAAATTCTAAATGTATAGGTTCGAATTCTGGCTCTATTTCACCTGTTTGTTTTAGGTTAATTTTAAATTGGAATGTCAAAATACCTTGAATCAAAATTATATCCCTCGAAAAATGTTATTATTTAAATTATATATAATTATTTCTTAAGCAATTTACTTAATTAAAGTTTATCTAATAATCTTTTAAAAGTTTAATTTTCTTTGCTTTAATTAATCTGACTTTTAAACAAAATTTAATTCATAATCATGATAAAGATTACAAAATAATCTAATTTATTATGAAGACCTTTTAATTATAGGATTTTTCCTTGATACAGTCTTTAACAAAAATATCAAATTTTCTAATATAAGATCAGCTTATAACAATTTAAATTATAAATAATCCATTCTTATTAGTTATTTATATTATAGAAGGTAATTCTCTAGAATATATGAATAGTTAATGATGATAATAATAGTTAATTTATATTATGAATAAAAAACAAAATCACAATTCAACAAATTAAATTATATATCATAAATTCTTACTAATAATTTATATTTTTTAATTTACTTGCAAATATTAATTCAATACTCCAAGATATATGAAGGAAAATAAGATCATGAAATTTACAATTAATAAAAAAATTAGTGCCATTTTAATACTTCTTATATTATTAATTATAATCATAGTTATACCTGGATTAAACTCACCTTTTATCCAAACAGAAACTGATAATAAAATAATAGATATTAATAATATCCATACCTCAGATTCAATTCGAATCGAATCTGACTTTTCCTCTCAAGGTTCGTGGTTTTCAGAGTTAGAAGGAGATGAGAGTGATATTGATGCTTCCATAAGTCAAGGTTATGCAAATTATATTGTTATAGGAGATTCAGGTGTCGAAAGCATCGATAATCCGCTTAGTGATACTGATTGGACTTTATTTAATAATCCAGACTTACCTATATTGCCAGATATTTATGAAATTAACTCATCAGGATGTTATGTTTCTCATTTGTGGGATGAAGATGTAAACCAAACTCGAAATAGACCTAGTATATATTGGAAAAGAACAATTACCATGCCAGTTAATATGTCAGATTATGTTATTACAGCTGCTTCTCTTGAAGCCATTTTTAATGCGACGGTAACAGTTTCTCCTCATGGCGAACCTACAGGTGGATATGGTATAGATAGATTAGGAGATGGAAATCCTGGTGATATTGATGATTATTCAATAGGAGATTATGCCGAATTTTATGTGCTTTTTTCTGATGTTGAGGAGACATTTGAACCGATTCAGGCAGCTTACAATAATACCGCATTAGGGGATCTAGGGCAAGATGATCCTGCAGTAGGCAATTTTTCGGATACTCCAATGGATTCAGTTCCTGAAAATATTTTGATTAGCATATTAAACTCTGTGTTGAAAACAGATGGTTATAATTTTACAATTATATTAGGAATAAACATTTATTGTGAAGATAACGAATCTGGGGAAGATAGAGATAGATGGGATTCATTGATAATTCGATCCTTCAATTTAACGTTTAGTTATGAAAAAAAGATTGATAAAAATACAGCTGCATCTTGGAATGGAGTAAGAGAGGGTTTGGAAAATAGCACAGATATTGTTATTGATGACGCTAACCTTAATTTTGAATATAAAGTTGATCGGCTGTGGCCTGATTTGGCATCGCCCAATTCTGAAATAAGATTTTATATTAATGATAAGTTTTACAGTGAGGAGGAACCAATTAAATTGAAAACAGCTCTTATAACTCCTCAGGACGCAAAATCCGGGGGATTTGACGTAACTTCATTAATTACAAAAGGTATAAATATAAGTTTATCAATTGAAGTTTTACTAAAAGATACATTTGAATTAGCAGATAACATTACCATATCAATTGATAATGTACTTCTTAGAATTAGTTACACTGTACTTTCAGAAAAAAAAAGTACTGAAGAACCAATCATATTTCTAATATTATTTATTGTTGCCTTGGTAGTTACTGCTGGATTAGGTGGTTATTTATATCTCTATCAAAAAATATTGAAGTATCCAAAACCAGTCCGAAAAGTGAGAAAATATCGATTTTCTTTGAAAAAGAAAAAAGGTCCGGATGTAACCATTACAGGTCGTGAAAGCGCATTTCATGCTATTTATGGGAGTGAAATGGGTAAAATTTCTGGTTCTTTAAAAGTAAAGCCTAAAGAAACCATAGAAAAATCATAATTTTGGAGGAAAATGTTAATTATGAATATTAAAAGATATAAAATAAGTAGAACGTTGCTATTAGCCATTGTTTTATTCAATATAGCATTTAGTATGGCAATTCTAAATACTGATCAAAATTCAAAAATAGAGATTACAAATCAAAAAAATATTCATACATCTGGAGTAGAGTCATATACAAAACAATGGCTTAAAAATTCTGATTTTTCCTCTCAAGAATCATGGGAATCACAGATAATAGGAGATAACAGAGATGCCGTGACTTATATTGGTGAGGAGCATGGTAATTATGAAATTATTGGAGATTCTGGTGTGAAAAGTATTGATAAGCCTCTCAATGATGGAAGTTGGACTAATAATACTAATCCAAAATTTCCAATTGAGCCGGATACTTATGGTATTAATTCTGATGGTTGCTATGTTAGCCATACGTGGAATGAATGGGAGGATCAAACACGTAATACTCCTAGTATGCAATGGAAACAAAATGTTACAATGCCAGTAAACATGTCAGATTATATAATTACTTCTGCATTTCTTGAAGTAATATTTAATGCAACTGTAACAGCTGAAGGACCAAATCCTTCCCAACGTCATATTAATGGTATTGAACGCCCTGGAGATTATACAGAAAGTAATCCCCCTTCTGTACCACAATTTGGAATTGGCGACTCAGCAAGGTTCTATGTTTTGATTTCAGATGTAGAAAACAATAATGAATATCAAATAGCAGTAAATCAAACAACTGACTTAGGTCAAGACGGACTCCCATACCATAGTGTTATGGTAAATAATTATACAGATACTCCACTTAATATTGTGCCAGAAGATCTTTTAATTTCTTATTTAACTTCCATTTTAGAACATGATAATTATAATTTCACGATTACTTTGGGAATTGATATTTATTGTGAAGATAATGAATATAATGTAGATATTGATGTTTGGGATTTATTAATAATAAGATCTTTTAATTTAACTTTCACATTCGAAAAAAGAATTGATAAATTTACTACTGTCTCTTGGAGTCAAACTGGAAATGCCATTCTAGGTACTCAAGTTACAGATGCTAGTCTGAATTTTACTTATTCTATTAATGAAACTTGGCCTGAAGCTTTATCACCAAATACTGAGATGAGAATTCTAATAAATGATAATGCATATAAAAGACCAATTAAGCTAAGTAAATTTACATCAACTTTCAAAGAAGAAAGAATAAATGGAACCGATTTTATTTCTCTTTTTCAGAGGAAGGTAAATATTACTCTTTCTCTTCAATTGTTTTTATTAGATACCTTTGCATTAGATCATAATTTAACGATTTCAATCGATGATGTTTATCTTAAAATTACCTATATAGTGGTTACTCTGGAATTTTATCAAGAACCTTGGTTCTTTGCGTTACTCTTAATAATTGCTAGTATTATAGGAGCATGTATAGGTGGTTATCTTATTGCGTATTATAAGGTCTTAAGGTATCCAAGACCCGTGAGAAAAGTAAGAAAGTACCGAAAAACTTTGAGAAGGACAAATGCTCCGAGTACACCCATTATAGGCAGTGAAAAGGCTTTTAAGGGAGCATACTTACGCGAGCTCGCAGCTGTTGCCGCTATAGCTAAGGTGAGTCCTGCTGTGCAGAAAACTATATCAGGAAAGGCGACTGAACCCAAACAAGCACCCCCAGCAGAAGTTAAAACTAAAACATTGGAAGAAAAAATAGAACAAGATAAGCTTATTGAAAAATCATTAGAAAAAAAAGAAGAGCTAGATAAATTAGTCGAGAAAGCTAAAAAATAGAATTAATACAATTTCCTTTTTTATTTATTCTTTATTTTTTTATGTTCAAACAAGCCAAAATTAAGGCATCATGATAAATTCCGTTGAAATTCAAATATTGCTTGAGTATTCCTTCTTTTATAAACTCACATTTTTGAAAAAGATTTATTGATCTAATATTATCAACCGCAACATGAGCTTCAAGACGATTTAATTTAAGATGATTAAAGGCGATTATTTTAATTAAGTTTATTACTTTTTCTCCTATTCCTTGTTTCCAATAATCAGGCACTAGCCAAATACCTATTTCTGCTCTCATATGCAGCCAGCTTATATTCCAAAGACTAATCGAGCCAGCTTTATTAATCATATTCCCTTCTTTTATTTCTATTATATAATTATATTGACTAAAATCGTTCCAGTATTTAAGATAATTACCAATCAATCTTTTAGAGCTATCAAGTGTCTTTAAAGGTCCTAAGGACATGTAATTAGTAACTTCTCTCTTTTTTAAGCTATTAAAGAGAAATCTAGCGTCATTTTTAGAAATTTTTCTAAGAAATATATTATTATCATTAATTTCTTCAATAATTTCGATATCTTGAAACATTATTTTCGAAAATTAAAATTCTTCGCACTTTTTAATTTTCAATAGTATAAATTCTATAAGAATAATATAAGTTAAGAATACTTTAAATTTTAGAAAAAAATAGAAAAAAAAAATAAATTAGATTCCCTTGAAGTGTGGAGTATCTTTTATCCTTTTAGCTCCTTTACAATTTTCACATAGACTTCCATCTTCCATTTTACCCTTACCGTTACACACAGGACATCTAACTTTTCTATTAAAGGCTGCTATACCCTCTTTAGAATCAAAACTTGAACTATTGACACCAAAACCAAGTTGCTCCATCATAATTCCTAATTGTGGATATCGAGTTCCAAACTTAACACATTTCTTTATAATAAATAAAGCAGTTGTTGGAGCTTCACCAAGCCATTTTGCCTTTTCATGGACTAACTTTTCGAATTCTTCTCCGGCAGGAGCCATCCAAGTCACCAAACCCCAATCAAGCATAGTTTTTGCATCAAATTGTTCTCCAAAATAACCTACACGTAAGGCTCTATTGAGTCCAATTCTTTCAGCTAATCTTGTAACTCCTCCATTTGATGAAAAGATTCCACGATGGATCTCTGGTGTCCCAAAAATTGCTCTATCACTTGCAATAACAATATCGCAAGTTAAAACTAATTCAAACCCTCCACCCAAAGCAAATCCATCAACTGCAGCAATTAAGGGTTTGGAAAATTGTGCCATTTCGTCATAATCTCGATGTCTTATTCTCATCGCAATACTCATATGCATAGGAACGTTCATTTTTAATCTTGGATCCACCATAGCTGCAAGATCTGCACCTGCAGAAAAAGCAGGTTTTTTCGTAAAGTCTTTTGTACCTCTTAAGACTACCGCTCTAATTGAATGATCCATTTCCATAATTCTAAGAGCTTTTGAAATTTCTGCGACTGTTTGCTCTGTTAAAGCATTTAATCTGTCTGGTCTATTAATTGAAATCACTCCATAATTTCCATCGATTGTTCCTTCACGAATTACATTTCCATCATCATCTTTTAATGTTGGCCAATCAATCTTTATGTGCTCAAATTTAGTTTCTTCTGCCATTCTTAATACCTTTTTATAATCTTATCTTTTGTTGTTTTTATTTAATTTTAATAAATTTTAAACAAGTAGTTAAATAATTTTTAAAATTAAAAACTTTCAAATTTTAGGAATTGTTGTAAAAATTTTAGAAACTATACTTTAATTAAGTTTAAACTAAATTTATAGAGAAGGCAATGAAAAAAATTATAGAATTAATATTTAAGAATAATTTTTACTCTAAATAAGAAAAAAAAGAAAGAATTTTATTAAATTATTTTCTCATTTTTGCAAAATCTCCCGATTTCATCAAATCAATAGGTCTAAAATAATCTTTTCCTGTTTTGTCAGCTAAATCGTTTAAAACTTTTGCCCATGCTTCATAATTCTTTTTTCCTGCACCAAAAGGGCCTGGAGCATTCATGCCTGCCATGTTTGCATCATCAATAACTTTAAATCCGCTGGCAATACCCTCATCCAAAATCCGACAGCCTTCATTTAACATTATGGCAAAAATCGTATTTAAATCAAATATACCTGCTGGTTCAGCTTTTTTAATTTTTTCCATAATTGCATCTCTTCCTTGGCTCCAATCGTAAAATCCCTTTCCGGTTTTTGGACCTAAATCTCCTTTTTCATTTAATTCTTTTATAACTTTTCCAGGTTCAAAATCAGGAGAAAGAGTTTCTTTATAATAATTCATAATATGAAAGTTTGTGTCAATACCAGTAAAATCTGACAAAACGCAAGGTGGCATTGGCATTTTACCCCCCGCATCAGCATCTAAACGTTCCCATGGGATACCTCGTTTGTCTGCTTCATCAAAAGCCCAATGCAAATAGATAATAACAGGCGCATTCAATCGATTCACAATAAATCCTGGTCGATCCTTTAATACTGGAGCAATATATCTTTGGCCCCTTAGACATGGTAATTTTCCAGCAAAATCCATCGCTGTTTCAAATGTTTCATCAGAAGTAAAAGCTCCTTTTATTACTTCAATACATCTCATTAATGGCACAGGATTAAAGAAATGCATTCCACAAACTTTCTCAGGTGCACCTGAATCTTTTCCAATCTCAGTAATACTCATTGTAGATGTATTCGAAGCAAATATAACATGCGAAGATCCATTATCCATTGTTGTTTTGCACACTTGCTTCTTTACATCCATTTTTTCAATAACTGCTTCAATAACCATGTCAACATCCTTAACAGCTGATGCTAAATCAATTGATTTTGTGCATTTTGCCATTATATCTGCGGCAGTAACTCCTTCACCTAATGCACCTTTTGATTCAAGTTTTTCCATGCCTTCCTTAATTTTCTTATATCCACCATCAACAAATTCATCTTTAATATCAACTAAAACAACTTCATATCCTGCCATCAAAGCAACTTGAGCAATTCCAGAACCCATTAATCCCGCTCCTAAGACCAAAATCTTCTTTACTTCAACCATTTTTAACCTCAAATCTTCTTTACTTTAATTTTTTGAAAAAATTTCAACATTTAATTAAATCTTATTTTTATTATAACCTTTAACATTTTATTTATCTGAAAAGTAAAAATTAATGATCTAAATCTTTACTTTAATTAATGATTATTAACAATTTGTAAAATTTATCGATCTTTCATTTAAAATCTCTTCATTTGTTTAAATTTTATTTTTATAATGCAGAATCAGAAATTATTTACTAAATATAAAAAGAATGAATATATAACTAGATTTCTATATTATGATCGAGTATGGCTTTAAAACCTAAATTTTTATAAATTTCCATGATATATTCAAAATTAAATTTGAGGAAATAATATGAAATTAGCAAAAATTTATGGGATTGAAATAAAGTTACATCTTAGTACCTTGTTAATCATAGGATTAATTGGTTTCTACGCTGCCAATTTTTATTCTTTAATATTTCCTAGTGCTTCATTGATCGAGTTGTTTGTTGTAGGAATAATTAGTGGTTTAATCATTTTGGTTTCAATTTTGATTCATGAATTAGCACACTCGATTGTAGCACAAAAATATGGGTTAAAAGTATCAGAAATTGAACTATATTTATTTGGAGGTGTTTCTAAAATTGAAGAGGAACCAAATACTCCTAAGAGTGAGATGATTATCGCTGCTGTTGGTCCATTGTCAAGTTTAATAATAGGAGCAATGTTTTTAACTTTCATTTATTCGATACCAATAGCTTTGCCAGCTTTTGTTTTTATTATTTTACTCTACACAGGGATTTCAAATATTAGTTTAGGTGTCTTTAATTTAATACCAGCTTTTCCAATTGATGGTGGAAGAATTCTTAGGGCTTATCTATGGTCTAAAAGAGATAACATAGTTTCAGCAACTAAAACAGCATCTAAGATCGGAACTTATTTTGCATACGGTCTTATAGCATACGGTATTTTCCAAATCTTTCTATATGGGTTTTTAAATGGTCTTTGGTTAATTATAATCGGGTTTTTTTTGAGTAATCAAACTAAAGCTTCATATTTTCAAATTCTAAATGAAATGACGTTGTCAAAAATAAATGCTCGAGATATGGTAAGTATGCCTAGATTAGCAATTCCTTTTAATATGATGATTAATGATGCAATAAGAGAATATTTCATGCTATATAAGAAATCTTATTTCCCGGTAATTCAGGGAGATAAAATAGTGGGCATAATTCATATAGAAGATATAAAAAAGACTCCAATTGAACTTAGAGCAAATTATATTGTAGGTTATGCTATGAGAAATATTTCTGATTTTCCTACTATTAATGAACTTGATAATGGAAAAGAAGCACTAAAAAAAATAAGACTATTAAAAACCAAACCAAACTTAGTGGTAGTAAAAAATGATAGTGGTTATGTCTTAGGCTTGATTGGAAAAGATGAATTATCTTCATCCTTAAGATTTTGCAAGTTAAATCCTGAAAATTGTTAATATATTTTATTTTTTTTAATCATTACTTTATAGAAAGTTAATAATCTTTAAAGTATTAAATTATTTGAGATAAAAATTAAGCTCCTCTATACAAATGTCCTTTTGTGGATCATTTTCAAGAAAGTTTATCTCAATTTTTTTTATCTTCTCTCCCAAGAGATTTTTAAAGGCAGTTTCAAAATAACCTTTATTTACTCTACAAAAAGACTTTCCATATTTTAGTTTATCCCTATGTTTTATCGGTTCCCGTAAGAAACAATGGTTTTCAATCTCAATCCGAACTAAATCATCATGATATTCGATTTCTCTAACTTTTATTGAATAAAATTCTTTTAATTCACCAGCTAATATTTTGAGTGCTTCTATTATCTCAAACTCATTTTTCTTATATTTCTTTTTTAACCTTTTTGATATTACTTCACCGGGACCTACTCCTATTTGGTATAACATAGAAAGGAGACTATTTCTTCCAAAAAGATCTAAAATTTTATAAACCAAAGCCTCAGATATAATTTCAAATCCTTTTAGTGAATTAATATTTTCTATAGGATTGAATATTTTTTTGTTTAATTCTTCTTTAAAATCATCCAATATGTAAATCCCCAATAACTAAGAATTTATAGAACTAAAAGCATAACATTAACTAATAAAAAGAACAAACTTATTTATTAAAAATTTATTTCTTTTTCAAATTTTTGTGAATTTATTAAAAAAAAAATTGAATTTAAATTAAAGTATTGCTGTTCGTCGCTGGAATAAAATAATTCCAAGGATAGTTAATACAAAACCAAAACCCAACATAACTAGTATATCTGTACCAAGAGCTTCCCATGTGGTGACACCAGACACCATTATAAGCCGCATAGCATGATTAGCATATGTTGTGGGTATATAATCTGATACTGGATTGTCAATAAGAAAAAATACGCCACCTAAAAATTGGAGTGGGAGAATAATAAACCATGCTAGTCCCCCCGCAGATGATTGAGATTTAGTAAGTGATGCCAAAAGTAATCCAAATCCTAAACAAGTAAAAGCGAATAGCATAGGAACTAAAATCAGAAGAAAAATATTAACTCCAGGAGAAAAATATGCTCCAAAGAGAAAAAGCAGAAGTATTAAAATTACTATTTGGACTAATATAACAAGAAGTTGCGAGATCATTCCAGAGAATAAAATATTACGTCTAGCGACTGGTGTTGTATTTAACCTTTTTAGTGTTCCTGTTTCTTTTTCTTCTGCAAAATGTAATGCTAATTGGCTAATACAAACTGTAATACCAGCAATAATGAAACCAGGAGCCGTATAGTCGAATGATGTTAATTGAACTGTATTTGAATAACGATTTATATCAATTTCAGAGGGGGTACCGTTATTATAATATATGATAATATTGTCCACAATTTGTTTAATAATTGAGCTAATAACACCTTCAGCTACTGGATCTGGGATTGTTGTTATAGAAATTTTAGCTGTTTCGTTATTAAGTATTGCCTCAGTAAAATTAACGGGAATATATATAATTGCATCAATTTCTTCAAATTTTAACTCCTTCTCCGCTTCTTTTTGAGTATAGCTAGTTTTATTTAGGTTGATAAAGTCAGACAAATTAGTTTCAATTATTCCAATAAGAAGTAGTGAATAATCATCAGGTGGTTGTTGACTATCCTCATTAAAAACAATAACATCATATTTTGGACGAGCTGCCGTAAAACCGAATGCCAATGAAAATACAACAATTAAAATAAAGGGATATCCAATTATCCATAGCATTTGAGTTCTATCTCGAAACATAGTCTTTATATTCTTAATGGATAAAGATAGAATATGTCCTTTATACTTTTTCTTCTTTTTAGTTTTTCGCGTTCTATTTACCATATTCATACATCTCTCAACCTCCTACCTGTTAAATCAATAAAAACATCCTCCAAAGTATTGTTTCTAATTGAAATATCGAGCATTTTTACTTCTACGGTATCTAAAATCTCGTTAATTCGACGCAGCCCATCTAAAGCATTCAAAATAATTCGATGCTTTCCTACTGCTTTACTCCACTTAATAAAATCGAGTTTATCAACACGTTGAATAACATCTTCTCTGTTAACATTATCTTTTACTTTAAATTCTATTACATCACCCTTTCCAATCCGTCCTTTTAATTCTTTTGGGGTTCCCTGAGCAATTATTTTTCCATGATCAATAATTACTAATTCATCTGAGAGATCATCAGCTTCCTCCATATTATGTGTTGTTAATATTATAGTTGACTCTTTTTTTTGAAAATCTCTTATAAAGTCCCAAACTACACGTCTACTCTGTGGATCGAGCCCTGCGGTTGGTTCATCAAAAATAACGATTTCTGGATCATGAATCACTGCCATTAATACATTAACTCGCCGTTTCATCCCGCCTGAATATGTTTTTACAAGAGAATCAGCTCTTTCTAGTAATCCCATACGGTCTAATAGTTCATCTGTTTTTTTTTTATATTCTGTTTTATTCATACCATGCATTTTAGCAATTAAGTTAATATTTTCTCTTGCTGTTAATCGTTCATAAAGAACAATCTCTTGAGGACATACTCCTATGATTTGTCTTATTTTTTTAGCATCTTTATGAATATCATATCCTAATATCTTAGCGGTACCACTGGTAGGTGGAAGAATAGTACTTAGCATTGATATTGTGGTTGTTTTACCAGCCCCATTTGGACCTAAAAGTCCATACAATGAGCCTTTTTGAATTTGTAAATCAATACCATCAACAGCATGTATATCACCAAAATGCTTTTTTAAATTTATAGTTTCGATAGCTATTTCCATAATCATCACATTTTTATTGTTAAATTTTCGATATACTTATTTTAATTTTCTCATATTAAAAATTATCCTATATTGATAAGCTAAAAAAAATGATTTTAATTTAAGAAAACTATTAGCATATGAAATTAGAAAAGAAATTGAAGATATTAAAAAATAACGAGATTAAATTGCGATTGTATCAAGTACATTTTCAAATTCTTTATAATCAGGTAAAGTTTCAAGGCAAATTGAAACATTCTTTAAATTTTGATTTTTTTCTAAAACATATTTTTTAATTGTAGGAAGCATCACTTCAGCACATAATTTGGCTGTGAAACCTAACATATTTTTAGAAATAGGAGGCATTACGAGAGAAGTTAAACCAGCTTCATCTGCGATTTTTAACGAGTTCCACGTAGACAACATTAATTTTTTTGCTTCGTTCCCTTGACCTAATTTGGGCCCATTTATGTGAATAATATAATTTTTTAAATTGCCACCTGAAGTTATTACTGCGCTCCCTACAGCAACTTTTATGATCTTATTAATAATTCTATTACATTCAACTTGTACTGTTACGCCTGCTTTTCTTAAAACCTTACAACGTAATTCTCCACTTGGTAAAAGGCGACTGTTTGTAGGGATTACTAATCCATCATATTCTGTATTGGTTAAGTCTCCTACAAAAATCTCTATAATAGAATTCTTAATGGTTAATTGGTTCATTACAAAAATAGCCTAAAAGATCATATTTATATTTTTTTTATTACAAAGAATTTAGGAATTCTTATTGGATTCATTTATTTTAATTATTTTTTTTACAAGTTTTTCTACGTTCTCGTCCACAATATCAAGAATTTTGTTATAATTTTCAACTCCAGTTTTGTATGGATCAGGAATGTTTAAATCATGTTTATCTGCTCCATTGAATTGTTTTAAAGTAAATAATTTACCCTTAAGATTTTCTTTTAGATCTTTAAATTTTTTTCTAAGTTTAATTAGATGGTATCTTTCCATTCCAATGATAAGATCTTGGTTTTCAATTAGTTCTCTTGTAATAAGCTTTGGATGGAACGCTTGAATATTAATCCCTTTCTTTTTTATATAATTAATTGTTTCAGGTTGAGCGTTTGAAAAAGCATCATGCCATCCTGCAGAGTCAAATATGACATCCTTTAACCCATATTGGTTAGTATAAAAGCGTGCAAGATGCTCTGCTGCAGGAGTTCTACACGTATTTGCATAACATATGAACAAAATTCTCTTAACTTTAGGCATTATTCGAATTTTTTGATTATTTATCCTTTTGATTAATTATTATTACTTTTTTAACCAATTCTTCAATATTTTCATCAATTTGTATTAAAACCTTATAATAAGTTTCTTTATTTGTATAATAAGGATCTAGAATATCTAAGTCAGTTATTTCTCCATTAAATTCTCTTAATGTAAAAGTTTTATTATCTATATCTTTTATATTATTAAAATTACTTTTTATCTGATTTGCATGATGTCGTTCCATTGTTATAATTAAATCTTGTTTTTCTAGTAATTTTTTATTAATTATTTTTGGTTTGAAATCAGAATAATTAATTCCTTTAGAATCTAGAAAAACTTGTGATTCAGGCAAAATGGTCGAAAATGCGTTTATAAAGCCAGCGCTGTCAAAAACTAAATTAGCATTATACTTTTCAGAATAAAATTGTCCTAAGTAGGAACCAACTGGACTTCTTGCTGCGTTTCCAGTACACACTATGAGAATTTTACGGATTTTCATTGCTATTCCTTATTCCTCATCCCTATTATTTTTTCAATTGCCTTAATTACTCCTCCTTCAATTCTTTCAAGAACTTTATTATATTCATTTTGAGGTAAATAAAATGGATCTTTAATTTCTAAATTATCCTTTTCACCAGCAAAATCTAATAATAAAAAAAGCTTATTATCCAAATCTCTTAAATTTTTGAACCTTCTTTTCAATTTATTGATATGCCACTTTTCTTCAAAACCAAGAATTAAGTTCTGTTTCTGTATTAATTCTTCATCAATTCTTTTTGCAACAAAATCATTTACTTCAATTCCCTTCGATTTTAAATATTTTAATGTACCTTCCTGGGGTGTCTCATAATAGCGATAGAGACCAGCAGAATCGAAGTAAACATCCTTTAATTCTTCTCTATACTTATTATTTTTATACCATTTTGCCAAATATTCTGCTGCGACTGATCTACATGTATTTCCGCTACATAAAAACAATATGTGATATTTTTCAGGCATTTTTTATTTAAACTTAAACACTTTTTATTATTTTCGTCATAAATTGCTCAGAATAGGAGAACAAGATATCTTTAATTTATTCCATACCTTAATTTACTAAAAATTAATTAATTCAAAAAAGAATTATTATTTACTTTAATAAGTATTAAATTAATAGCATTCTAGTTTGTAGAGAATAGAAAATGGACAACGAGATAACCTTTAAAGAATATAAAGAAAGCATTGAATCCTTATTTTCTCCCAAATCGAGTTATACTTTTTTGGTGGGAGCAGGAATTTCTATGGATCCTCCAACTAGCATGCCCTCTGCTTGGGAAATCGTAAGAGGTTTGTTGGAACTATTTGCACCATCAGAGGAAATAGATAATTTACTTTCTCTTAACATGTTAAGATTCGAATTAACTGTAGAAAAGATTAAAAACGAATTTGATGAAGATTTAAGGTTTCTAGACTATTTGGAGTATGTTACAGAACCAAAT
>JBHLMP010000032.1:0-42281 GCA_048938025.1 Promethearchaeota archaeon
ATGCTACAACAAAAATTGAAAACTTTATGAGAGCTGTATTTAACTATACTCAGGGTGCACTAAGGGATGTTATTGGAAGTATGGCATTAGATGAAATTCTAACGCAACGAGAAAAAATTTCACAAGAAATTAGAAAAGTAGTAGATGAAGAAACAAGAGACTGGGGTATCGAAATCAGTCAAATTAAAATACAACAAATTGAATTACCTCAGACTATGAAACGTGCCATGGCTGTTGAGGCTGAAAAAGAAAGAGAAAAGCGAGCTTCAATAATTGCCTCAGAAGGTGAACTTGAATCTGCGAAAAATATAGCACAAGCAGCGGAAATGTTATCACAAACTCCAGCTGCAATTCAATTAAGAACATTACAGACAATCCTAGATATTTCACATGAACCATCTCAAAAAATCGTGATTTTTATGCCTACTGATATAGGAAACTTACTTAAAAAACTTTAAAAAAGAAAAGAACCATTGAAAACAACAAGATAATAATATAATATTTTTTTACTTTTTAATTATGAAAAAAACAGTTATAAATTTAATGAAGGCATTTATTCATGAAGCTCAAACAAAAACTAAATATGAGATTTTTGCTAAAATTGCTCAAAAAGAGGAGCTTCCTTTAATTTTTGTAAATTTAATAGAAATTACAGAGCGTGTAAAAGAACATGCATACTGGATTTTTACTATGTTAGAACAATTCAAAAAGGAAGAAATAATTGAAAGTATAATAGTGGAAATCGAAAGCCCTATTACTTATGGTACGACTGAAGGAAATTTAGAATCTGCTGTGAAAGAAATAGAGAATATTGGAGTTCCACTATACCAGAATATTATTAGTATTGCTAATAGTGAAAGATATACTGATATAGCATCTAGATTAGAAGAGATTGCTCAAATCAAAAGAAATTATCTACAACGCTTTAAAACTCTCTTAAAGTTAATCCAAGATAATATAATATTTCAGAAGAATGAAATTATTGTTTGGAAATGTATGGAATGTGGATATGAAATAATTATAGACGAATTAGATGACGATTTTAGTTGTCCAATTTGTGGTCATCTTAAATTATACTTTAAAAAAGAAATCTTTGATCTTACTAAACGGGATCTCTTATTAAAAAGAAAAGAAAAAACAATTTGGATTTGCATGGAATGTGGATTCGAAGTAGTATTAGATGAATTACCAGACAATTGGAAGTGCCCAGCTTGTAAACGTTCTAAAGAGTATTTTAAGCGAAAACCTATTATAGTAAAAGAAGAAAGAATTTCAAAAAGAGAAAAAGCAACTTGGGTATGTTTAGAGTGTGGCAATGAAGAAGAAGTAGATTTACCTTATGAATGGAAATGTTCTGTTTGTGGATACCCTAAAAAATAAGCCTTTAATTATTTAAGAAATTTTACATGAACTATTTTTGCTGTTTTAAATCTTTCTGCTATTTTTATCATTTTTATAATTTTTTTATTCCAATTTGGATTAATTCCAATTTGTGAAAACATAGTATACCAATTAATCACTTTAATTTTATCTGACCATTCTGCCATTTTTTTAACAGGGTCACCAATGCCTATATGCCAAAAAGGAGTTTCTGCTCCTCTTTTTTTTGCCCTTTTGTGAGCCACTTTAATAGCCAAATTTGATATACAATCAAATACTAATTCTCCATCGAAAAATTTATCGGTTAAAGCTCTAAAGAACGCTGAAATCTCACTTTCCTTGAAATAATAAATAAATCCTCCAGCAATTAAGAATAACCCCTTGTTATTATTAAAATCTATTTCATCAAACCAAGAATAATCAAGGGCAGACTTTGAAATATATCTACATCCTTTTGGTTCTGGAATGAATTTCCTACGAAATTTAATAACATCAGGTAAATCTAAATCATACCAATTAATTTTTCCATTATCTACTCGAAAAAACGTAGTATCTAAACCTGCTCCAATATTTATTATAGTTGCATTTGGATATCTTTCTATATATTTTTTTAGTTCATTGTCAAAATTTCTTGCTCTAACTAAAAGACCAATTCCTCGCCATTCTCCAAGGTATTCTTGTACTTTTGAAAAATCATAATTCATTCTTTCGATTATTTCAATACTTTTTTGATCGTTTAATATTTTAGGATATAACTTACTAAATTTTGCACGGGCCCATAATGGTCCTAACATTGTTTCTTGAACAGATCCTTCAATTAGTTTTATTTTCTCCATGATTAATAATCAATTAATTTTAATTTATCATTAACTTTTTGAAAATCCTCCATGATGAAATTCAATACTATAATTAAGCTTCATTTTTTCGCAATACTGTTTAATCTTTGCCTCAATGATATCCCAGAGACTGCGATCTTTTTGTATTTCTTTATATTTTGAAATTAAATTTGGATAATTTTCCTTAATCATTCTTATAATTCTTGGAATATTATGAGGTCTGAAATTCAGATTTTCAAAGCTATACTGATCTGTATAATCTAAAGTCTGTTCAATAATCGCTTTGAAATCAGTAATTTCTGGAAAAAATGGTGAAATAAAGGTATAAGTTTGGATTCCCGCCTCAGAAATTTCTTTAATAGCTTCTAATCGTTCTGTAGGTTTAGAAGCCGCTCGTTCGATTGTTCTTGCAAAATCATCATTTAATGTGCTAATTGAAATACCAACTTTGATATTTTTAAATTTCTTAAATAAATCAATATCTCTGACAACTAATTTTGATTTTGTCAGAATTGAGATTTCAGCGCTAGTTCCAACAAGATTTTCTAATATTTTTCGTGTATTTTGATATTTTTTTTCTAAGGGTATATATGGATCTGTTACCGAACTTAGCAAAATCCTCTTACCATTATACTTCTGTGGTTTTATTCGATTCATATTAAATTTTTTAACATCTAAAAACTGTCCCCATTTATCCCCTTTATGACCGGTAAATCTGATCATAAATTCAGCATAACAATAAATACAACCATGTTGGCAACCAATATAAGGATTTATTACAAAATCAATTGAAGGTATATTACTTTTAGTTATAATACTTTTAGCTTCTCGATATTCTACTTTCATTTTTCTGAAATAAGGAAATTTAGGGTACTGCAGATACTTTTATGTGAAAATTAAGTAAATAGACGCTTGAGATATATACTCGCCCTTCTGTACTGTTTCCGTCACCGGAGAACAGTTGGAGCATCAAACTAAGCGGCCTACCTAAAGCTCGCTCCAGAGTACTCATAGCTTTCATTTGGCCTTGCACCAAGGTTTTAGCTCGTTTCAACCATTCCTTCTTACAATTTCTTTAGCTTATATCCAAATCATTAATATCTGTATGAAGGCAGTACCGTTTCAGTAGCTAAAATACGGTTCTCACCGTAGTAGTTCTCTACACCTTGCTTGGAGAGTGGGGCGAGGTTCCTCAGCAGGTTAAACCTACCGTCAGCTCCATATCTCACTCGTCTTTCTTTTAAAAGGAAAAATAAGTATTTAAATTTTTGTCTAGTAATTTATCTTTTAAGACTAATCATAGATGAAATTCTGTTCCTATTACACCAATTACATGAGAAGGGTGCCGAAACATTAATCTATTGAACTCAAAGCCAGTACAATGCATACCACATGTTATTTCTGGGTTTAATTCTTCAATAAATGATACAATCTCTTCAATACTTTCACTATCATCACGTTCTTTATGAAATCCCCCAATTAGCGCATATATTTTATCTATTCCTGTTATCTTTTGCCCATGCTTTATGATATTAATAATTCCAGTATGACTACATCCAGTAATAATAACCAAGCCTTTATCTTTAACATTGATATATAATGCAATCTCTTCTCTATAGGTATGTTTTTCATATTCCAATTTATTTTTTGCTAAATAAAGTCCTTTTGGAAGCTCAGTCTCGTTAAAAATTTGAATTTCTCCACTTAAAATTGTCCCTTCACATAATTTCTCATGTTTAGTAGTTTCAATTATTTTTACATTGTTTTCAATTGCACGATTGTAAACAATATTTCTATTAAGTGGCGTTCTTCTGTAATATTTAACTTTTCCTTCTTTTTTTAGGTTCTTTAATGAAGTACCAAAATCTTTAGAAGAAAGCTCTTCTCCAGATTTGGTATGTACATAATAAGATTTATTAAAGCAGATTGGACTCAAATAAATCTCACATCCTTCTTTCAATTCAGGAATTATAGGTATCAACCCTCCATAGTGATCTAGATGTCCATGACTAATAATGATTTTTTCAATTTCACTCAATTTTATTTTAAATTGCTTAAAATTATTTATTATTGTTTGCATAAAACCTGCTGTATCGAATAAAAAGAAATGGGTTAAATCATCTTCTAATATTTCAATACTCATTGCTAATCCATGTTCTCCTATTGTGGCAAACGAGTCGTGACCCGGTTGGATCACCTTTCCTTGAAATTTCTCGCTATCTGTTAAAGTCATACTTGTATTATTAGCTGATATTACTTTTACTACTAAATTCCCACTTTCAATATTTCCAATATTCATTATTATATCACTATGAAAATTTCTACTATAAAAGAAAAAAATATGAAAATAAAAAAAAGTAATTATTTAAAATTTTATTAATCCAGCACCAGTATTAAACAATATAAGAAATCCAAGAAATATAGATGCTGTTAATGACATTACAACTAATAGGGTATTTATACTTGGACCAGCAGTATCCTTAAAAGGATCACCAACAGTATCACCAGTTATAGATGCTTTATGAACATCAGTTCCCTTTCCTCCAAGATTGCCATCTTCAATCCACTTCTTTGCGTTATCCCAAGAGCCACCAGCATTTGACATAAAGATTGCGAATACAAATCCGCTTAAGATAGCTCCCGCTAAAAAGGCACCTAAAGCAGCAACTCCAAATAATATTCCAACACCAATTGGAATGGCAATAGCTATAATACTTGGAAAAATAAGTTCCTTTAATGCGCCTTTAGTTGCTATAGCAATACATCTATTGAAATCTGCAGCTTCTTCACCGGTTAATATCTTAGGGTTCTCATCAAATTGCCGTCTAATTTCATCAACCATTTTAGCTGCATTTCTTTGTACTGCGAGAACCAGTAAAGCGGAATAGAAAGCAGGCACAACTACTCCTATAAATGCTCCGATTAATACATTTACATTAAGTAAATCCATTGCAGCAATAGTACCTGGTTCAATATCATTTGCTTCAACTGCAAAGGAGAACATTAGAGCAAGTACAGTGAGATTGGCAGCTCCTATTGCAAAACCCTTAGTAATAGCTTTAGCTGTATTTCCAGCAGAATCTAATCTATCAGCAGTTCGGATGACATCATCACCTAAATCTCCTTGTTCCGCAATACCTCGAGCATTATCGACAATAGGCCCATATGCATCATTGGAAACAATAGTTCCTACAATAGCTAGCATACCTACAGCTGCCATTGCTACTCCAAAAACTCCTCCAAGAAAGTAAGCTATAGCCATTGCAATAACAATGCCAATAGCAGGAGGAACAACACTAAGTAAACCATAAGAAAATCCACTAAGAATAACTACGGCATCCCCCTCCTGTGCGGATTCTGCAATAGATCTTGTTGGTTTTCTATTATCGCTAGTAAAATAATCACTAGTAAATCCGATAACAAGACCACTAAGCAATCCAACTACAACAGAAGCATAAAGTTTCCATAAGAAAAACATCTCATCCTTATTCAATTCAGATTCAAATATCATAAATAAGGTAAATAATGCAGCAAGACCTCCAAAAACAATTGTAGCTAAATATGTTCCCAAATTTAATAATTTACCAGGTTCTTCGCCTTTCATAATTTTAATTAAGTAAATGCAAATCAGAGAAGCTAATAAGCCAACACCGCTTAGAACAACAGGAAATATTACAAAGGTATATCTAGCAGTCTCAGACATCGGTCCCCATATTTGGGAAAATTCTGGAGCTGCAAAAGATAAAGTCGAAGCTAATAACATAGCCGCCACTATTGATGCTACATATGAATCAAAAAGATCGCTTCCCATTCCAGCTATGTCACCTACATTGTCGCCTACATTATCAGCAATAGTAGCTGGATTACGTGGATCATCTTCTGGAAGGTTATATTCTGCTTTACCTACTAAATCAGCACCTACATCGGCAGTTTTGGTGTATATTCCACCTCCCGCTTTCATAAAAAGGGCAACACTACTGGCACCAAAACTGAACCCTAATACTATCATGGGATCTGGAACTATCCAGTATAAAACTGAAAGACCAATTAGAGCTACTCCAACTACCGCAAGACCCATAACTGCACCACCGAAAAAAGCAACATCAAAACCTTTTTTGGTGCTTATTGTACACCCTTGTGCAGAACGGGTGTTGGTTTTTACACCTGTCATCATACCTAAATAGCCAGCCATCATTGATCCAAATGAACCTATGATATAGGCTATCATTTGCTCCCAATTTAAAGCATCAGGAAATAATCTTGTGTAAGTATCACTTTCTTTTAAAGGAGATGGGAGAAATAGTAAAGCTATTGCTAAAACAACTACAAATATACCTAATACTTTATATTGAACTTTAAGAAAGGTCTTAGCTCCTTTCTCAATGTAGCCAGAGACTTCAATCATTCTTTCATTTCCAGGATCTTCCTTCAAGACTAATCTTGCGAAGTATAATGCCATTCCAATTGAGATTACACCAGCAATTAAAGCAACAATTAAAATTATTGGTACAGCCATAATTTTTCACTTTTTTATAAATTTTTTAAATCAATTTTTTTAAAATCAATGACATAATAATATCAAACAAAATTTCTTAAATCATTAAAATATTTTGAATTTGGGTGAAATTAATTTTCTTAGAAAAAGTAAAACATTATAAAGTGAACTGAATGTTTATTAATCATTCAAAGTAATTAATATTAGACAATAAGGTCGAGATAACACACAATCAATTATATAATTGATCCTAAATGACTTTAAAGGAAAATATAGATTCCCTACTAAACAAAGCACTAGATGAAGAAAGAAATTACAATTGGATTGAAGCAGCAGCGTTATATGAAAAAGTTGCTAAGCACTATTTAGATGAAAATCTAGTTGAAAAAGCTGCTGATTGTTATAAAAGTCTTGGATATAGTCATGCCCGAGGCGCTGATACGGTAGAAACAGCAGAAGATTATTTAAAACAAATAAATTGTGCTATTAAGGCTTATAGAGATGCAAGCAAGTTCTATAAAGAACTTAGAAATAAATCTGCAGAGCTTGAATGCGAAGCAGAAATATATTTTACAAGTGGATTTCTTGCAACTTCCGATAGGGAAGGTCAGAAGGCATATCTTGAAGCAATTAAACTTTTTAGGGAATCAAGTGAGATTTATTCTAAAGAAGGTAATAAAGAGAGTTTTTCGAGATTACTGTGGCATATAGCTTATGCTTCAAACCTACTTATGTCTTATGATATTAGTCAAGAAGAGTATGATCGGATTGCTCAACAAGGAAGTGAATCTGCTAAAAAAGCTTGGGAAATCTCAAAACGAATTGGTAATATTCAAATTCTGTCTGATTCATTGTATATAGAACTTATAATTGGTTTCAATTTCTCATCAGTCAAAGATTTTAAAAAAAATATTAATATTTCGATTGAGGTTACTAAGGAATTCTTAACAAAATGCAACAACGCTATCACAATTATTGGTGACTTAAATGATCCTTGGGCGTACAATCTAATTTACGAAGCAATGGGTGTGTGCTATTGCTATTTTGGATACCAATTCGTTGAAGATGAAAGAGAACAAGAGGAATACCTAAATAAGGGAATAGAATTATTGGAAAAAGGTTTAAATTTTGCCAGAAAAACGAAGAGTAAAATTAATATACTGTTATGTATGTTTTTCTTAGACTATTTTGCACTTTATAGTGGGAAAATCAATTATCTCCAAAAGAGAATTCTTAATGACATCAAAGACTGTTTAGAATTAGGAAGGATTTATACACATTCTTATAGTTTTTATCGTTCTATAGGAAATGTAATACCTGCGCTTTATTATACTAATTCTTCACAGAGGAGTTTCTTTACCACCAAACAACGCAAAATCTATGCTGAAAAAGGGATACACTATGTAAAGGAAGCGATGAGTGCTCCTATTTTCCCTGATATTTTAGCATGGTTATACCAAGGTTTGATATTAGCATATTCTCAACTTACTATTCTTGCTGAATCAAAAACAAAACAAGATGAGTATGCCCATATTATGCTTCAAAATGCAATAAAGGCACAAAAATTTGGTTTAAAATATGAAGCAGGATTTCCTCAAGCTGGTGGTTATACCAGTCTTTACAAAGCTTATAAAACTCTTGCAGATATTGCTAAAAAGAAAGAAGACAGGATCACCAACCTCAAAAAGGCAATAGATGCCCAAAAAAGATCAACTGATTATAGTATATTATCTCGGTCTGGGGCTATTACGGAACAAATGAGGCTGGGTCTATTATATGAGGAATTGGGAATTATAACAGCGGAAAACACTATTTTAAATCAAGCACGGGATATTTTTCTCCACACAATAAAAGAAAGTATCGATAGAAGATACTTTTCTTATGAAGCAGCAAGTTATCAATACATAGCTCGTATTGAAGATCGATTGGGCAACTATATGCTTTCTGCAGAAAATTATAAGAAAGCTCAGGAAGCATATAGTAAGTCGCTAAAAATGATAAAATATAAACTACTAAAAAATCGAATCAATGAGAAATTTAATTATGTAAGGGCTTGGAGTTTTATTGAAGAAGCTAAATCATTTCATATCCGAGAAAATCACGTACAATCTAAGGAATATTATAAGAAAGCTTACGATATCCTAATAGAATTACCAAGTTATGGGTACGAGGCATCCTATTATTCTGGATGGATATCATTAGAAGAAGCAGAACAACTAAGCAAACAAGAAAAACATGAAGTGGCTATAGAAAGCTTTAAAAAAACAGGTGAGATCTTTAAAAAAGCAATTGAAATATTAGTGAAATCCTCTCAGCGATTAAGAGAAAAATTTGAAAAAGAAAGAATAAATAAATTTGAAAAAGTAGCTCAAGTACGGGTGAATCATTGCAAGGCAAGAATAAATCTTGAGGAAGGGAGGATATTAGGAAAAAAAGGTGAACATATTGCAGCAGCAGAAAAATTTGCACTCGCATCTTCTCTATTCAGAGATATTTGTATTTTATTTAAAATTAAACGAGAACGAGAGGAATTAGAAGCTGTATATTACTTGTGCAGAGCTTGGGAAAATATGGAACTTGCTGAAAATTATGAAGATCCTTACCGCTTTTCCGAAGCAGCAAAATTATTTGTTAAAGCCAGTGATCTTTTTACAGATGCTAAATTAAAGTTATTAGCGTCCGGAAATTCAGCTTTTTGTCAAGCACTTGAATATGGTTGTAAATTTGATGAAAATATTGATATGAACGTTAAAAAAGAATTATACCCAAAAGTCAAGTTAACGCTTAGTAAAGCCGCTAATTTGTATGAAAAAGGAGGTTTTGAAAGTGGGGCTACCTGGGCTCAAGCAACTTCTATTTATTTTGACGCGGCATGGCACTTAATTAGTGCCGATGAAGAAACTAGTCTTCAAGAAAAAGGAAAACTATTAGGTATAGGTGCAAGATATCTAAAATCTGCAGTTGAATTATTTGGAAAAGCGGGATATAAAGAAAAGGAGAAAGAAGTTCAAGATAGGTTGAATAGAGTTGAGAAAGAAGAATCAATTCTTTTTTCTGCTTTAAGCACTATAAAAGAACCCTCAATTTCCCGAAGCACTATGGGAATATATGCTCCTTCTTGTCCACTTGAGAGTAGTCAATCTCCTAGATTAAGTGAAGCTCGTCAGTTCAGTGATGAAGAAAAACGTGTAATGTTTGAAAGGATGGATAGAAAGAAATATCAATTAGTCTACAGAGATCTGATTAAAGAATATGCAATAATTCAGAAAAAGAAGTGTAGAGTTGGTATTGCTCAAATAGGAGTATCTGAAACTGGAGACATAATGGAAGAACTATTTGATAAGAACCCTTCAGGACTTCTAACTATAAAGGAGAATAAAATTAAAGAAATAATATCTAAAGTTAGAAATATGACTGAAAAGGCACATAAGGAGGGAGTTAATATTTTACTCTTTCCTGAGATGTCTATTGACCTCAATGTTAGTGATTTATTTAAAGAAATATCAGATATGGCCAAATTGTACAATATGTATATCATTCCTGGAGCATTTCATGATCAAGAAACACATCGTAATATTAGCATGGTTTTTGGACCAGAAGGAATCGTTTGGGAACAAGAAAAACATATTCCTGCAATTATTAGTTTTGGAAAAGAAAATCGTTTTAAAGAAGGAATAGATGTTAGTAGTTTACCAAGGAAAACAATCATTTGTAATACAGAGTATGGTAGAATAGCAATTGTTATCTGTCGAGACTTTCTTGACATGGACTTAAGAGTAGAGTTAAAAAATTTTGAGCCTCCGATTGATATAATTTTGAACCCTGCTTTTACGCCAGTCACAGCAGATTTTAAAGCTGCACATTTTGATGCACGTCGATCCATTTATGCTTACTCCTTTTTTGCGAATATTGGCGAATATGGAGAGTCCCTAATCTATACACCGGAAAAAGATAGAACTAAAAGAATTATACCCACAAAAGAAGAAGGGCTTATTTATAAAGATATAGATCTCTTTAAGCTACGTTCTGAACGTAAAAAGTGGGAAAAGGAACAGGAAAAAGAACGCTTATTTATTCAAAGCACAAGATAATATTTTCTTTTAACGCTTTTTCATAAAAAGTGAAATGTTATAAATTCAACTAAATGTTTATTAATCATTCAAAGTAATTAATATTAGACAGTTAAGGTCGAAATAGAACATAAAGCAATTCTTTAATTGATCCTATATGACTTTAGAAGAAAGTGAAGAGGATTTATTAGAAAAGGCTCGAGAAGAAGAATTAAATTACAATTTCTTGAATGCAGCAAAGCTCTATTATCAAGCAGCAAAATCATATAGTGATAAAAAGAAGGTGGTTAAAGCAAGGGAAATTATTCATGATTTGATTATATATTATGGGTATTTGGAGAGTTCGGTCAAAACAGCAGAAGAATATTTGGAATTGATAAATAATTATGTTATACTCTTTGAAGAAGCAGTAATACTTTGTAAAAAGAATAGATTTGAACTTGAAAAATTGGAATTAGAAGTGATTTCGACCTTTTATAAATGTTCCATAGCAGATTCTATTGAAGAAGCAGAGAGAATGGCTAAAAAAGCTTTAGAGCTAAGTTCTAACTTGCTTGAGACATATTCAAAAAACAAAGATAAGCAGGTTCCTCCTAGGATTGTAAACGAGTTAAGAATGATTAAGCTGTTCGCATTGTTTAATTATGTAGATTTATGCAATGAGCCAGTAGAATTAAAGGAAAATGTAAAAAAAATCATTGAATTAAGTGGAGAAATTTGGAAAATTTCAATGGAAAGCAAAAATATGTACGATATTGTATTTTCTTTATACATTGAGTGTGTTTTTATACAAATACTAACTCATATGGAAGATTTTAAAGGGAAGAAACAATCGATAGAAGCTTTTAAAAATGTTATTTATAAGTGTGAAGAAAGTATTAAGTTTCTTAAACCATATAATAATCCCTTAATTCTTGCCATTTTATACCATACCTATGGCTTTATAAACTCTGAGTATGGATATAAACATATCAATGATGAAATAGAGCAGAGAAATTATTTTGATAAAGGAATAAACTATCTTGAGATGAGCTTAGATTTAGCAAGAAAAGTTAAAAATAAAATTTTTATTGTTTGGAATCTCTATTTGATAAATGAATATGCCTTTATTAGCGGTAAATTTATGTATCTACAAAAAAGAATTATAAACGACATTAAGGAAATTAGGGACGCAGGAATTGTTTTCGCTAAATCAAAGGTCCCTTTATTGCAATCGACCTCTTTTTATACGAGCTATTTACCAGCGTTCTATTATTCCAATGTTGCTCAATTAAGCTTTTTTACTCCAAATCAAAGAAAATCATATGCAGAAAAAGGGGTTGAATATGCATTGAGAACTTTAGATTGTATTGTAAGTGATATATTAAAATCATTCTCATTTTTGTCTCTCACCATTAGCTATGCTGTGTTGGCTCGTTTTGCTGAAGCAAAAGAAGAGCGAGATATAAACATTAAACACATGTTCCATTATGCAAATAAGATTAAAAAGGTAGGTGAAAAATATGGAGGAGGGCAAACTCAAGCCTTTGCATACAATTCGCTAAATAGAGCTTATAAAACCTTAGCTGATGTTACAGAAAAAAAAGAGCAAAAAATTGAAATGTTGTTAGCTGCAGCTGATGCATCTAAAAATTATCTAAAGCATGCTTCAGAGTCTCGTTCAGGTGTTATAGCTGCTCAAATGCGGTTAGCCTTTCTCTATGAAGAGATAGGCATCTTAACTAAAAATAATGATAGATTGTTGGAGGCAAAAGAGTTATTGCTCGATGCTATTAAAGGAAGTCTTGAGAAAGGTTATTATTCTTACGGAGGTACAACATATGAATACATCGCACGCATAGAGGATCGTCTCGGTAACCACACTTCTTCTGCTGAGAATTATATGAAAGCTGAAAAAAATCATTCAAAATCATTGGAAAGTATTGAATATAGGCCGCTTAGAGAAAGAGTTAGGGAGAAGATACAATATGCTAATGCTTGGAATCTAATTGAAAAGGCTAAGGCATATCATAAAAATGAAGACCACTTGAAAGCAAAAAAGTATTACGAAGATGCTAGTGAAATCTTGAAAAAAGTTCCTAAATATAATTTTGAGGGATTTTATAATGCGGCTTGGGCAATGTTAGAGGAAGCAGAATCATTAAGTAAGCAGGAAAAACGAGAGGAAGCTATAAATCAATATAGAAATACAATAAGAGCTTTCGAAGAAGCCATGCAAATTCTAAAGGAAGCTTCAGTAAAAACTACAGAGCAACCAGAAAAGGAACGTATAGAAAAACTTGAGAAAGTAGCAATAGTAAGGATCGATTATTGCTCTGCTAGGATAAATCTTGAAGAAGCAATAATATTAGGTAAAAAGGGAGAACATTCCACAGCCGCAGAAAAATTCGGGATCGCTGCTTCTGAATTTAGAGGTGTTTGCACACGATTTAAGTTAGAGAAAGAAAGAAAGGAACTTGAAGCTATTTATTATCTATGTCGAGCGTGGGAAGGTATGGAACTAGCAGAGAAATTTGAAGAACCAGAGAGATTTGATTATGCTTCAAATTTATTTGGAAAGGCTAGTAATCTTTTTGCTGATACCAAATTAAAGTTATTAGCTTCAGGTAATTCAGCATTTTGTCAAGCTCTTGGATTAAGTTGTAAATTTGATGAATCAATGGAGATTAATACGAAAATGGATTTATATCCAAAAGTTAAGTTGATGCTAAGTAAAGCAGCCTCTGCTTATGGTAAAAGTGGATTTGAGAATTTAGCAAATTGGGCTTTAGCTTCCTCAATTTATTTTGATGCTGCTTGGCACTTAATCCAAGCTGATAAAGAACTAGATATTACTGAAAAAGGAAGGTTATTAGGTATTGGATCGAATTATTTAAAGTCATCTTTAGAATTGTTTAGCAAAGCGGGTTATAAGAATAAAGCTGTTGAGGTTCAAGACAGATTAAACAGAGTAGAGAAGGAAGAGTCCATTCTTTTTTCTGCTTTAAGTACTATAAAAGAACCGTCAATCTCTCGAAGTACAGTTGGTATAGTCGCTCCTTCTTGTCCTATTGAAAGTAGTCAATCTCCTAGATTAGGGGAAGCCCGTCAGTTCACTGAAGAAGAACTTCGAGTTACGATGGAGAGAGAACGTAAAAAATATGAACTTATCTATAAAGATTTGGTTAAAGTATATCCGAAAGTTCAAAAAAGAGAATGTAGAGTTGGTATTGCTCAAATAGGAGTTTCTAAGACTGGCAACATTATGAATGAACTTTATGAAATGAAAGCTTCAGGTATTTTAAATCTCAAAGAAGATAAGATTAATAGTGTAAGATTTAGTGTTAAAAAAATGATTGAAAGAGCACATAACGAGGGAATCAATATCCTTCTATTCCCAGAAATGACAATTGACCTTAATTATGGGCAATGGTTAGAAGAAATAGCCGATTTAGCCAAATTATACAAAATGTACATAATACCAGGTTCCTTTCATAATCAAGAAACAAAAAGGAACATTTGCATGGTTTTCGGACCCGAAGGGATTCTCTGGGAACAAGAAAAACATATCCCTGCAATGATTAGTTTTGGAAAAGAAAATCGTTTTAAAGAAGGAATAGATGTTAGTAATTTACCAAGGAAAACTATTATTTGTAATACTGAATATGGTAGAATTACTATTGCGATTTGTCGAGACTTTCTTGACATGGATTTAAGGGTAGAGTTAAAAAATTTCGAACCACCAATTGATATAATTCTAAATCCCGCATTTACACCAGTCACAGCTGATTTTAAAGCAGCTCATTTTGACGCACGTAGGTCTATATATGCATATTGTTTTTTTGCTAATGTTGGTGAATTTGGAGAATCTCAAATTTATACCCCAGAAAAGGATCGAACGGAGCGAATTGTACCAGCAAAAGAAGAAGGTTTGATTTTCAAAGATATTGATTTATTCAAGCTACGTTCAGAACGTAAAAAATGGGAGAAAGAGCAAAAAAAAGAACGCTTATTTATTCAAAGCACCAGATGATAACTTTTTCTTAAATTTTTTATTTGGTATTAAAATCATAATAGCTTTTTTGATTATTAATAGATAATTTCAAAAGATTATAAAGCTAAATCACTTTTAATCAATTATTCAAGAAAATATATATAATAGAGTATAGGTTTGATTATTTTTGAGCTTAGAAATTTATCAGATAATTATTCTTATTTCTATTGGGGCACTTGTAGGAACTTCCATGAGCTTTATTGGACAAACCGGACAAGGTGTCGTGGTACCTCTGATTTTGATCTTTTCAGGAGATGTATTTTTAGCTATAGCAATAAGTGTTTTAAATGATTTAATAGCGGCAATTGCTGTGGGCATTAATTATACCAGAAAAAAGCAATTTTATTTCCGTCGGGATATATTAATTTTAATACTAATTGCGGTTATTACCGCTTTTCTTGGAGTTTTTATATTAATGATGACTCCTTTAGGTACTGTTTTTGGTTGGGCGATTCCTATATTTATTATTTTTTTAGGATTAGCTATTCTTAGAAAGGGTTTTCCTACATCCGAATCACTTCAGAGAACAGTAAATAATATTATTAAGAGGTTTTCAAGGAATAAATCGAATGAAATTAATAATAAAGAAAGTCAAAACAATTTTAAGGAACCAAATTCTGTTCATAATGAAGAAATACAAGGATTTATTAAACCATATTCGAGATTATTTTATATTTTAGCAATTATACTTGGAATTTTTGTAGGTATAAATTCAGGAATGTTTGGTGCTAGTTCAGGGTTCATCATAACATTAGTTTTAATCATCCTTTATGGTTATCCGATAAAAAAATCTGTAGGAACGGCCTTATTGTTAAGTATTTTCATGTGTTTCTTTACATTTTCAATATACCAAATCTTAGGTTTCACTATTAAAGGTCAATTCTATTATAATTGGGAGTTTACTCTCTATCTTGGAATTGGTTCATTAATAACAGGATTTATTGTATCTAATTACGTGCAAAAATTATCTGCTAAAGCAATGGGAAGGGGAATGGGTGCAACAATGATTTTTTTAGGTACAATATCTTTAATCTTCTATTTCCTTATGTAAAGCTATAATGTACTAAATTCTTCCTTTTTAAAACCCCATAATTTTATGATTGTTTCTGCTCCATTGATTATATCTTCAATAAACGCTTTAACCGGTAAAATTTCTTTCCGGTGTCCCAATGCCATAGAAGGAGACATAAAATTTTTAACATTATAATGAAAAACTGTATTATAAAAATCTTTATCAAAAATATCTATTTTAAGCCATTTTTCCTTAATATTTAAAGCTACTGGACATTCCTCTGTTATCATTAATGCTGTTCCAAAACAAACTGCATCAGCACCCATAGCTAATGCACTAAGAAACCCTCTTGCATCACCAATTCCACCAGCAGCAATAATAGGTATTGTAAGTAGCTTTTTAGCCATTGTAATATTTACTAAAGTTGTATTTGAGAGAGGATTTTTAAATCCTGTACCTTCTAAACCAACTAAAGTAACCGCATCTGCTCCATCTTTTTCTGCCGAAATTGCATGTTTCACTAAAACACATTTATGAAACCATAAAGCTCCCGCTTCATGAACTTTTTTTCCAATGAATAAGGCTTTATAACCTGAAGTAGTAAAAATTCTAATATTTTCATTAAGGGCCACTTCTAAGTATTCTAAGTACCGATCTTTTGCATTTTTATCTTCATTGGTATCCCTTAATGTATGATGTGGCAGTGAAAGATTGACTCCAAAAGGTTTATCAGTCAGATTTTTCATATTTTGTATATCTTTTTTAAAATCCTCTAAATTTGGAAAATTTAAAGCCGCTATAATCCCTAAGCCACCTGCATTTGAAAAAGACGATGCAAATTTGGATTTACCCCATCCACCAAAAGCTCCCATAATAACAGGATACTTAATTCCCGTTATTTGAGTAATTCTAGTTTTCCAGATCATAGTAAAGTTTAGTTAGTTTTCAAAATAAAAAGATAATGAATAAAAAATTTGAAACTTTATTCAAAAATTATTTCTTTTTATTATGAAAGAAAAATCTTATTACATTATTCAACTTATTGTTATTAAAAATAAACATATTATGTAATTTTTTGGGTGAAAACAATCACAACTCAAATTAAAAAGGAAGAAGAAATTTCTCTCAAGGATCAAATGAAAAAATTTCTGATAAAAGGTTTTTATGGATTTAATACAATCATTTCTTGTGGTTTAGGAAAGCAACTTGGGATTTTTGATTATCTTGATGAAAAAGCAAAGAAATTATCTGAATCTAGCTCAATTAATTCAATATCATTTACTCCAGAAGAACTTACTGAAGAACTTAATTTAGATGCGGATTACTTAGATGCTTGGATTCATTTAGCACTTGAATGTGGTATCTTTGAAATTAACAATGCAGAACTAAAAATTTTGAAGACTGCACCTCATGTGTACGATTTACTTATTAATCGTAACCATATGTTCTATGTTGGAGATACAGTAAGTCTATACTATTACTTTGCTCCATTTCAGGCAATTGTAATAGATTCTTTCAAAACTGGAAAGTCTGTTAACATCGATGAAATACCAGAAGATTTTGTAATGGATGGACATAGAATGAGTGCAAGGTTTGGAGTTTTACTTGAGGGATTATTTTCAAAGAGTTTTAAGGATTTTTGTCGAATCCTACGAAAACAAGGCAAGATTCTTGAAGTTGGATGTGGTTATGGATTTAATCTAAAGAAATGGGCAGAGAAATATAAAAGAGCGCAATTTGTTGGAATAGATATTGATTCTAGGGCAACAGCATTTGCCAAAAATTTAATAGAACAACAGAATTGGAATGATAGAATTGAAGTTTTCGATATTTCGATTAATGAATATGCAAAAAAAAGCAAGGATAAATATGATTTAATATTATTAAACCAAGTTCTCCATGAAATGGACCATGATGAAGAATATAGAAGAAGCGTTTTCAAGGATTTATATTCTTTATTGAAGGATGATGGGTTTTTACTTGTTGGAGAATCTATGATTCCTGATACTTTTTCTTCACAAAAAGAATTCCAACTTTTTAATATTATGCATAAATTTCTTGAAGTAAAATTTGCAAAATTCTATAATGAAAAAAGTTTTAAAGAATTTATTGAATCAACGCCATTTAAACAAGCTGAGTTTGTAAAAGAAAGGGGAACCTCTTTCTGGGCGATAAAAAAAGAAAAAGGAAGCCTAAATTAAAAAAAAATTTGTATTTGAGTATTCATTCATTATCTACTTCTTTTTATTATATTCAGCAGGATTACCACCACCTTCAAGAAAATCAACGTATTTTTTCAGACTTTCTAAGAGCATATCACCAGCCATACCAAGTATACTCTCTTGTTTTGGGTCTTCGAATTCTGCCCACCCCATTACTTCAGTTGAATCTCCTTTTGGAGTAAGAACATATCCCATCTTACTAAAGGGTCCTCCTTCTATTTCCATTGAAATTTTTTTATTTTCATCTCTTTCGATAACTGTTGAAATAATATCACCTACAGTGGTTTTTACAGAATATTTATCTGGTTCAATTGTAGTTAATTTTTTTACTGTAATATTCCACTTTTCCTCAAGATTTTCATCATTCAATATATCATAAATTTTCTTTGGAGATGAATTGATTTCTACTTTTCTTTCAAATTTAGCCAAAAATCTCACCTTTATGAGTTTAGTATATATTTATGTTGAAATGATATATATATTTATCAGAATAGATAGTTTGTTTTAAATACATTACGAACATTTTTAGTGATTAATCATTGAAAATGAAATTTTAAAAACATAAGGTAATCAGAAAAATGAATTATGAAGATATAATATTTGAAAAGAAAAATAGAATTGCTCGAATAACTATAAACCGTCCTGAACGTTATAATGCATGTGCATTACGAACTGTCCATGAATTGATTGATGCTTTTAACCGGTGCATGGATAATGAAATTGGTGTTGTAGTTTTTACTGGTATAGGTGATAAAGCGTTTTGTACTGGTGGTGATCAAACAACCCGCGAGAAGGGTGGATATACAGGAGAGTTTATATTGCCTTTAGAAGTAGGTTGGCAGCGGGTAACGTTTTTGATCCGTACATTACCAAAACCAGTCATAGCCAGAGTAAATGGGTATGCAATTGGAGGAGGACATGTATGGCATGTGAATTGTGATATTAGTATTGCAGCAGAACATGCTCAGTTCGGACAAGCAGGACCACGCGTAGGTTCATTTGATCCTGGATATGGAACTGGAGATTTAATGCGTGCTGTGGGCATAAAACGTGCAAAAGAGATTTGGTTTCTTTGTCGACGTTATACAGCACAACAAGCTATGGAGATGGGATTAGTTAATTCCGTTGTACCTTATGAAAAATTGGATGAAGAGGTAGAGCAATGGTGCCAAGAACTATTAGAAAAAAGCCCTACAGCATTGAAGATGCTAAAATATGCTTTTTTAGCTGAAACTGATGGAGTAACTGGCATCACTCAATTAGGAGTTGGTGGATTGTCCCTTTATTATGGTACTGAAGAAGCTCTAGAGGGGAAAAATGCATTTATCGAAAAAAGAAAAGCAGACTTTAATCAATATCGAAACAAGTGAAAGTTAATAAAATTAAAACTCAACCTTTTAATTTTTTTATTTTAATTCTTCACGGGCAATAATCAAATTCTGAATTTCAGAGGTCCCACCCCCAATTTGATAAAACTTTGCATCCCTCATATATCTCTCTACAGAATAATTATCAGTGTAGCCATCCCCACCATGAATCTGAACCGCTTCTGAAGTGATCTCTACTGCTGTTTTACTAGAAAAAGCTTTAGCCATTGAAGCTTCCTTGGTAATATCTCTATTTATTTCCTTTAATTGGGCTGCACTGTAGGTCAATAACCTTGCTGCACGCAATTTAGTAGCCATTTCAGCAACTTTTAATTTAATGAGTTGAAACTTCGAGATTGGTTTATTAAATTGAATTCTACTTTTTGCATACTGTTTTGAATCCTCTAGGGCTGCTAAAGAGATTCCATTGCACTCAGAACTTAAAGTCATTCTTTCTATGTTAAACGTATCCATCAAACTTTGAAAACCACTTCCTTCCTCACCAATAAGATTATCTTTTGAAATTTCAGCGTTTTCAAGTTTAATGATTCCGTTATGCACTCCATTCAATCCCATCAATCCATAAGGATTTTCTGTTTTTAGTCCGGGAGTATCTTTTTCCACTATAAATACACTTGTTCCATTTCGAGGATTGACATTTTTATTTGTAATACCCCAAATAAAATAATAATCTGCGATTCCCGCATTAGTTATAAATCTTTTAGAACCATTTAAAAGATAGATATTTCCTTTTTTTTGCGCTGTAGTTTTAATCCCTGCAACATTGGATCCCGCTTCTTCCTCTGTAACACATATACTACATAACTTTTCTCCAGTGGCAATTTTAGTTAAAAAATTCTCTTTTTGAATTTCATTTCCATATTTATGGAGGAGATACCCGTCAAGTATGCATGGTGTGCGACTGACTGATACAGCAACGTTCATTCTGGAAATTTCTTCTGTAATCAGACAATGAGCTATTGCTCCTAACTCTGAACCTCCATACTTTTTTGAAATCAATGGACCAAAAAATCCCTTTTCTCCAATTTTTTTTATTATAGACAATGGTATTTTTTTTGTCTGATTAATCTCATCCTTTAATGGTTCTAATTCTTTTAGTAAGAATTGTCTTAACTTTCTTTGTAAAGTATAATGTTTCTCTGAGAAGAAAATATCATCCATATTATCATCCTCTATTTGTATTTTAAACTTTTTTAAATAATATTAATAATAGGTTTCAAGTTAAATTTTTTTTATATTTAATAATTTTTAAATCGGAAATATGTATTATTATAACGAAATAATTAATTTTTAATTATTTTTTAATATAGATAATTCATTAAACTAGTAGTATATTACTAGTTCGGTATGGAATATTTAGGGGATTTTTCTACTGAGTAACTTACCTTACTTTTATACAAAAGTATCTAAAACAGTGAATCGGGATTAGAACCATGAGTAATACAAGGGTTAAACATAGTGACTTGAAACCTAAACAAAAAGATGATAATGTAAATGATAAAGATATTGATTATAGTGGAATAATCAAAAAATATAATGAATTATATAATGAATATCATCATTTAAGTGAGAAAAATAAGGTATTAAAAGAGCTAATTCTTGAAAAACAAGATAATAATTTTCAGAGTTCTTTAAATGATAAGAAAGACGTAAATTTCCATCCTAATAGAACAAAAAGGAGTTTCTATATTCAGATTATTTTAGGTCTCTTAGTAATTATATTATCATTAGGATTTCATATTGTATATTTGGGAGTTACAGATTGCTTATTGTATAATGATGGAAATCCTGATTGCTGGATAAAATCATGGCTAGGAATAGGTATCCATGCGAGTTTTTATATAGATTTATTTCTTTATTCATTAATTTTTCTCCAATCACTTCTAATTATATTAATAATTCGAAGTAAAATTAGTGAGTTTAAGTTAAAAAAAAGATGAAGACGTATAGATAAAGATAACCTTAAAGCTATTTTAATTATTTACCATTGAATAATTGAAATTTTTAAGCTTACCTAGATATATTTTACTATAATATTTCATATTGTGGTAAAAATGAGTGAAGACTTTAAATATTGTGAAAACTGTGGTGAAAATGTTGAAGGCGAAATATTTGCCTGTTATGAATGTGGGAATTCTATATGTGAAATGTGTGCGAATATTTGTAAAAATTGTGGAGAATACTTATGCGATGGATGCTACCATGACCATAAAAAGAAATGTAATTAAATGAAAGGTACCTATATTTTAGTTATAATTTTATATAAAAAATCACGAATTAGAATAGGTTCTTTAGGTTACATTCTATTTAATAAAGGATTTTATTTCTATGTAGGGTCTGCTATGGGCAGAAACCTACTCCTTAATAGAGTAAAAAGACATATTCTATCGAATAATAAAAAAATGCATTGGCATATAGATTATTTATTAGCTAATTCAAATTCAATTATAAATCGCTTATACCTTATTCCATCTACTAAAAGATGGGAATGTACAATTGCTAACGAATTATTGGATATTACTGATGGTTATATTAAAAATTTTGGATCTTCAGATTGCAATTGTATAAGTCATTTATTTTATTCTAGGCTTTCTGATACTATAGGAAGGGAATAGACCAATTATCAATTGCTATAATTGAAATAATCAAAACTAATATAACAAATATTTCTGGTATGACTCCAAACTTTTTATAGTTCCAATTTGGAAGCCAAAATAGTACTTTTTCTCTGATTTTATCTATAATTCTATGGAAAAAGTTGCTATGGTGGTAATCTGTTTTTCCGTTTATATTTCTTCTCTTTTGAATTCGTCTTATTATAACCCAATCCCAAATGTCTGGCAAATTAGCAAATAACATTCCTAAATAATAAGGAAAGAAAAGAAATATAGCAATATAACCAGAAATACGCACAGTTATATTCCAAGAAACCCAGAATTTATCATCCCAATGTGGTTCAGGAGTATGATAGGTAATTTTTGCAAGTGCATCAACTATAAAATGGGATAAAAAAGCAATGAAAATAGTAAGTATTAAGTTTAAGGGAAAAGTAAAAACGATGAAACATAAAATTTGAATGAAAACGCCGATTAATACATGAGTGATTAAATTCATTGTCCCGTCATCTTCCAAAATTGAAAAGAAGAATTATCATCAATTCAAATTATAAAAATTTTTTAAGTTTAAAAATCGTTCTTAATTATTCATAATAAGTTAAATTTAAAAATTATAAGAAAAGATAAAAGTGAGTATTAAAAATGGGAAATATGTTACAAGGTAAATCTGCCATAATTACAGGCGCTGGACGTGGTTTAGGGCATGAGGAAGCCTTAGCTATGGCAAAAGAGGGTTGTAATTTGCTTATAAACGATTTAGGAGCTGCTTTTGATGGAAGTGGTCAAGAAAGTAAGATTGCAGATGAAGTTGTAGCTGAAGTGCAAAAATTAGGCGTTAAAGCTGTTGCTAATTATGATACGGTCACTGATTTCAATAAAGCTAAAGCAATGATCGATCAAGCAATATCTGAATTTGGGAAGTTAGATATTCTTGTAAACAACGCGGGTATTTTACGGGATAGAATGCTTTTTAATATGACTGAAGCAGAATTTGATGATGTAATTGCTGTACATTTAAAGGGTACTTTTAATATGACACGACACGCAGCAGCTTATTTTAGGGAAAAGGGTAAAGCAGATGAATCATTAGGGAATTTCGGCAGAATTATAAATACTGCATCAGATGCGGGTTTAACTGGAAATTTAGGGCAAACCAATTATGGAGCTGCAAAAGCAGGTATTGCTGCTTTTACTATGAATGCTTCAGCTGAATTAAAAAAATATGCTACAGTTAACTGTATCGTTCCTTTGGCACGTACTCGTTTAACCACAGATGCTACTCCGCAAATGGTTGAAATAATGAATAAACTTGATGAAACCGGACTTGATGTTTTCAATCCCGCTAATGTAGCACCAATGGTTGTATTCTTAGCATCAGATAACGCTAAAAGAATTAATGGAGAGGTATTTAGAGTCGTAGGTGATCGCATCATGTTGTTCCAAGGATGGCATACTGTTAATCAAATCAAAAATGATCACAAACCATTTACGTCACAATTGATAGCTGATAGAATTAGAGAATTAATGAAAGGAGCACCCAAAAGAGAAAATTTATATGCCCTTTTAGGCGATATGGTTAAAATGTAATAATGTTTTAACCTATTTTTTTTTATTTTTATTTAAAAAAAGTGGGTTATACCCGTAAATCAGAAAAATTTTCATTTCAGTATAAAATAAGATTATGTAATAACATATAGTTTTAGTTATCTAAAATTGCATATACATGTCTAGAAAAATTGATATAGATATCGAGCAGTATTATGCAGACAGAGCATATGAATATGATAAGACGTATTTGAGACCTGAACGCCAAAAAGATATTAAAAAGCTTCATAAATTGCTAAAGAACCTATTAAGTGGTCATAAAGTACTTGAGGTTGCATGTGGAACAGGTTATTGGACTAAGACAATTGCATCTGTTTCAAAATTTATCATTGCTGTTGATATAAATAATAAAGTTCTTCAAATTGCAAAAAACCGTGAGATTCCTTCAGATAAGGTAATTTTTGTTCAAGATGATGTTTATTCATTAAATAAAATTCAGAATAATTTTTCTGCTGGTTTTGCTGGTTTTTGGTGGTCGCACGTATTAAAATCTAAATTAAAAAGGTTTATTGCCTTATTTCATTCAAAACTTCAACCAAACGCTCTTGTTATTTTTATTGATAATCGACATGTGAAAGCAAGCTCTACACCAATAAGCCGAATTGATATTCATGGAAATTCTTACCAAATAAGGAAATTAGAGGATGGTCGAGAATATGAAATATTGAAAAATTTTCCTACTAAGCAAGAAATTCGCGAAACTATCGGAAATAAAGTTAAAAATCTCAAGATTAAATTTTTGACATATTTTTGGATGGTATCATATAATATTGAATAATATGTTTCATAAACGGAAATATTTGACATAAAAAAATCTCATATTAAAGCAAAATTAATTCTTAATTTACAAAAAAAATAGTTATATCTGATTTTGGGAAAAATTTTTTAAAATTATGGTTATAACCCACTTTTTATATAAAAATATTTTTACTCAATCTTTTTCATTCGATATTTACAACAATTTCTTTAATAATTTCATAAATTACCTTAATGAATTTATCAAATTCTTTATCTGATAAATCTTTTTCAAAATTTTTTAATAAATTTAAAGTATATTCAAGCTTGTTTAATGCATTCCTAAGGTATCGTTGCTCATTTAAAATTTTAGATTCATTTATATGAGATTTTAGAAAAATGATCTCGCTTAAAAGCAGATTAAATAATTTTTCTCTTCTTGATTGAAAAAAATCAGCATATTTCCATTTTATTACTTTACTCATTTCTTACAAACACTTCGTTTATTTTTAAGTAAGAAAAAGTAATGAGATATTAATCTCTTAAAGAGTCCAATTTTTGATTTCTTAAATTCTGCTTAGTAATCAATCTTCAATCAAATCTTTAAAGAAATCTTCATCAATATGTTTATCTTCTTCTGGTCTTTTTACTTCTTTATACATATATAAGGTACTCATTATTGCTCCCATTATTAAGCCAATAACTACTCCTGCTATAATAGTGTATATAATAAACCAAAAAAGGGCAAGAATGTTAATCCCTCGTTCTAGTGAATATGCAATCCATTCAAAAACACTAATAAATAAAGTAGCTAAAACTCCCCCTCCAATTCCAGTTATAACACCAGTTTTTAGAGTTGCTTGTTCTGCTTTCTGATTTTTCAAAGTAAATCTTATACCTATGATTGCTCCAATGAGAAGTTGAAGATCAGCAAAAAGAATATATCCCGCATAAACATATCTAGTTGAAATATAAATAAAGAAACTTATTAAACTAAAGAGTATGATACCTGCTTCAATATTTTTTTCTCTAGCGTTTTTCATTAAATCGGAGATGAAAGGAATATAAATCACTTATTTTTTTTTAATTAGTCCTATATAGAATTTTAATAATTAAATAAGAAAATAGTAAGTTAAGAAAGTTATTATTTCATTATATTATTTATTTGCACCCGGTAGATCTTTTCCTTTTGTAATTGCCTTTGATATAGCTTTCTTAGCTAATGTTGTAGGATCTGCCAAACTTTGAAGCCCTTCAACTGCAGCATCTGCCGCTTGACCAAGTACATCTCCGCTGATTGCACCTCCACCAGCAAGTTCCTGTGTAATAACACCAGCAGCTGGAGTTAATGCCACTGAAACAACTGTAGTAACTGCTGCTATCGCCACAATTTTTGCAATCTTCTTAGCAATTGGGCTGGTATCTCCTTTTGTCGACTTCTCTTCATCCTCGATGGCTTCTAAAGATCGTTTAAGCCCTGTTATTAATCTATTTAAAGCATCTTCCTTTTTTTCTTTATTTCCTTTATAATATATTCCTTCTTTGTAAGCGTCTTCTAGAAATTTTGTTAAGGATTTGTATTTTTCAACCTTTTTATATCCATTCCAATCGACTTCTTTGAAATTTGTTAAAATTATATTACAAGGTTTTCCATTATTAACTTGATAAATATATATTTTTGGCTCCTTTTTATCGCTCAAATATACTGCTTCATAAATGTAATCTCCAATTTCCTTTTTTTGCCCTATTAAAATTCTGAAATTAATCTTATCTGTCTTACCAATTAAACCCTTTGAAAATTTAGCTAACGCCACTTTCCCTTTTTTGGCTTTTTTTTCACTTTCTAAAACAATGTCAGAACGTTTTTCTTTAAAATAATCGCTCAATACATCAAAAGCATCCTTGAAGATATTTTTAGCTTTATCGCTTTCTTTACCCATAGCATCACTTCAATGATTAAGATAATTTAATTAAATTTCAACTATAAAAATTAACATAATTAAACTATTTATATTTATTTTTATCACAATATTTTAAAACTTGTAGATAGGATGTAATCCACTATCCTTTAACCTTCATTTTTTCTTAAGAAAATTTATAATTAGTTAGATCCATTTTTTTCTTCTAAAGAAAATTATCATAATAAAAGCTAAGAATGTCATTACAGAAATTAATATTGGATAAGCTATTGGAGATTTGAATTCAGGCATATAAATAAAATTCATGCCATAAAAACCTGCTAAAAAAGATAATGGAATGAATATTGTCGAAATGATTGTTAAAACTTTCATTATTTCATTCATTTTATTGCTTACACTTGAAAGATACATATCAAGCATTCCAAAAATTATATCTCGATAATTTTCTAAAAGATCACTAATTCTGAAAATGTGATCATATAGATCTCTAAAATAGATTTGTAAGTCATCTTTGATTAAATTTGATTGTTCACGTTGCAATTTATTGATTACTTCTCTTATTGGCCATATTGATTTTCTCAACTCAATCAAAGATCTTTTCAATTGATAAATAAGTTGCAGAATTTCTGGCTCAGGATTTTTTATTAAAACATCCTCAATATTTTCTATATCCTCTCCTACCTTTTCTAATACATTAAAATAATTGTCTACTATAATGTCAATTAAAACATAAAATAGATAATCTGCACCCATTAATCGAACCTTTCCTTTTGGAACTTGAATCCTCTCGTAAATCGGATTAAAAAGGTTAGTATCACGCTCTTGGAATGAAATTACATAATTCTCTCCCAATATTAAACTTATTTGTTCATATTCAAAATTTTCTTTTTCTTGATTCCAACTCAACTTTTTTAAAACTACAAAAATATAGCTCCCATAATCCTCTAATTTGGGCCTTTGATTTGGGCTTAAAATATCTTCTAGCACAAGAGGATGTAAATCAAATTGATGACCAATCTCTTCAATAACTTTTATTTGTGCAATACCGTATATGTCAATCCATCTAATGAAAGGCTTTTCAATTTTAGTGAGATTCATCTGAATATCGTTAAATTGGTCTAAATTAAAAAGATCTTCAGTGTAATCAGTTAATTTAATTTTAGTTTTTTCTTTTACTTTATCTCCAGTATAAATTAGAGTTCCTGGAGGAAGACCAACCTTTTTCTTCCCTTTACTTGAAGGAATTGCATTTCTTAGAGGTCTATAAAATTTCCTCAAATTGTCTCACTTAAACTATGGAGCAAATATTAACTAATAATTTAATAAACCAACTTTTAAAATAAAAGTTTTCTTATCTTTTTTTTATATAAAATCTCTATTCTCAATATAATAAAAACTTTGGAGATATGTTTTCATATGAAAAGAATTTATAAAATAGTCATATGGATGTCAGTTATAGGACTTTTTGTATTAATTTATTTTTATTTTGGCTTTAAGCAATTATTATTGAACCTAATACTTTTAAATTTGGCTGCTTTTGTAGTCAGATCAATATTAAATGATATATTTCATAGTTTGATTAAAAATTTGCTCATTCGTTATATAGCCATGATAATACTAAACATTATATGGTTAATATTTCCATTTTGGTTGATTTTCATTATTTCACCGATTTTATTTGTAGCAATTATATCATTTTTAGTGGTGGCAATATCTTTAACATTTCAAAATATTATTAATAACATTGCAGCAGGAATATTACTCTTATCATCAGAAGGTTTTGAAGCAGGTGATTTGATTGAAACAAATGGAATTGAAGGTATTGTTAAAGAAGTAACATTAACTAGTTTGAAACTACAAGATTTTGACGGCTCTATCACTTACATTCCCAACAGAAACGCTTTTAACTCATCAGTAGTTCGCTTTACTCACAAACCTATTGAAAAAGAAAAGAAAATAGTCATTTCGGAAGTAGTAAAAAAATTCGGTAAATTAATAACTGGAGAAAAAAAAATTACACGTTATATTAAAGTAGTTGAACTTTTAGGTACAGTAGATCCAGAAAATCTTGAAGAATTATTAGTCCCCATATTTGATAAGTATGAACCCATTTTTGGAAGAAGACCATTTTTCTATGCAAATAGTACAGTCAGTGGGATCATTAATCGATTAAGTATTACCATACAAATTATCACAGAGAATCCAAAATTAATTTTAACTTATATGGATCCCCTATTGAAAGATATTCTATTTAAAATTTATGAACCAGATATAAATTATGGATGGAACTCTTCTAATACAAATAATTCAAAAAATAATTTAGAGGTTGATTAAAAATGGCAATATTTAGTTCAGATTTAGAAGCATTAATATATCTTTTAATTATTATGGCTGGTTTCTATCTAATAAATAAGTTGTATTCTTCAACATTAGGGAAAAGTAAAAAAATACCGTTGAAGCAAAAAACTATTTTAAATTTTGTTATTAAAATTATTTCAGTAGTTACAATAATATTTTTTGTCATTGGAGGGTTTCCTTCAATGACAAAGAAAGAAAACCTAGCATACACGGCAGCACTTACTGGAGCAATTAGCACTGCGATTGCATTTGCATCTAGCGGTATATTCGCAAATTTTATTTCAGGGATTGTTATGATGTTAGTAAGACCTTTTGAAGCTGAAGATTTGGTTAAAATTGAAGGGGATAAAGGAATTGTACGTGAAATTAATTTAACAAAAACGAAATTAGAAACATTTGATAATATTATAATTGAAAAATCTAATAGTCAAATTCTTTCTTCAAAAATCGTTAATTACACAATTAAACTTGGCAAAAAGAAGTCTTTTGAAGATTTCAAAAGCAAAATCTTAGCCCCCCAAGATATTGGTTTTAAAGATATTTATGAAGATATTTCGAATTCTAAAAATGAATTTGAAGATAATTTAAAAAAAGCATACGAATCCTTTTCGACTAAGTACTATCCAAAGTTATACAACTATACGTTTAGAATGGCTTTTCCTTATAAAGGATTTCGATTAATCATTAATAAAGTGGCTGAACTATGTGATTTATACAATCAAAAGAATATTTTTCGAATAAAACCTCAATTTGATATAGTAAATTATAATATAAGTATTATAGTTAAATTTCGGTTATTGACATTTACTCCTCAGAGAATTTTTGATTTTCAACCTAAATTTGCAAAAGAGGTTTACGATATAATTTATAAATACAAGGCTATGTAAGACATCTTAGAATTTCTACAATTATATTCTTGTCAATATCTTCTGCAATTTGACACATTTCGGGTTTAAAACCAGGTGATTGAACATATTTCCAAGGCCAACTTTTTAAAGTTCTCACAACTCCACCACCTCCCTGTTGAAATGTATTATTAAATAAATTAGCTAATTGTTGATCATCCCCAGATTTATAATGATGATAAATTATGTTTCCCATGTGAATCCTTATCTTAACTAATTATAATCTCAAAACTTTTAATACTTAAATATATTAAATCTAACATATAATTATAGAATTAATTATCTTAATATAATAAAATAAATTGAGTTCGATGAGTGATCAAATATCAAATATTTTAGATTCTCTTAAAGCTATAAAAGGAGTTCATGGAGCTGCTATTATAGAGAAATTTGGATTGATTAAAGGCAGTGCTTTACCGGGATGGGTAGATCCAGAAGCCGTGGCTGCAATGGTCACGCTTATCCTAAAAGCAAGTCAACGTGCTACGAAAGAATTAGAACAAGGATCCTTTAACAGTGCAATAATAGAATCTGAGAAGGGTAAAATACTTTTTAGTGAAATTAAAGGAAATATTCTTACAATAATTGCGACTGTCGATGCAAAATTAGGTATAATTAATTTAAAATTAGCTGCTGCTGCTGAGAAACTAAGCAGTTTAATTTAGTATATAATAAAATTTTTTCTCTTTTTTAATCGATAATCCTCAATTCTCTTAAAATTTTGAGCATTATCTGTCTTGTTATATTAGGATCCGCTTGCCCTTTGGTTTTTCCCATAACTCTCCCAATTAAAGCTTCTATTGCTTTGGAATTTTGGCGACAATCTTCTACAATCTTAGGATTTTCATCAATCACTTCTCGGGAAAATTTTTCAAGGATATTCTCTTCTGAAATTCGTTTTTTACCCTTATCCTTAACCATTTTTGAGATAGAGTTTCCTTTCATCATATCAGCTATGAAAGTTTTTGCGATTTTAGTAGTAATGTTTCCCTTTTTAATATTTGAAATTAAATCTATAACATAACTTGGTTTTAGTTTAGTTTCATCAATTTTTTTGTTATTTTCATTCAACCAACCAACAATATTATTCATGAGCCAATTGCAATACAATTTATATTCATCAGGACCAAATGTTGGGTCTTTATTAACTCCGTTTTCATAAAAATCAGCTACACTTTTATCTAAGATTAGATTTTCAGCGTCAAATTCAGATAACATATATTGTTTTTGAAGACGTAAAACCCTTTCATACGGCATTTCTGGTAACTTTTCTTTTATTTCATTGATGATTTCCTTGTTTAATACAATAGGAACTAAGTCCTGTTCTGGAAAATATCTATAATCTTTTTCAAACTCTTTTGTTCTCAAGGGTATAGTAACTCTTCCATCCCAATGTCTTGTTTCTTGCATAATCTCTTTTCCTTTTTTTATTTCATGTTTTTGCCTTGTTATTTCATACATTAAGGCACTTTCAACTTCTTTAAAACTAGTAATATTTTTCACTTCTGTTCTGGGATGTCCCTTGATTGAAATGTTCGCATCTACTCTCAAAGTACCCTCTAAACTTAAATCTGAAATTTCAGTATACTGCACAATCAGTTTAAGCTGATTTAGGAACTCTCTTGCTTCTGCTGGTGAACTCAGGACTGGTTCTGTTACTATCTCAATTAAAGTAATCCCTGAACGATTATAGTCCACTAAAGTATAGGGTGATATTCTAATATTTCCCTTATGAACCAATCTTGCCGGATCCTCTTCAAGATGTATTCGATTTAAAAGGATCTCTTTCTTAGAGGAGTTTATTTTTATCATAACTTTCCCACCATCAGCAAAAGCTTTACCTCCTGCCTTATTATACTGGCTAATCTGGTATCCCTTCGGTAGGTCAACGTAAAAATAATTCTTTCTAAAGAACCAAAATTTAGAATTTATTTTGCAGTTTAAAGCTAAAGCTAATCTAGTAGCAAATTCTATAGATTTTTTATTCATTACCGGAAGTGAACCAGGTAATCCGAGACAAATAGGGCATACGTGTGTATTCGGTTCTGCACTACGATAATCACTATTACAACTACAGAATAATTTTGTTTTTAAATTTGCAAGTTGAATATGAACTTCTAATCCGATAATAACATCTTGAGGAGTATCGTTCAGTTTATTTACCTCTAATTGTTAATGGGGGAATTTTACGATATATATTTAACTCTTGTTCAAGTTTATAACCAATATTTAAAATTGTCTTTTCATCAAAATAATTTCCAATGATTTGAAACCCAATAGGAAGTCCCTTATTATCATAACCGCAAGGAATGGAGAGCCCTGGTAATCCTGCGAGATTTACAGGACATGTTAAGACATCCATTAAATACATTTGCAATGGATCATTAACTAATTCTCCTATTTTAAATGCTGTAGTTGGCATTGTTGGACATACTATCGCATCACACTGTTCAAAAGCGTTTTGGAAATCCTTCTTAATTAGAGTCCTTACTTTCAATGCTTTAATATAAAACATATCGTAATATCCCGCTGATAATGTATAAGTACCAAGGATAATTCGCCTTCTTACTTCTGATCCAAATCTCTCACCACGTGTTCTACTAAATACTTCATATACATCTCCTTTTAAATCATCACTCATCTTTCCATATCTTAATCCATCATATCGTTCTAAATTTGAACTAGCCTCGCTCATTGCTATTAAATAATACGTAGGAATTGTATATTCTAAGTGAGGGAACGAAAGATCCACTACATTTGCTCCTAAGCCCTCTAACTTATTTATCGATTTTTTTACTTTTTCTTTAACATCTTTCTGTAAACCCTCTCCAAAAAATTCCTTCGGGATACCAAGAGTCTTTTTTTCTATAGATCTATTTAGTTCTTTTGTATATTCATCAATTCCTATATCTACGGTTGTTGAATCTAAAGGATCATACTTTGCGATTATTTCGAGTATTAATGCTACATCAAATACACATCGCCCTAATGGGCCAATTTGATCTAAGGAGTTTGCATAAGAGACTAATCCATATCTGGAGACCCTTCCATAGGTGGGTTTTATACCAACAATTCCACAATATGCGGCAGGACACCTGATACTACCACCAGTATCGCTTCCTAAGGAAACAGGCGTCTGTCCTGATGCGACACACGTACTAGAACCTCCACTGGAACCTCCCGGAACTCTCTCTAAATCCCATGGGTTATAGGATGGCCCATAACTGCTATTTTCTGTTGAAGAACCCATTGCAAATTCATCCATATTTGTACGCCCTATAGAAATAGCTCCTTCTCTTTCAATTAAATACTCTATGACCGTTGCATTGAAAGGAGGTCGATACCCTTCTAATATCTTAGAACCACATGTGGTAGGACTGTCTTTAATACATATATTATCCTTAACTGCAATTGGTAATCCATAAACTTTTCCAGTGGTTTTACCATCCCTTAATTGAGCATCTAATTCTTTAGCTCTTTTTATTGCTTTATCTTTTGATAAATGCACAAAAGAATGTAATAATTCCTCAGTTTCTTCAATTCTCGCATAAGTGTTTTGGATGATCTCTTGAATTGTAATTTCTTTGTTTTTTATTTTTTTGATTAATTCAAATCCCATAAAATTATAGAGTTCCATTTATAACAAACTACACCTCTGAATAAATTAGGATTAGTTTAGCTTAAATAACTTATCTATGATAATTGTATATTTCTAAAAAATATGATAGATTTCTTCTTTATTAAATTCTTATTAAGGTGCTTTTCTTACCATAGTCCTAGGGAATGGTATGGCATCTTTAATATTTTCCAATCCACAAATCCACATAACAACTCGTTCTACACCCACACCATACCCTGAATGAGGAACGCTTCCATACTTTCTTAAATCAAAATACCAATCATAATTGCTTGGATCTTCACCATCTGCTTTCAATCTGTTTATCATATTTTCAACTAATAGACTTCTTTCAGATCCACCAACTATTTCACAGTATCCCTCAGGGGCTAACATATCAAAACATAATGCTTCTTTAGGATTTTCTTTACTTGGTGGTTTATAAAAACCCATAATTTCGGTAGGATAGTGTGTAACAACAACAGGAACTTTAAAATGTTCAGCTATTTTTGCCTCTTCAATAGTTCTTAAGTCCTTACCCCAAGGTACGTTCATATTGTATTTGTTATTTAAGAGATCTATAGCTTCCGCGTATTTAATAGTGGGATATTCTGCTTTCGCATAATGCTCTATTAATTTAATATCTCTTTCCAATATTTCAAGTTCCTTTCGATTATGTTTCAAAACTTGTTGAACAATAAACCTGATTTCATCTTTTGCAACTTCAGTAACTTCTTCTAGTTTCATCCAAGCAACCTCCATTTCAGCCATCCAGAACTCTGCTAAGTGTCTAGAGGTTTTTGATCTTTCTGCTCGAAATGTTGGGCTCATATTGTAAATCTTTCCTAAAGAAAAGATAGCTGCTTCAGCATATAACTGCCAAGTTTGGCTTAGATAAGTCTTATCTTCAAAATATTTAACTTCGAATAAAGTAGCTCCACCTTCAGACTGACTTGGTTGGAAAATAGGTGCATCAAATTCATAGTATCCATGACTTCTAAAAAATTCATGAATTGCGCCAACAATAGTGTGCCTAATTTTTAAAACAGCATTTAATTTCCTTGATCGTAACCATAAATGCCTATTATCATATAAAAGTTCAGGAGACTGGTGTTCAGTTATTGGAAATGGTTCAGCAATTTGCACAATTTCTAAATCCGATACAGAAACTTCATAACCAGTAGGAGCTCTCTCATCTTTTTTTAACTCTCCTGAGACTTTTACTGAAGATTCAATAGTTAAATTTTCAGCTTTTTCAAAAATAATTGGATTTTTAGCTTTAGAAATAACACATTGAATAATATCGGATTCATCTCTTAAAACAATGAATACAAATTTATTCGATTTCCTTTCTCGATAAACCCAACCTCTTAAATTTACTATAGTAGAACCTTCTTGAATAGCTTCAGCAATTGTCGTATATATTGATTCTTTCATAATAATACCAACTTCTGACTAAGTGATATTGCATTATATTTTTAAAGATTATATCTATTCAAATAAGAGATTTCTAAAAAGTTTGACTGAATTAATAAATATTATAGACTTAATTATAATGGATTTTTTCTTAACATTGACCAATTTATAACATTAGTTCCAGGGATTTGATATTTTTTCAATACCTTGAAACCAAAATGTTGATATAGTGCTACATTCTTTTCAATGTTAGTATCGAGATAACATTGTAATTGCTCTTTATCTATCCGAGCAAGCATAGGTTTAATCAAGCTGCTTGCACATCCTTTCCCTTGAAAATTTGGGTGAACACCCATGATAAAGAAATACCAGTGAAGTGAAGGTACAAGTTCATATTGGGTTGAAATTATATAATCATAAATAGAATATATTTTTTCCACTGATTCACTTAAAGCAACTGCTAATCTAAAAGAAAGCCAATTTGCAAATAATCTTTTCAATCTATCTTTTTGCTCTTCTACTGGATCTATTAATCGCCATAGGGCAATTCCCTCTAAGTTAGGTGATGTAGTATAAACTTTACCATATCTCAAACAATATCGAATGGCAAATTTCATTAAATGATAATTTTGCTTAATTATTTTAATAGGGTCTGGGAAGTAGGCAATGTGTAATGGATCGTTTTCAAAAGCTTTAGCAAGTATTTTAGCTGCGGGTTCAACTTGAATTCTTTTTAACCGAAAGAGATTATTCATTTTTTATCACAATTAAACTGGGTTTTTATTGATATCTAAAATCTAATCTTCTTCTTGTTTTTTAAGAAGATATTTTGAAAAGATATTCATATAAAGACATTCTTCTGGTGCCATTTCTGGAGTTGTTTTTGGACTGTCAGTAAATTCAACATTACTCCCCCTAATTATTACAATTGGAGTCTGCCTATCAGCTTCACTCATAAGAAATTGAGCCGCACTTGTAAGATCATCTGCAATTGCTCTCATAGTAATCTCTAAGGGTCTACTAAAGAGATCTGGTTGACCACGTAGATCTTCAATTGGTTCAAATCCAGCTGTAGCGATTGCAATACCAATCGTACCTTTCCTAAGTGGTTGTACTCGCGAATCAGATATGATAACTCCTAAGTTCTGTAAGTTAAATTCTTTTCTTAGTTCTTTCCAGAAGTCCCAAACTACTTTATTAAGCTTTTCTGGGAGAAGAACAACACTGTTAGGACCTGCATTAGATTGATCAATTCCGGCATTAGCTATTAAGAATTCATTAACTTTTGCCAATATAACATGCCTCATCCCACCCAATATCATTGAGGCTTCTCGAAGGATTAATTCCACATACTTTTCATCCATATCATACTTTTTAGCATAATTTTTTGCTTTCTCTGATATCGTTTTTACTTCAGATAATTTTACTACTCGTCCTTGAGATGTTGCGATAACTTTTTCAGCAATAACGATTATATCTCCATCCTCTAACAATTTCCCAGATTTTTTAATATTGGTTATTATAATCTCTAATAGTGGAGAATTCTCTTTAATAAGAGGAAGTTTAATTGAAAACAATTCCATAGTGGGTAAAAAAATTAAACTTATTTTAAATCTATTTTTGTCTTTACAATTACAGAGACAAATTAAAACTTTTTTTGGTTGGTAAACGATAAAGGAATCATTTAAAAGATATTTCAAAAATACATTTATTATCCGCATTTGGTCTGTTCTTAATAGATTTTACGTTTATCCTAGGATCAATCTTTTTAAAATAATGAGTGTGAATTCTAATACAACCATGGATACATGACACTTTTGCTGGTTTTCCATTTTTAGATAAATAATCATCCAAATCCATTTGAATCATAGAATTCCAATTCGGACAGACTTTATATTCCCATCTTAATGATTTTGGAGTTTGTTCGATATTTTTAGGAACATAACCATTAATTTTACTCACTTCGCTAAGTACTTGTCTTGCTTTTTCAATATTGTTTCCATCAGGTTCAATCAATTGATATAGTAAATCCACAGCTGGAGGCATTAACGCATCCCACATTTCCATTTCTACTTCAAGGATGCTTTCTGGTCCTAATTTTTTATATGCATACCAAGACCAACCATTAGAAATATTATAAAGCATTTGGAGCCTTATAATATCGATCATTTTTTCTGGTAATTCTTTTCCCATATATTATCCCAATTACTATTTTGTTAATATAAGTTCTAATCTTTAAAATACTAATTTTTATTTTGAATTAAACTTATTTGATATACTTTTTTTCTTTTCTTGATCGAGAATGAAAAAAATCTATTCAAGACTTTATGATTTCTTAGAAATTGGAGATGATTTTCCTACTGCTATAATGGGAGTTTTAAATTTAAGTCCAGAATCGTTTTACAAAGGTTCAGTTTATTCTGATGCTAAGTCTTTAGAGGAGGCAACCTTAGAAATGATAACGAACGGTGCAAAAATGCTTGATTTAGGGGCTCGGTCTACTGCTCCTTGGTCAGAAAAAATTACAATCGAAGAAGAGGTTAATCGGTTAACCCCTGCCATGGAATTAGTTTGTAAAATAATTCCTGAAGATATAATAATATCAGTTGATACGCAATATAGTAATGTTGCTCAAATTGCTTATGATATCTCTCTTAAATCAAAAAGAAAAATAATAATCAACGATGTAAGCTGTTTAAAAACGGATCCATCTTTACAAGAATTCATTATTGAGAATAATCTTCCTGTAATTTTGATGGCTTCGAAAAAAATTCCTGGAGATTTATGTACCATTGAAGAAATAATTAAGGAATTTGAAAAAACTATAAAAAAACTTAAAAACAATGGATTTGATGAAAATAATATTGTATTAGATCCTGGAATTGGAAAATGGATTGAAAAGAAAGTATATACATATGATCTACGAATAATTGGAAATTTGAATAGGCTTAGAATCCTTAACAAACCAATTTTAGTAGCAATTTCAAGGAAATCTTTTATTGGAACAACATTAAATATTCCTGATCCTGAAAATCGATTAAATGGAACTCTTTCTTCAACTGCAATTGCAGTGTTTAATGGGGTACATATCGTTCGAACCCATGATGTAAATAACCAACTTCTAGAAATCGTAAAAATAGCTGAAGAAGTTAGGAAAAATAAATAATAATCAACAATTTTAACAAACTTCCATAATCAATTCTCATTATTTAAGTAGTTATGATTTTAGGAATTAAAAATTAAATGCAAGAGTGGAGCTAAAATTTGAAAAGAGATAGCTTAATTTTTTCCATCTTGTGGTGGATCTTTTAGTGTAAGCTCTCATTAAGATTTATAAGAGAAGTTAAAGTTTAAATTATTTTGAGCAATTAGCTATAGGATTTTTGAAAGATAACGTCATTTTTGAAAGATAATGCTCCAGACTTTTCATTTTTTCAATTTATCTTAAAGTTAAATATTTCCCTCAGAAGCGCGTGATCTCTAAGAACTAGAGCTGAATTAAATATTTCTTAATCTTTAAAACTAATATTTTGAATAAACGTCAAGATTTTGGACCGAATTTTTATTTTATCCGACGAAAAACTGTGCTTATATTTAAATTTTAGTAATACTATATATTATATGTAAATCATCAAAATGTCACAGAATTTTGAATATTTTTATGATTACAAATTGAAATATAATAGCTGTTTTCTTATGAAGGAAAAAAACCCTGACCAAAAATCTTATGATGCGCATGATATTAAGGTCTTGAAGGGTTTAGAAGGAGTAAGGCTTCGTCCAAGCATGTATATCGGCGATCAAGGTAAAAAGGGTCTCCATCACCTTATATTTGAAGTATTGGATAATTCTGTAGACGAAGCGATAGAAGGGTTTGCAGATGAGATAAAAATTACTCTTTATAAAAATAACTCAGTTCAAGTGCATGACAATGGGCGTGGGATTCCTATTGATACCCATGCAGAGTATAATAAACCCGCAGTTGAAGTCATTATGGAGTATTTACATTCTGGTGGAAAATTTGATAAAAAAAGCTATAAAATATCGGGTGGCTTACACGGTGTTGGTCTATCAGTTGTTAATGCATTGACAGAATGGATGGATGTGGAAATTTGCCGAGATGGTTTATGTTATAAGCAAAAATTTTCTAGGGGAAAAAAAGCTTCAGAACCAGATATAACTGAAATGAAACTAAATGAATCTTATACCAAAATAGCTTTTTATCCTGATAAAGAAATTTTTGAATTTGACCCAAATGAGCCTATTTTTAATACATCTTTTATTAGCACAAGAGTGCGAGAGCTTGCCTTCCTTACGCCTCATACCAGATTCGAAATTCATGATAAATTTACAAATGAAAAAGAAGAGTTTCATTATGAAGGGGGTTTAAAAGAGTTTATTTCATATTTAAACAAGGATAAACAACCATTACACAATGACATTATTTACATAAGTGACTCTTATAACGATGAGGATGGATCAGTTGTACTTTGCGATATCGCTATGCAATATAATCAAGGATATCAATCAAACATACTCTCTTACGCAAACACCATAAATACTATTGAAGGAGGAGTTCATTTGACTGGTTTTAAATCCGCTTTAACAAGGGCTTTTAACTCATATATAGAAAACTTCATGGAAAAGAAGTATAAAGGACATGTATTAAGTGGAAGTGATACACGAGAAGGATTATCAGCAGTTATTTCTGTTAAACTCCCTGAGCCTCAATTTGAAAGTCAAACAAAAATAAAATTAGGAAATCCTGAAATTAGACAAATTGTTAGCCAAATTGTTATTGATAAGTTAACGCAATATTTAGAAGAGCATCCAGAAACTGCTAAAAAGATTGTTTTGAAAACTATCAATGCAAAAATGGCTAGAGAGGCTGCTCAAAAAGCAAGATTATTAATTCGAAGAAAATCAGCATTAGATACTGCTCGTATGCCTGGGAAGCTTGCTGATTGTTCATCAAATGATCCAGAAAAGGTAGAATTATTTATCGTAGAAGGTGATTCAGCAGGTGGCCCCGCAAAACAAGGAAGAGATAGGACTTACCAAGCAATTCTTCCAATTAGAGGCAAGATTCTCAATGTTGAAAAAGCTAGAATAGATAAAGTATTACAAAATAATGAAATTCAAGCAATAATTAAAGCATTAGGAGTGGGATTTCAAGAATTTGATCAAATGAATGGCGAGCTAGAAGGGAATATCAATGGCGAGCTAGTAGAGAATGGAGAAGAAACAGAAGAAAGCTTTGATTTAACTAAACTGAGATACCATAAGGTAATAATCATGTGCGACGCAGACATCGATGGATTTCATATCGAAACTTTATTGCTTACTTTCTTTTTTAGATATTTGAGACCCTTAATAGATGAAGGACATTTATACATTGCTGTACCTCCTTTATATAAAGTATCTTATAAAAAAATGAAAGAATATGTTTATTCCGATAAAGAAAAAGAAAACTTGCTTAAGAACATCAAATCAAAATATAAACTAACAAATGTTGATTCGATAAAAGTTCAAAGATTTAAGGGTTTAGGAGAAATGAATCCCGAAGAGCTATATGATACAACGATGAATAGAGAAGTTAGAAAATTGAAAAAAGTTACATATGAGGATTATCTAGAAAATGATTTAATCTTTACAAAACTAATGGGTAAAGAAGTTAAAGCTCGAAAAAAGTTTATCATTAGTAATTTTGATGAAGTTAACGTTTTAGATATTTAAAACTACTTATTTAAAAATATAGAAAAGGGGTCATAATTGACTTCAGAACAGATTGAAGAAATTTTATTAAAAGAAGAAATGAAAAGCAGCTATATCGATTATGCTATGTCAGTTGTAGTCGGTAGAGCAATTCCAGATGTGAGAGATGGATTAAAAGTTGTACACAGAAGAATTTTATACGCTATGACAACCAACAATTGGAATTATACCGGTCCCACAGTAAAATGTGCTAAGATTGTGGGCGAGACTTTAGGAAATTATCACCCACACGGTGATTTGGCAGTATACAATGCATTAGTTAGAATGGGACAGGACTTTTCATTAAGATATCCTTTGATTCATCCACAGGGGAATTTTGGATCTATAGATGGAGATCCACCTGCCGCGTATAGATATACTGAAGCAAAATTATCACTAATATCAAATGAACTGATTGAAGATATAGATAAAGAAACTGTAGAGTTTCAACCTAATTTTGATAATAGTACTTCTGAACCCGTATATCTACCTGCAAAACTTCCTAATATTTTATTAAATGGCACTAAAGGAATTGCAGTCGGAATGGCAACATCTATGCCCCCACATAATTTAACAGAAATATGTAATGGAATTATTGCAGCTATAGATGATCCTGAAATATCTATAGAAGAATTAATGGAAATCATTAAAGGTCCTGATTTTCCAACAGGCGGTATTATTACTGATACAAATGGTATCTACAATGCATATACTACTGGCAATGGAACGATAAATATTAGTGGAAAGGTTGAGAGTGAAATAAAAGGAAAGAAAACTAGTTTAATTATTACTGAAATTCCATACTTAGTTAATAAAACAGATTTGATTGAATCTATTGCTAAATTAATCAAAGATGGAGTTCTTAAAGATATTAGAGATTTGCGTGATGAATCCGATAGAGCAGGTATGCGCATTGTATTAGATTTATCCAGAAATGCTCAACCAGTTATAATAAAAAATGTTCTCTTTAAAAGAACTAGGCTTTTAACAACATTTAACACAACCAATTTAGTTTTAATTAATGAGGGAAAACAACCAAAAATTCTCAATTTAAAGGAGATAATTAATGAATATATTGAACATCGTTTAATTATCATTAATAAAAGAACCGAATATCTTCTTAAGAAGGCAAAGGATCGACTTCATAGAGTTGAAGGGCTTTTAATCGCATTAAATGATATCGATAATGTTGTTAATCTAATAAAAAATTCGAAAGATACAAATGAAGCAAAGAATAAGTTAAAAGTAGCTTATGAGCTGAGTGATATTCAAGTTCAATCCATATTAAGCATGCCTTTATCACGATTAACAAATTTGGAACAAAAAAAGTTAGTTGATGAACAAAAATCATTACAATTGAGTATTAAGGAATATAATAAAATTCTGAAAGATAAGAAGGTTCGTTTGGGCATGATTAAAAGCGATTTACTTGATTTAATCAAAAAATATGGAGATGAAAGAAAAACAGAAATTAAAATGGTTGAACAAGAAGAAGTAAAAGAAATTGAGAAGAAAGATTTAATTAAAAAAGAAACTACCATTGTGATTTTCACAAATAATCAATATATCAAAAGAATTTCTTTGGAAGAATACCAAGCTCAAAGACGTGGTGGCCGTGGGAAAAAAGGTATGACTGTACGCGAAGAGGATTTTATTACAGATTTATTTGTTTGTACAACTCATGACACAATTTTGATATTTACATCGAAAGGAAGAGTATATTCAATTATCTGTTATGATATACCATTACAAAAACGAACTGCTAGAGGAAAACCAATAATAAATTTCGTTTCTCTGCAAACAGGGGAAAATATATCAGCTATGATACCAATTAATAACTTCAATACTAATGAAATGCTTATTATGACTACAAAAAAAGGTATTATTAAAAAAACTCCTTTAAAATTATTCTCAAAATTTAA
>JBHLMP010000032.1:42381-45806 GCA_048938025.1 Promethearchaeota archaeon
TTAGATAAGACAAAGGATGATAAAGTTATTGCTATTAAAATCGCTAAACATATGGATCTATTAATTGGAACAGAGCAAGGACAAGTTATAAGAGTACCAGTAGATTCAATAAGAATTACCCATAGAACTGCCAAGGGTGTCAGAGTTATCAAGCTTTATGAGGAAGACAGCGTTGTAGCTATTGGAAAGTGTGAACAAGAATCCTAATGTTCTAAATTTTATTTTTAAGGTACGGAATAAGACACAAAAAAATTAAATTATCTTCTCCTATATTTTCTATCCCATGTTTTTCATTAGGAGGAATATATAAAAAATCTCCCGTACTTGCTACTTCTTCTTGCCCTTTAACATTATAAAATTTCCCGGTTCCAGATAAAATATAAATTTCGTGTTCTTCTGGATGATTATGGAGAGAAACTTTTGTGCCGGGTTTGATTTCAAAACGCCTCATTGCAAAATTCTCAGCTCCTGTTTGTTCATCTATTAGCCATCTTACAAAGACATTTTCTACTTGAGTACCATCCATTAAGGTTGCAGGTTTAGCTTGAACATCTCGATAATTTTTTTTTAGCATAATTTAAATATTTTTTTGTTTATGATAATATCAAATTAATACAAAATTAAATAAGAATTTACGGAGAATTATATATTATGTTGAATGAAAAAGCGATTGGATTTGATTACTCCCATAATAATAAATTAGTTATTGAAAATGAAACATTTACAGATTTTATCCAATACTTATTTAATTCTGACTTTAAACTTGGAAAAATTGAAGCGGGAATTAGTTATGAAAAATTGACTAAATATAACATCTTCATTATTGGTGTTCCAACTATAGAATCTAATCTTAATCCTGATGAGATTGAAGCATTAGTTAAATATGTTAACGATGGCGGAAGTCTTTTATTATTAAATGATAAAGGTGGCGATTATGATAATAAGAATAACTTATCAGAACTTACTAAACATTTTGGCATAACCTTTAACTCTGATAGGTTATTTGATGATAAAAATTTTTCAAAGAAAAGTTCACATCCAATTATTAAAGATTTTAAAAAACACTTTATTACGAAAGAAATAACAGAAATAATTCATTCAAGCGGTTGTACTTTAACTATAGATAAATCTATTGAGACCGAGAAAATTGATGTTAAAGCAATAGCATTTTCTTCTGAGGAATCATCACGACATAAATTTTTTGATGGTAATGATTGGGTTGAGGAACCAGTCCATAAAGTTCCTGTGATTGGTATCACCCATTTTGGATTAGGAAAAGTTGTAGCTTTGGGTAATCTATCTTTATTTTCAAGTTTACAGCAATCCTATGGTATCAATGCAGCAGATAATTTTAAACTAGTCTCAAATATGATTTCTTGGTTATTAAATAAAGCAAAATCTACAGAAGAACAGACATATAAACCAGTTTATATGACTATTCCAATAGAACAAGATCTCTATTACTGGATTAAAGAAATGATTGATGAAGGCAGATGGAGTAATATTGATGACGTAATTAATTTCGCTCTTAGAGTGATAAAAATTAGAATAAAAGAAGTTGAAAAAAATAAAGAAGAAGAATAGATCGGGATCTATGAATTAGATTATAGCCTTTAAGTTCTAACTATGATTAAAACAGAAAAAGATGAGCTACTAATTGGACTAATTGGGGATACTCATATCCCTTCTACTATTCCTGAAATTCCTAAAAATATAATTGACGATTTTAAAGAAAAAGAAATTGACTATCTTTTTCATTTAGGAGATTATACTAAATATAAAGTTTATAATGATCTATTAGAGACTTTTGGAAAAGATAAAGTTATAGGTATTAGAGGGAATATGGACGATTATAAATTGGTAAAGATTTTACCGGAAAAAGTTGAATTTGATTTATATGGTCATAAAATTTTTATGACTCATGGAATGGGAGGACCACATATGGTTATTGAACGATTGAATAAGCATTTTGATTTATCTAAATATGATATTATTATTTTTGGACATGTTCACCATCCTTTTAATGAAAAAAGGAAAGATGGTAAGTTATATATAAGTCCTGGAACTCCTACTGATAAGAAATTTACTGATACAAATTCTTATGGATTTCTTAACATCTCTAAAGAAAAGGTTAATTTCGAAATTATCTATTTATAAACTTCTAACAATTTATAAAAAGTAATTAAAAAACTTTAAGCAGCTTCCATTGACTTACCTGAAAGCTTTTTATAGTGATTTAGTACTGCTTGACGAGCAGCGTACACAAAAGCTCTTTTTACATTTATTCCTGTTATAGCTATTGTCTCATAAATAAGTGTATGATTTAATTTAGCTGTATCAAATACGTGACGTATTTTTGCTATCTCAACAATATCCTCTAAATCACGTTTGTTAGCCAATACGACAAGTGGGACAGCTGGGGGTTCAGCAGGAGTTGTTGGAATTAATTTATCTCCATAGAATCTCATTAATTCCTTTAAAGACCAGACGTTCTCTTGCCACTGATCTATTAAGCTATCCCAGGTAAATATACAAGCATCTGTGCCTTTCAAAACTGTTTGACGTTGAAATTTGTGACGTCTCTGACCAGCAACAGTATATACTTGGAATACAACATTACTCACACGAGCTACAACACGATCAAAAAACAGGGTCCTACCAGTAGGATCTTGTATTTGCTGCATATCACCTGATGCCAGCCCTTCCTTATTATAAACCCATTCGAGAGCAGTTGTTTTTCCACCTAAAGAAGGGCCATAGAAGCATATCTTGAATACGAGAGTTCCATCTCCACGTCGACTTGGCAACTATATAAAACCTCGGATTTAGTTTTTCTCAATAATTATTTATTTTTAATTAAATATTCTAAGAAACTTATTTTATATAAAAATTTGTAAATAGAAAAAATTTGTGTTTTTTAAACTAAATAGGTAATCTCTCAAAGAAATTTTTTTTAAAAAAGAAACTTTTAACCATATTGATTAACTTCAATCTGCTCTATTTTAACTTCAATCTGTTCTTGAAAGCGATATATAATTGCATATTATTTTTAAATAAGTAAAGAAATAAAAACAATCCTTCAGGTTTCTTATCTGAGCTTCATGCTCACATTAAAAGGGCACTTGGTTATTTTGCCCATTATATATCGCATTCCAACTCAAGACCAAACATGATTTCATAATCCCTTTTATTAAAGTCAAGGCTATATATATAATATTTAGAATACCATTTGCTTTAGAAGATAAAAAAAATGATTATAAAATTATTTAGAAGGATTATACTTTAATTTATTAAAAGTAAGGATTAATTTTAAATCAAGAATTTTCATTTACCATCTATTTCTTCTATCTCCACTTCCATTTCACTTAAAAGGGCATCTATTTGTTTTGCTTTTTTACTAATGTTAAGTACTGTTTTTAAATGTG
>JBHLMP010000074.1:0-11287 GCA_048938025.1 Promethearchaeota archaeon
GACATTTCAGTTAAGAGATATCCTATATCTAATTTATTTATTAGAAAAATGTAATGTGATAAGGAGAGAAACGAAAACATATCCTTTTTATAATGAACTCCATCAATAATTATTCAAAGAAATAAGTGTTATAAATACAAATTTTTATAGTGTGGAGGATTTCTAATATTTTAAATGCCAAAAATCCTCTTTAAATAGTCGATGTCGGAAATACTAAAAATCCTACTCAAGCTATAGCCTTTATAATCTGAACCTAAATTAATGACCTTATTTTATCAATTGTTAATTCTTTTATAGAATTAATAATAATAAGATCACCCTCTTTATATTCTTTTAATTGATGAGCTGAATGATTTCCTGTAAGTACTCCTATAAATGGGCAATTCAAATAATTGGAGAGCATTACATCCTTAGGATGGTCTCCAATTATAATGAATTTATTAGTAGGATAATTATTTAACAATATTTCTTTTAATTTTGGGTCCAATTTCCCAAGGATTTTTCGATCTTCAGTTTCACCTAAGATATAGTTAAAAAAACTATAGATTTTTAAATATTTTACTATTTTTTCTGCCATTTCTTGCTTTTTTGAAGTAATTATACCTAATGAAAAATTATACTCCTTTAGCTCTAACAATTTTTTTTTAACACCAGGTAATAATTTTGATTGATAAATTCCTTGAGTTCTGTAATATTCACGGAAGGCTGTAGCTAGTATTGATGGATTTAGATTTGAGATTCTAGCAAACATTTCTTCCAATGGTATCCCAACCATCTTTAGGATTGTAATTTTTTCCATTTTAGGAAAATTAAACTTCTTTAAGGCATAGTTAAATGAATTTACAATTCCTTTTCCATTATCAATTAAAGTGTTATCTAAATCAAAGCTTAATACAATTTTTTTATTAATCTCCATAAAAGGATTTAAAAAAGGAATTAATTTATCTAATAAATTTTAAAACCTCTAAATAATTTTAGAAGATACATAATTTCCTCAGAACTTTCGATTAATCTTCTTAAATTATAAGGAAAAATATTTAATTCAACCTCTTTCCCTTCAGAAATCGTATTAATCATTATTTTTATAATTTTTTTATACTTTTCAACTGTATTATCTTCAAAATCTATTTCTGAAATAACTTCCCAAGCTTTATCTAGTTTTCCATTCAAGATACATGATATAGAGGCTAAAACATAACTATGTACAATATGGGATTCCCCAATTTTCTTTAGATTAGCTGCTTTATAATAGTATCGATATAAATTTTTTACCATTTCTCTTAAAAGAAAATCCTTTGCATCTTCCAATTGCTCATAAAATTTTATACTTTCCAAAATAAGAGTAGCTGCTGTAAAAAATTGCTTGTTTTTCAATCCTTCTTCAGCAATTTTATTTAAGCCTCTTATAATTTGATTGAATATCCCAAATCTATTAAATTCTAAGTTTCCTTCAATAGCCATATCATAAGCATTTAAATAACTTTCTGTAGATTCGTTTAGAATATCTATCTTCCAGTAATTATCTCCTGCTTTTACAAAATGTTTATATGCCATTTCATAATTCTCTAATTCTTTAAAAATATTAGCTCCATCAAAAAAATTAACTCCTGCTTGATTATAGTCTTCTTCTTTTTCTAAATAATTTCCTGCTAAAACAAAACAAGAAGCACATTCAATTAGATTATTTTGTATTTCTTGATAACATAATCCTGCACCACGATAATATCTCGCTATTTTATGATAATTTTCTTTTTTCTTTTCTATAGCTTCAGCTAAATCAATATAAGCTCCAGCTTCTCTTTTTGAATATTTTACGTAATGATCATCATCATCTAGAATTTTGTATAAATTTTTCAATATTTGACATATTTGAGCTGTTGTTGCACTATTATTTTTTTCTTCTAATTTAGTTATCAAATCAGAAAAAAATTCTATTCCAACTAAGATAACTTCTTTTGCTTCATTATACTCATCTATTTCTTCATAGCATGAAAAAATTTGTTGATAAGAATAAGATAGCAAATCATAAAAATGATGAATTTTTGAAATCTTGATTACTTTTTCATAATATTTTATAGCAGTTCTGAAATTAGAAATTTTTAGATAAAGGCTTGCTATGTTTTCATAATTTCGAGCTAATTTCCTTGTTTCATTAAATTCGCTTAAAAGGTTAGTTTCTTGTTTTAGAAACTTAATACTATTTAATATTTGCTTTTCTTCTTGTTTATTATCTTGAAACTTTTCTTGGTACAAATCTGCAATCCTTAAGTATAGTTCAGCAATTTCATGTAACTTTGCTTGAAATTTATTATCAATAATCTGTTTCTCCCAAAGCTTAATAATAATTTTATACAATCTAAGAGATTGGTTAAAATCAAGTTCCTCAATTAATTCAGCAACAGAATATAAAAATTCTCCCGCTTCAAAATATTCTCCCGAAAAGGCTATTTCATTTGAAAAATTTATCGAAGAAGATACGATTTTTTTTATCGATTTATTTCTTTCTCCAGGATCAGTAATTCTTTTAATCTTAGATTCAGATTTTCTAAGTTTTTCTAAAAAATCTGAATAGTCTATGAATTCATCCTCTTCGATAATCTTAGTATCTCCTCAAAAAAATTAATTACTATGCATAAAAATTAATATAAAAATAAAAACAGTTTGTTTTCCTTCTTAAAGTTTAGAAAAATTTAAAAAGAGGTTCCAATACTATGGAATTTTAATTTACACATATAAAATATACTGAATTATTTTTACAAATAGGAAGATTTTAAATATATATGATACAATAAAAATTTAAGAATTAATTATAAATATAAGAACGATATATATAATTATTAATTAAAATCAAATTATTGAGTAGATGAAAAAGATGAAACAAATTTCTGAATTATTGGAAACAGGTGTCTATGAAACGTTAACAATAGAGAAAAAAATGACTGTTGGCGATTTACTAAAGGAATTAAATCTTGAAAATAAGTATTTTGGCATCCTAGTTAATGGAAAGAAAGCCGATGAGAACACAGTTATCCATCAAACAGATTCTGTTGTTGTGCTTCCACATATTGCTGGAGGCTCTTAGAATGTAATGATTTATTTACTTTTTTATTCTCTTATTTAAATTAGTTTATAAGATCAATTCCTGATATTTTTTCAGATCCTTTTAAGGATTTACTTTAATTGGTTTGGGAACAGACTTAAAATTCACAGACTTTTAGCAGAGTTTGTAAGTGACTTCCCACAATTTGGGCAAAATTTCTCCTTTAGTTTTAAACCCATCCCACAATAGGGACAAAATTTAGTAATTTGAGGTTTTCCAGTAACTTCTGCTTCGGTTTGGGTTGATGATGTAGTTTTAGGAGCGATTTCTATTAATTGTTCTGGAAATCCATATAAAATGATAATACTATAAACACTTATCCCCGCAACGACTATATCACCAAATAAGTGCGCTATTAAGATTCCACTAGTTAATTCTGCTCTTGCTAAAATTGTAATTGCCCGAATTTCCAAAAACATAGATAAGGATGTGAATATAAGTACTATGATAGTTACAGCTTTATTAGTTTTTAATACGAGTGTTAAAACACCAAAATTTATACATATAGCAAGATAAACAATCCCTATAAAAATCATTCCAATCCAAAAAAATAATGTTGCAGCTAATCCTACAGCAATTCCGGCAATGGCTTCCCCTAAATTAGAAGCAGTTATATCAAGATTAAAATTAAATAGAACTACTAATGCTTTTAAACCATTATTTGAGAAAGCCATCAATAAAATAGTGGTAGAAAATATAAGGATTATGACACCAGCAATGGTCTTTAAAATTTCAACTTTATTCATATCAAATAATCACACTTTTTTTAACTTTTTAAATTTTTAATTGAATGGATTATAAAAAAAATTAAGATATCTCTTAATTTATAGATTTCTAACTTAGTATTATTTAATTAAAATTATGTGGACCAATTCTAATTTATCATTTTTAGAAACTTCATTTAAGCTCAATTCTTAAAAGATCTTCAGCTAAGATTGTGTTTGGAAAAATTTCTTTCGCTTCTTCTAGCAATTTTAAAGCATCATCTTGGTATCTTGCTGAGATGTGCGTCAAGATTAATTGTTTTGCATTCATTTTTACAGCATCAAGGGCAGCATCAACAGAGGTAGAATGTTTCTTCTCTTTAGCTGTTTCAGCTAATTTCTTAGAATATGTAGCTTCATGAATTAGAATATCAGAATCTTTTCCTAAATCTATTAGAGAATCGCTAGGTGCCAAATCTCCAGAATAAGTAATTTTCCTACCTGGTCTTTTTGGCCCAACAACTCCTTCTTTTACAGGGTCAATAACTTTTCCATTAAATTCAATCTCTAAACCTTCTTGAAGTTTTTTCCAAGTTCTACTCTCAGGAATCCCTAACTCTTTAGCTCTATCAGGATTAAATTTTCCATAACGAGGATTTTCAATAAAAGAATATGCATAAGTAGTTATCGAATGGTTAACTAATGCGAATCTTATTGAGAAATATTTTGACTTATAAATTAAACTATCTTTTATTTTTACAGTATCTTTGGGAACCTCAGTATCTAAACCTTCAAATTCTATTAAATTATTATTAATATGATCAATTTCAACAATTTTAATTGGATATTTAGCTTTTAAGCCTAGGATTTTTTTATGAAGATATACATAAAGGAAAAGATTTTGAGGACCAAAAATGGTAAGAGGTGCAGTCCTTTCATTTAAACTTAATCGAAATAAGAATCCTGGAAGACCTATAATATGATCTCCATGAAAATGCGTTATAAATATCTTTAAAGGTTTATTAAATTTTAAACCAGCTTCTGCAAATCTACGCTGGAAATCTTCTCCACAGTCAAACAATATTATTTGATTTTTATATCTTAAAGCTATAGAAGATAAATTTCGATTTTTAATAGGAGTAGCCGCTGCTGATCCTAAAATAAAGAGCTCCATTTTAACGCTAGTTTTATTTTTTTCTTAACACTGAAATCTCTAACCTTTGTTCGGCATTCTGCTTTTTTAGATCTTCAATTAAGCTTTTAAGTTCCTTCAATCTTAAAGTTAAATTAGGATCTTCTGCTGAAGCTGGTGGTGGTTGACGATATGGTTGAACATAACTACCTTCTAATTTTTCTTGTAATTCATTAATTTTTTTGTCTTTTAATCTAATTTGAGATTCCAGTTGTTTATATTTACCTTTTATTTGGACAGCTTCGTTTTTAATTGTTTCAATTTCTCCTTCTCTTATTTCAAGTTGTTTCTGTAGAAAAATAGCCATCTCTCTTTGCATTTTTAATTGTCCTTCCAATTCACTTTGAGGTTTAGCTTGTTCTGGTGACTTTTCACCACCGTACTGCTTAAGTTGCTCTTGAAGAGATCTTATTTGAATTTTAGCCTTGTTCAGTTTGTTTTGCAAATCTTGTAAAACTTCAGAAGGAGCACCAGATTGTTCTACATCAAATTCTACTTCGACCTGTTGTATTGTAGATATATCATTCTTTAAATTTTGAATTTCTATGTCTCGCTTTTCTAAAAGTTCTTTTAAATTATTAATCTCACTTGTTAACTCGGACTCTTCCGCTACTTTTTCTCCCTTTTTTTCCTTCTTTTTGAATTTTTCAAGTTTTTTGTTTAAATCTTGTACTTGTCTTTTAGATTTATTTAGTTGATTTTGAAGATCTTCAATTAAAGTTTTCTGAATTGAAGCACTTTCTTTTTCTCCATTAGCAGTTTTTATTAAGCTTTGATTCAATTTTGAAATATCTGATTTTAATGTGGCAATTTCTTCTTCTTTCTCTTTTAGTATTTCACTAATTTCTGCTTTATCATCAACTTTTCTTTTTAAATCGTTAATAATTGAGCGTTGTTTATTTACTTTATCCTGTAGTTCATTTACTAAAGTATTGAGAGGAGATTTGGGTTTTAAATCTTCTATTCGAATAACCGAAGAAGTAGATTTTTGTTTTGTTAATTTTTCAAGTTTTTGTTGAAGCTCTATATTTTCTTTTCTTAAAAATCCCATTTTATCTTTTAAATCTCTAATTTGCTTATCTTTTTCCTCAATTCCTAATGAGTATATTGAATCCATTGCTTGCATTTTTTTACTCTTTTTTGAACTAACCGCTGAAGGAATTATTTCTTCTTCTAAGTGCATAATGTGATCTTCGAGTTCTTCGATTTTATCGAGTAAACTGAGAATTTCTTGTTCTTTTTTCTCCAAATCCTTCTCTAATTGATTGATTCTATCTTTTAGAGGATCTTTAGACATCTTGAAAAATTACCTTTATTCCTCAAAATAAAATTTTCTTATATTTTACTTATACAATTTTAGTAATTAAATTTTAACTAATATGATAATTTTTAGTTGTGTGAAAAAGTGGTCAATTGACTATTTATATTGAAATTAGACTTAATAAAGATTAAAATCTTTAATATTAAATTTGTTAATCTTTTTCATAATAGGAATAAGGCTTATAATATTGAAAATTATAAATACTGTAAACAGGAATGAAAGAAGAATGAATGGTAAGTATAATGGTGGTAAAGAAACTCTCTCAAACAAGAAGACTGAGTTAATAATCATTCCTATGCCTAAACATAATAAAAGAGCAGGGATGATGATAAAGAGAGATTCCAAGAATAATATTCTTTTTAAAGACTTATTCTTTGATCCTATTGCCCGCATAATGAGAAAATCTTTAACCTTTTCAATGATTCCTCCTCGTTGATAAAAATTCAAGATTAAAAGAGACATGAAAGCTATTATCAGGATTAAAAATATTGGGTATAATGATAAATTAAATAAATAATCTATATTTTTTTTGAAGATAGCGTCTAATTTTAGATGAGTAAAATCTACACCCAAATTATTAGTTACGTTAATAATTTCATCTCTAATATTATTATAACTTCCAGATTTTAGCTTTAGTATAATTAAGTTGATTTCATCGTAAGTAAAATTTAATAGCTCACGAGATTCATTCAATCCGATATAACCTGCATAACCATTAAAGAAACTATCAATTAATACACCACAGATACCTGGTTTAAATGTTTTATTTAAACCCATAATCTCTAGATATTGATCTAAGGGATACTCAAAGAAATTGTATGCTAATCCATCTCCAATTGTCATATTTGCAAAAGAATCATCATTTGTAAAAAATTTGCCTTCAAGTTCAAAATTTTGAATAATTTTCTCAGGATTTACTCCTATTATGGGAAAATTTCCAGTTCTTTGTTTTCCTACTGTTTTATATTCACCATCACTTATAATATGGCCATCCAATTCTTCAACATCATAAAAATTTATTAATCTCTCGTCTATCTTTTCAATATCATCAATAATTTCCAGATTATTAATGTCACTGTAATTAAAAATGTATTTTGTGTCTGTAAGATTTATTGTATCTTCATCAACTATTATTCTTGGATTTGAGAACATTTTATACATTAAGGAATAGTTATATACAACATCTTTATGACCAATTACAACAATATTCTCACCCTGGGATTTTCTAATCCACTCTTGAGAAGAACTAGTTAAAACAATAGAGCCTAATCCTAAAGTAAAAATTATAAGAGAAATTAAACTAAACACAATAATATATCTCCTAAATTCTCCCTTTCTTCTTATATTATTAATCACTGAAATTTTTAAATTAAATCCTAGTCTTGAAAGCCACTTTGGAACTAAACTTAATCTTTTCTTGGCATGAAAATTATAAGGTATATCTCCTGAAAATGTTTTAATTATTTTTTGAGTCCCAATTTTCCTTAAAACATAACCAGTTACAAAAAAGATACCCAAAATACAAGAAATGAATATAATGGGTGTATAAAGCCAATCAATTTGAAAATTTATTGGAAACTTTAATAAAAACATGATTAAAATAAATATTCCAAATGATATCAAGCCCAGAATCCAGCCAAGGATAAAACCTAGTATAAAAATAATAAATGCTTCGAGAAGATAAAAACTATATAATTTCCCTGGTAGGGTACCCAACGATTTCATTATTGCAATATCTCTTTTCTTATGGATAATTAACGTAGTTGTAATGACAACAACTACGACTATTGATAAAATGATTACTAAAGCAAGTATTAAAGAAATAAACTCTTTATATACTAAATTAATAGCACCTGTAAAGAAATAAGTATTTTTTAAACTAGTGGATATTACCATATTTAAACCAAATGAAGATGTGAAATATATTAAAAATTCTGTCACAGCAATTACCAAAACAATAATCAGTAAATAAGGAATTGTTGTATCTTTTTTCCGATAAATATCTTTTAAGGCAAAATCTAGTGAAGACACTTTTTAGAACCAATTATCCTTCATTTTTTTTAGTTAATATATCTTCCTTTACTATTTTCCCATCATCAAATAGTAGAACTCTATCTGCTAAACCTAGCAAATATTCATCATGAGTGGCAATAATAATTGTAACATCATCATTCTTTAAATCATTAAAAACATCTCTAATAAACTGACTTGTTTTTTTATCCAAATTAGCTGTTGGCTCATCGGCAAGTATAAGTGGAGGATTAATTGATAAAGCCCTAGCGATTGCAACTCTCTGCTGTTCTCCAGCTGATAATTGAAATGGCAGATGTTCTCTGCGTTCACCTAATCCCATTTTTATTAATAAATTAACTGCACGTTCTCTTTGTTCTTTAAATTTCATACCTGCAAGATTCATAGGGAACATAACGTTTTCTTCAGCAGTAAGAGTACTTATAAGATTATAATTTTGAAAAATGAATCCTGAATTTATTAACCTAAACGTTGCTAGCGATTCTTCTTTCATATCAGAAATTTTTATACCAAGATTGTAAATTGTTCCTTTGTTAGGAGTATCTAATCCACCTAATAAATTCAATAGAGTTGTTTTTCCTGCTCCAGAAGGTCCATTAATACAAACAAATTGACCATTCCTAATTTTTAAAGACACATTATCAACTGCTCTAACAATAAATTCACCTATTTCATAATCTTTAACTAAATTCATAGCAACAATGTGATAATCATTTGGCTCATCTAACTCTAAAGCAATATTTTCTTCTTCAAATTCTTCTTTTACTTTCAAGATTTCAAAATTACTATTAGATTTTATTTTAAATTAAAAAGGGTTTTCAAAGAAGTTAACAATTCTTCAAAAATTCTACTTAAAAAATTAATAGCAAATTTTTATAATTTATGTTTAAAATTAAATTAAGTTTAAATATTAAAATTTCATATTTATCTTTTAGAGGGAAGACTGAGAAAATAAAATATTTATAATATCCCCTAATTTCCTAATTAAACACCTGCGCAATTCGCGCCAAGGATCAAATGGTACTAAATTTTATCCCAAAGTTTTAAGCTACGTGCTTAAGATTTTGATTTTCTCTTCTTCCTTCTTCTTCTTTTTTTACTTTTTGACAAAGAATTTAGAGATTTTATTTATTATTTCATTAAAATAAGATTTAAAGGACAGATTTAATTAAATATTAATAAAAATTAAGGTATAATTTATATATAAAAAAAATGTGTAGATTTTTATGGATTTTGAAAAATTAACGGAACTTATTATTGAATTAGAAGTGGATGATATTGCTGATGCGGTAAAGGAAGCACTGGGAGAGGGAAAAGATCCTTTTGAGGTTTTAAATGCATTAACTAAGGGAATGGATGAAGTTGGGCGTCGGTATGAAGAAAAAGAATATTATTTAACCGAATTGGTACTAGCGGGAGAAACTATGAAGGAGGCTTTTGCTGTTTTAAGACCAGCTTTAGCTGCTGTCGATAAATCACAAGAGAAAGTTAAAATAATCATTGGTACCGTTAAGGGAGATAATCATGATATTGGTAAAAATATATTAGGATCTTTGCTCTTGAGCTCTGGTTTTGAAATTTATGACCTTGGCATGGATGTTGATGAAAAAGCAATTGTTGAGAAGGTTAAAGAAACAGGAGCAACTATTATTGGATTAAGCTCGCTTCTTACGATGACTGTTGAACATATTAAAATTGTCCATGAAGCTTTAATAAATGCTGGACTCCGTGATAAAGTTAAATTAATTGTTGGGGGCGCTCCTTTAAATCTAGAACTTGCTAAAAGACTTGGAGCTGACGATTTTGCAGATGATGCCGTGGAAGGTATAAAACATATTAAAAAGTTAGCAGGGATGTAAAAGTAATTTAGCTATTCTCTTATTTTTCTCTTTCCTCCTTAATATTACCATTTTTTCAATCCGGATTTATAAATTATAAAGAACTTTTTTTAAGTATTTTATATCTTTTCTACGATTAGTATTTATTTTAATTAAAATATAATGAGAACATTTAAACTCTTTTTAAATTGTTTATATCTCAAGATTTAATCTAAATAAATTATCCTTTCTAATATATGATTTTTAAAAAATATTTTAGAATAGAATAAAAATTTAAAGGAGGTTTAAAAGTTGATTGAGAAAGATAATAACGATATTGAATATGATGAAGAATTAGATACACGAGGTTTATTTTGTCCAGAACCTCTTTTTGAGGTTAGGAATTTAAGTGAAAACCTTGAAGTAGGTCAATGTTTTAAAGTGATTGCTGATGATCCTGCTGCTGAGGAGGATCTTACGCGGTGGGCTAAGAGGACAGAGACACAATTAGTAGAGTTTAGAAAGGATGGGGATGATTTAATATTTTATTTCAAAAAAATGAAATAAAAGAGATGAAAAAAAAATGGAACAAAAACATATTCTTTATGTTCAAACAAGTCATGATCCAGAAAGACAATATAGTCCTCTTGTGTTAGCTCAAACTGCTAAGGCAATGGATATTAAAGCTACTGTTTATTACTTAGGTACTGCTTTAAGGATATTAAAACCTGGAGAAGCTGAAAAGATAAAACTTGGTGATTTTCCCAGTGTTAAAGAAATGATTGATAAAACATTAAATATGGGTATTGAAATATTAGTATGCGAAGCTTCAAAGCGAATGTTAGGTTGGGAAAAAGCGGAGCTCATTCCAGGTGTCAAAATTGTAGGAGCTGCAACTTTAAATGATTTAGTCTTAGATGTTGATGCAACACAGTGGTTTTAATATTTGTTTAATTGAGATCATTATATAAATTATTAATTAAAGAATTTTATAATTGAGGAGGTAAAAATGAGTATATATCTGGATTATCAAGCCGCAAAACCAGTTGATGTGAGAGTAGTTTCAGAGATGACAATATACTTTAATAACAAGTTTGCTAATCCATCTTCTTTACATTGCGA
>JBHLMP010000075.1:0-1615 GCA_048938025.1 Promethearchaeota archaeon
TAATCGAAGGAATAATCGTATTTAGATTTATCTTCTGTATTTTCTTTACTCATCTTTTTGATGCCATCAATAACTCTGAATTATATTATTTGATTAAAACCTTATTTAAAATAAATGGATTAAAAAAAATAAAGATTATTAAACAAATAGAAAATTAATTACTCTTCTTTACTTATTTTTGATAATTTTTAAATTGGCTATAGATATTTCTCTATCGTTTTAAATAAGAATTTTATGATGAATCTTCTAAATCTTGGCTTTCTTCAAGTTTTTCTTCAATTTTTTTGATTGCATTTGAGGCATGAATTCTCACTACCCTATGAAAATCATTCACTCGTTTTAATAATGCACTTAACGCAGGTTCCTCACCAAAAGTCTCTAAAAATTTTATCAGACTCAATTTTACCTTAAAATTTTCTGATTCTTTATTTTTTAAATATTCTGTTAATATCGCAATATCTTTATTAAGCAATCTATTTAATTCATTGTCATCATCTTTCACTTTATACCAATTTCTTTGAAAAATATGATAAATTGCATCAGCAGCAACCTTCTTGATTAACCAGTATGCATCAATATCATCTAATATTTCTATAAGATTTTCCAATGGTTTAATACTTCCGATTTTTCCAAGAGCGATGATAACATTTTTCTTAACATCAAGATTTCTTATCTTTAATAAATTAATTAAAGGTTCAACAAATTCAACATTCCCAATTTCTCCTAAAATAATTGGTATATTTTCCTTAAATGTATTATTATCAGAGTTTAAATGTGAATACAAATAATCATAAGATGCCTTGCTATTGTTTATATAGATTTTTTTAATAGCTTCTATAATAAACCATTTTAAATCTAAATCTGTATATTCAAAACTAATATCTTCAATGTTTAATATATCCAAAAGCTCTGGAACAGCAGTTATATTCCCGATTTCCCCTAATGCTACGATTGATGCTATTGTAACTTCACTATAGATATCATCTAAATTTGATGTCAGGAAATCTACAGCTTCATTTAATTTTAACTTTCCAGATAAAGTTATTGCATTCTTTTTAACAATAAAATCATCAACTAATAGTAATTTGATTAAATCATTGTTTACCTCCTTTCCTAAGATTTTAAAAATAGTAATAACGCACTCCATTAATTCTGAGTCTTCTTGATTTAAAATCAGGGTAACAATATCTAATATTGATGCTTTATTTTGGATTAATTCATCTATTATTTCCGGATACTTTGCTCTCAAATAGCTTAAATCTTTAAAAGATATATTAATGCTTGATAAATCATGTCCAATTAACTTTAAAATCTCAATTTTATGTTCTTCAGAATATTTCTTTTTTCTTAAAGATGTTAATAGCCGATTTATTAATAGTTCTGGAGTAAGACTTAATAGTTCATCTTTTACAAATTGTTTAATAGAAGGGTATCTACTATCTAACTCATTAATGAATAGTTGAATTTCAGAGTCTTCAAATTTGATTCTTTTAATAGCCTTTAGGACCGACAATTTAACATTATGATCAACAGGGTCTTGTTCTAATACCCACTTTAATGGTTTCAAGCCTTTTTCATAATAAATTTTACCTATAGCTTTTGCTGCTTCACGTTT
>JBHLMP010000075.1:1715-11053 GCA_048938025.1 Promethearchaeota archaeon
ATTATAAAAATACTAATTATGTAATATTCAAAAATAACTTGCTATTCCCTCGTATGGGTATTTTCTTTTAATTTTAATATTATTAAAGCGTAAATGTCTGTTACTAACAAAGAACTAGATAAAATGATAATTGTACTTATAAAAAATAAATGAAGCTCAAGAAATACTATATAAAAACCTAATAATCCTCCTATAAAGAAAAATATTATGTCCATAAATGAATTAATCTTGCTGTCCCTTCTATGTTTATATTTAAGCTTAAATTCATAGAGAATAAAATTTTCAATCGTTTCCCAAATTATTGCTGCGAGAAGATTTAAGCTAAGATAGAAAAAATTAATGGGAATTCCAAAAAGGATATATAATAAACAATATAATGCTAAAAAGCTAAAAAATCCGAAAGTTATATGAACAAAACTAAAGAAATCTATAGCAGAAATTCCCACATCTTCCTTACATCTTGCTATTATTACCATAATTAATAGCTTGCTCGAATCTTTTATATAAATTATAAATAAAAAATAATTTTAGATTTTGTTTATGAGGTAGGAAGTGAAGCTCCTGATGGAACAGATGCACCTGATACACCAGCTCCACGGAATATGTAACTGAGACCGATTAGCAAAGAACTGATAAGAAAACTTACCCCTAAGCAATAACCAAAATTACGGAAGAAGTATACCCTAAAATTCATATCATGAGCAGATGTTGCTATAACTCCTCCCACGACAGTAACAAGGGTAGTACATATTAATGTTAATATTGAAATACCTATAGTCCAACCAAGCAAAGAACTATTATATTCAGTCTTCGGATTAGGTATATTAGTGTAAATTAAGTAGATCCCCGGAAAAATAAAGATAAGAGCTAAAAACAAGTGCAAAATAATATAAATTATTGTTATTAAATCCATCCATTGTATAGGATTACCGATTAAGAAAATACCATGAATCCACATTGGTATCATGAAGACTATTCCATTGATAATCAACATAATTCCTTTATTCCTATAAGAAAGTCCAGCCATAAGAAGTCCATACCCAACAGGAGGTAAAAATATAAGACATACTATTATGAACAACACAGTTGCACCCAAATCAGGAATTTGAGCAGGTGTGAGAAATATTACTAAAGTAATAATTCCTATTGATAAGAAAATTGCACCTAATTTAATTTTTAATTTATCATCCATATCATTCACTCTATTAATATAATAACATTGAATAATTCAAATTATATGTAAAAGATATATTTAACATTTATGCATTAAATCTAAACTGTATGATTTTCATTAATTTTAAAAAAGAAAGACAATGAAAATCATTATGTCAATTCGCCAGTTTATTAATAAGATTAGAGCGAAATTTTACAATAAAGTAACTAATTATAACTTTATTAAGAATAGTTCAATTATCGTAATAGCAGTATACCTTATACTTCTTTTAATTGCCGTTATCATAGCAGTGATATGGGGTCCATATGGATATACTATTTGGACCCGCATGATTTCAGATTTAGGAGGAAGTAGATATACTCCTGTACCAATCCTATTTGATATCGCATGCATATTTGCTGGAATCATGACAATCCCCTTAACATTCTACATTGAAAATTTATTTGCTCCATTACCAAAAAGAAAAAATTTACAAGAACAACACTTTTCACGCATGAGGTTTAGATTAGGGAGTAATGCATTTTTCTTTAGCTTGATGGGTAACTTAGGTTATATTTTTGTGGGGATTTTTAGCGAAGATCGGAATCACCCATTATTAGATTTCGCTAGTTATCATGATGTATTCTCCTTTTTCTCATTCACAGGATTTTCATTAGGAGCTTTCTTTATTGGATGGATTATTGTACTTTATGATACTAAAATATCAAAATTATTTGGAATTTATGGGATAATAGGACCTCCCATTATGCTATTTGCCTTCCTTTTTACGATGGAAGCATTATGGGAATGGATTTTATTATTCTCGATTCTTTTGTGGATAATACCACTTGTATTTATGATACTTCGAAAATCAGAATTAAGACCAAAATAAAAAATACTTTTTTTTCCCTGAAAAGTAAAAATCGCTAAAATAAAATTATATTTATATTCGCTTACGTCAACTATAATTAATAAAAATAGAAAGTGAACACTATTATGACAGTACGCGAATCAATAAATAAAATAAGAGCAAAATTATACAATTTTGCGACAAGCTTTAATGTTGTGAAACTCAGTGCTATGATCGTTATGGTAGGATATATCTTGTTACTTATAATAGGAGTTTTCATAGCAGCTTTCCTTAATCCAGACGGATATACTATTTGGGATAACTGGATATCTGATCTTGGATCATCCAATCATACCCCAGCTCCATTTTTATATGATATTGCTTGTATAATAGCAGGATCTATGACTATTCCACTTACATATTTTATGGAAAAATTACTTGCTCCATTACCTAAGAGAAATGAGTTGGGAGAACGACATTACTCTCGATTACGTTTTCGACTGAGTAGTTTTGCCTTCTTATTTAGTATTATCGGGAATTTCGGCTATATTGGGGTAGGTATCTTTAGTGCAGATCGTGATTACGATTTCTTATCTGTTTTAGGACAAGGACCCCACGGTATTATGTCATATCTCGCTTTTGGTGGATTTACATTTGCGGCTTTTTTTATGGGCTGGTTAATAGTTTTATATAAAACTAAGATTCCAAAAATTCTGGGAATCTATGGGATATTTGGGCCATTAATTGTTGCTATTCTGAATCTCATAGATAGCACTCCATTATTAGAATGGATGTTACTCTTCTCAATACTTCTCTGGATAATCCCTTTATCTTTGACAGTATTCTTGAAATCAGCATTAGCGCCTTAATAACATAACTTAGTAACTTCTCTTTTTTTTATTTTTAACATAACTTCTCTTTTAGCATCAATTTAAATATTTTTTTCACTAATTTATTAAATATACTCCAATAATTTTTAATTGATAATTAAGTATGGCAAATTTCTGTACTTATTGTGGAAAACCTTTAGAAAAGGGTGCTAAATTTTGTATTGATTGTGGTCAACCAGTATTAAGAGAAAGACCGAAAAAGGCTGAACCTAAAAAAGAAGATATAATAAAAACAAAAAAAGAATCTAAATACCTTCTTACATCTTCTCAACGTGATATTTTCTTGCTAAAAATTTTACCTACAATGTTGGTAGGTTCAATAATTTGGTTTATTAGTGAAATAATTTTTAGTACTATCTTTATAGAAATTGAATTTAATAGAATCTTCTTAGCATTTTACATTTCTATGATCATTACAGAAATTATCTTGTTCATATTATTATATTTTATATCAAAAATTGATAAATACATGACTTTTGGATTGATAATTTTCTTTATTTTTAGTTTTAATGCCGGAATTTTAAGTTTGCCTATTATAATGATAACTGAATTTTTGCCTCAAGTACACATGTTCGTTTTTTTATCAGTTGGAGCTACGTTAATTGTGTGTTTCATAGGTGCTATTTTAAGGGAAAAATATTTTGCTAAAGGATATTTATGGGCTCACATTATTCTTTTTTTAATTGGAACTAGTATTATTGAAATTATTTTTATCTTGATATTCACTATTAGAAACTTCTTACTGACTATTCCAATTTCATTATCCTATATTCTTGTTGTATCACTAACAGCAATGTTTTATGGCGCTAAAGCAGTACAGAAAAATGAAAAAGATCCATGGTTATACATTTTCTTTAAAATAGAGGGAATATTGTTAGTAGCATTAATAATAGCGACCGTTATTGTTGTTGTAGTTCTTATTATTATTGCAGCAGCTATTGCTTGTGGAGGAGGCGATTTTGATCTTTCTGGTCTTTCAGGGGGGCGATCTAAATCTAAGAAACGAAAACAAAAAGAATAGAATTAACTTTTAAGTCTTTTTTTCCCTTTTTGTAATTCCATTACTTTAAACTTATATTAATTATAATATTAGACTAGATATATCTATGATAGATATAATATACTCAAAATATTGATTATAAATGAGTCAAGAGAAGATAGATAAGATTGCTGATGCGATAGAACAATCAATGAAAAAAGGGCATATTAGCACTCTAATATTGTTAGCTTTGGAAAAAGGTCCATCCCATGGCTATAATTTGATGCAATTAATAAGCGATGGAACATATGGTGTTTGGAATCCGACAGCATCTTCTCTCTATCCTCATCTTGCGTCATTAACGGAAAAGGGTTTAATTAAATTTAAATCTGAAATGGATGGGAAAAGAGAAAGAAAAGTTTATGATATTACCCCAAAAGGAAGTAGAACATTGAAAAAACTAGTTGAAAAGCAGCAAAATATGCGTAAATCTCTGCTTTCAATGATCTTCTCTACAATGGGAATTACGAATGATACTATTCCTAACGAGTTTGAAGACTTATTTGGCCCTGATATAATAGATGATCAAAGTTTAATTGATAAAAGTACTGAAGATAAACTAGAAATTCTTAAAAAACGGAAAGCAGTATTAACTAAAATAATTGAGAAATTACATAATGTTGTAGACGAAATTGATTTAAGAATGCAAAATCTAAAAAAATCAAAATTATAGACCATATATTGCACTTAATTAATTTTGATTTTTACAAAAACATTTCCTTCTCATAAAAACCTACTTAAACAATTGCTTTTTAGTATATGAAATCTCCTCTTTTTATTAGTTTAAACAAAAAATTTATATGTCCAACAAACATATATTAGATAACGATATATCTAACTTTTATATAAAAAAATTTATTTAAATTCTTTTAGAGGAGAGATATTTGAAAATTTTATTAACAGGTCCATTTGGCAATGTAGGGTTGAGCACTTTAGAAGAATTAATTAATAGGAATTATGATATAAAAGTATTTGATGTTAAAAATAAGAAAAATAAAAAAGTAGCTAAACGATTTGAGAATCAAATTGAGATTATATGGGGAGATTTACGTAATTATGAAGATATTGAGAAAGTTGTAAAAGGTGTCAATGTTATTATTCATTTAGCAGCTATTATTCCTCCACTTGCGGATAAACTCCCTGAATTGGCAGAAGAAGTAAATGTGGGAGGAACGAAAAATATAATAAAAGCTATAAAAGCTCAAAATAACAAACCAAAATTAATTTTTACATCATCCATAGCTGTTTATGGAGATCGAAGGAAAAACCCTTTGATTAAACTTACTGATCCTCTCAATCCAAGCAAGGGTGATTACTATGCGGTCACTAAAATTAAAGCAGAAAACATTATTAGAGAATCGGGTATTGATTTCGCAATATTTAGATTAACATATATAACATCTGTAAATAAACTGGATATGGATCCTTTAATGTTTCATATGCCTTTGGATACTTGTATAGAAATCTGTGATACAAAGGATGTCGGGTTAGCATTAGTTAATGGGATTGAGTCTAATGAAGTATGGGGAGATACATTTCATATAGCTGGGGGGGAAAAGTGTAGAACTACATATAGAGAATATATAAATGATATGATGGAAATTTTTGGATTAGGCAAGGATTTTTTACCAGAACAGGCATATGAACAAAAAGATTTTCATTGTGGTTTTATGGATACAGAAAAGTCTCAAAATCTTTTAAAATACCAAAGACACAGCCTCGATGATTATTATGAAGAAGTAAGAAAAAAAGTTGGACCAAAGAAATTTTTTATACCACTAGTTAAATGGGCAGTCCGTTTAAATCTTTTGAAACGCTCTGAAGCATATAGAAGAAATAAATTCTTTAGAAAAAAAATAGGTGCCTTTACGGTGTCTGAAAATAAATTGATACGAAAGATACTCTACAACAATTTTAACAAGATTGATATGCTTGAACAAAAAGTATATGAGTTAGAAAAAGTTATACGCTTCTTAATCGAAAAAGATGAATATTTAGACTTACTTGAACAAAAGGAGCAAATTTAAAGGTTTTATTTAGACAAATCTTTCAAATGAATCTGTAATTGATTATTTTTTAAAAAATTTTTTTTATTCCTTTTAATTTTCTAAATTAAAATTTTCTGTATGGTATATTTCAATTAAAAATATTAAACTGGATAATGGATTTCCCTTATCTTGATAAATGAATAAATTTAAAAATTTAAATACCATAAAGATTGTAATAGTTAAAAATAGAAATTATTGAGTTTAAAAGAGTAATTGAGGTGAAAGGGGAAAGGAGAATGAAAGATGAGAATAATCATCGGATTGGATACTATGCTTGTCAATGAGGTATAAATATTAAAGGTAAAGTGGATTGCGATAAACTAGTAGAATTTGCTAAAGAGATGGACGGTGTTGTCATTTCAAAGAGTCATGCTTTTTTGTGTACTGAAAGTGGTCAGAATGAAATTATAGAGGATATAAAAGAAAAAAATTTAACCAGTATAGTTGCTTCTGCTTGAACTCCACGAACTCACGAACCTATTTACCGAGGTTCAATTGCAAAAACAGATCTAAATCCATACTACTTTCAGATGGTTAATGTAAGGGAACATTGCTCATGGTGCACTGAAAGTAAGGAAGAGGCATTAGAAAAAGCAAAAATCTTAGTAAAGAGTGGAATCGAGAGAGCTAAAAGATTAGAAGTTGTACCTATTAAGACAGTTCCAGTAGAAAAAGCTACATTGGTAGTTGGAGGAGGAATTGCAGGGATGAATGCTGCTTTAGATCTAGCAAACGCAGGAATAAAAGTATATTTAGTTGAGAGTAAAACGACAATTGGCGGAAGAATGGCTCAATTAGATAGAACATTTCCAACAGATGACTGTGCCATATGAATTTGTGGTCCAAAAATGCTAGAAGTCAATAGAAATGAAAATATTGAAATTCTTAGCTATGCTGAAGTGAAAAAAGTAGAAGGTTATGTCGGAAACTATGAAGTAACTGTGGAAATGAAACCACACTTCGTAACAAATGACTGTAATGGCTGTGGAGCGTGTTCAGAAGTTTGTCCAGTTTACACTTCTAACTATTTTGATGAGAATCTTGGAGCTCGTAAAGCTATTGATATTGCTTTTGGTCAAGCTGTACCCTTCTTATACGATATTCAAAGAGAAAGCTGCGTGGAATGTTTTAGTTGTGTAGAAACCTGTGAACTAGACGCTATAGATTTTAGTCAAATACCAGAAGAAGTAAAATTTAAGGTAGGTACTATCATTATTGCCACGGGGTGGGATATCTATGAGCCCTATGGTGAATATGGCTATGGTGAATTCGATAACGTAATTACACAAGCCCAATTAGAACGAATGCTGGCACCTAATGGTCCATTAGAAGGCCATGTAAGGAGAGTTTCAGATAATAAAAAACCAAAAGAAATCGTATTTATTCAATGTGTTGGAAGTAGAGATACGGAAAGAACTTATTGTAGTGGCGTATGCTGCATGTTAGCACTTAAGAATGGGAAACTGATAAAAGAAGAATTTCCCGACGCAAATATTACTATTTGTTATATAGATATGCGAACTAACGAAAAAGGTTTTGAAGAATATTATCAACGTGCAAAAGACTCCGATATTCGTATGATTCGAGGTAAAGTAGGTGAGATATCTGAAGATCTTGAAACTAAGGATGTCAAAATACGCGTATACTCCTCTTTAACGGATGAAATTATTAAAATTGATGCTGATTTAGTTGTATTGTCTAGTGCAGCATTACCTTCAAAAGGGACAGAACAAATTGCTAAAGTACTGAATTTAGATGTAGATCGAAATGGATTTCTAACTGAGAGCCATTTTGGACTTATGCCACAAGAAACAAAGACAAAGGGTATTTTTATTGCCGGCTTTGCTCAAGGACCGAAAGATATTTCATATTCTGTCTCTCAAGCTAGAGCTGCAGCAAGTAAAGTCGCAGAATTAACAGCTCCAGGAAAAATAGATATTGAATTAATAACTGCGGAAATAGATAAAGATTATTGTATCTCTTGTAGAAGATGTGAAAAAGAATGTCCTAAAGGTGCTATTAAAATTGTTGATATCGAAGGAGTTATTGTTGACGAAATAAATTGTGATGGATGTGGTATATGTGCTGCTTGTTGTCCTACGCAGGCTATTGATATACGATATTATAGAGATTATCAATTATATGCTGAAATTGAGGGGATATTAGGAGGTGATTAAACAGGTGGATAATAATTTAAATATATTAATGTTTGCTTGTTTAAAATGAGGATATGGTGCTGCTGATCTAGCGGGTGTATCACGTTTTAAATACACACCTTCGGTTAAAATTATAAAAGTACGTTGCACTGGCCGAGTTGATGCTAAACATATCTTATATGCTATTAAATCTGGAGCTGATGGTGTTATGGTGGTTGGATGACGACCAGATGAATGCCAATATAAGCGTGGAAATTTTAAAGCTCAGACTCATGTTGATTTAGTAAATAGAATCTTAGAGCGAAGAGGCTTTGGAAATCAAAGAGTCAATCAATACTGGTTAAGTAGTGCTGAATCTGAAAAATTAGTGAAGAGCGTAGAAGACACTCTTGAGAAAATTAGAAAGATTGGACCCAATCCATTAAATTTACAAGAAATAAAAGCATTAAAAAAAGGAAAAATCCATTAATTACTCCCATAGAATGATTCTTATAAAAAAATTATTGTTATAAGATAACAATCCATGCGTTGGAGGGAGGATTAAAATATTTATAAAAAAGTGTTTAAAAAAATTGTTATAAAATTGAAGGAAATATGGTTCAAATTGTAAATAATAAATTGTTTGAGAAAATTTCTCCTAATGAATTGATGGAAGCTACGTATAAAGCTTCAGGAAATTTCCAAGTAAGAGCTTTTTTTGAAGCTAAAGATGAAATCTTAAAAACAGGTAAATATACAGAAGAAGAATTCTATAATATCTTAGATGGGATGGTTGATGCAGAAACAGAACGTTATTTAGTTTTGAATAAAATAAAGGGAAAAAAACCTCTTTTTTTAGAAGAAATTGTCAAAATAATCAAAGAATTTCCTCCTGAAAATGTAATAAGGGATATCATTTATTTAAAGGAACAAGGATATATTGAGGAACATATTGAGATTAAAACAAAAACGGTTATAAAAAAAGTAAAGGGAGAAGAAAAGGAAGTAGAAGAAAAAGAATATTTTTATAGATATCAAATGAAGGAGCTTCCAGATGATTTTATTGAACATTACTTTGAACCAGTTTCCATTGTATATGATGCTGGTGTATGTTGTCAATGTGGATGGTGCAGCTCTATTTGTCCCGTCAATGCAATTAGAGTTAATGCCGATATTCTTGAGATAGATAGTGAAGTTTGTATGAAGTGTGGATTATGCTATTC
>JBHLMP010000076.1:0-11030 GCA_048938025.1 Promethearchaeota archaeon
CTAATATATTTGTAATTTTCAGTTCGTATTCCTCGAATTGGATCATAAATTTCATGGTAAGTTTTTTCTATAAATATATCTTTTCTAATTTCCTTGGTCTCTCCTTTTAAAATAGGTAAAAAACTTTTTCCCTCAATTTCTTCAGGAATGTTTCCTCCTATAAGCTCTAGTAATGTAGGAATGATGTCTATATTACTTACAAAGCTATTAATAACTTTTCCACCTTTAAATAGGTCTAAATCATCTTGATACATTATAAAGATGGTTTTTACTCCAGGATCATATAAAGTACATTTTGCTCGTGGAAAGGGACTTCCATGATCAGTTGTATAAATAAAGAGTGTTTTTTCTTTTAATCCAGTTTCTTGCAGCATCTTCATAATTTTTCCTATTGCCATATCAACCCTATTTATCGCTCCATAATATTCTGCTAGTTCATTTCTAATTATTTCATTATCAGGTAAAAACGGAGGCACTTTAACAGATTCAGGCTTTACTGGATCTCCAAATATTTTAAATGGTCGATGAACCTCTCCTACTCCAATATTTAGAAAAAAGGGATTTTTATTATTCCTATGTTCATTAAAAAATTTAAAACATTCATCTTCTACTAATTTACAATTATAATAAAATCCAATATCTACTCCTTTTTTACTGAAATATCTCTTCGTAATGGTATCGTAGCCTAAATCAACAGGTCTTAGTCTCTCATGTTGTAATCCAATTAAATGAGTAGAATATCCATTATCTTTTAAATACATTGGTAAAGTTTTATTTTCATTCGGTAATGTCCATCCCATATTTACAAGACCCATCAATCCATGCTGATGAGGGTATTTAGAAGTCATTATACTTCCGCGGCTAGGGGAACATTGAGGCGCAGTACAAAAATTATTAGTAAATTTGACTCCTTTTTCTGCAATCTGATCAAGATTCGGTGTAGTAAGGGAATTTGGAGTTTGTGGTGAATCATAACATCCCAAAAATTGTCCTTGATCATGGGTTATGAATATAACTATGTTGGGTTTTTCTTTCAATATATTTTCGATAATAATTTGATGTTTAAAAAGTTAGTAGATAATTTTAATTATAGAACAATTCAATTGAATTTTCTTTAAAAAAAGTTCGTGAAACCGTTCTTTTACGAATTTTTATCAATATCTCAATAATATCTGGATATGAATTCTGATAATATTCTTCGATTCAGATTGTTATTTCTAATTTATTAGATATATGAATTAGGTTTATATATAAATTCAATTTAATAAAAATTAAATTAAGGAGATTCCCTGATTAACAATTGCTATGAATCAAGAGATTAAGGAAAAAGAAATCAGTAGAATGAAGAATAGATCAATATTAATTGAAAGTATCATATATATACTTTTTTTCTTAGGACCATTAACAGGAAATGTTATTTTAGTTCTATTTGGAATTCTTTCGGGAGAGTTTGACGTATCTCCTAGCTCAATTTCAATTGCTATTCCTTCATTTATGTTTCCTTTTGCGATAATTCAACTTTTTTCAGGAGCAATTTCTGATATTAAAGGAAGGGTCCCTGTTATAATTTTTGGTTTATCAGTTTTTGGAGTGGGAATGCTTGTAGCAGCTACTTCATCTTCATTAATAATGTTCTTAATTGCCAACATTCTTGGTGGATTTGGATTTGGATTTGTAAATCCGGTTTTAATAGCTTTAATGACTGACATAACACCTGGACAAGATATTCCTAAAAAAATGGGTTATCTTGGATCTGCGGCGAATTTAGGAGTAGCTATTGGTCCAATACTTGCTGGATTTATAGTTATTATAGGATGGCGATTTCTTTATTTGTTATTTATATTAATTACTGGAATTAGTTTACTAATATTAATTGGTTTAAAACGAGCTCCCCAGAGAACCAGTAAGGTTTCAGAGTTCCGACTTTTTCTATCTCATTTATTTCAAGAACTTCGTAGATTTGTTGTAATATTAATGATAATATCCGCTTTTCTAAGTTCACAAACTTATTTAGCAATTATTGTTTGGACTTCACGAGCTTTTACGCATGTAATTGATGAAACTCTTGCAGGGATAATTATTGGGAGTGCAGGAATCATGGGAGCGAGTACAGGAATTTTAATAGGTTACTTAATAATAAAAAAAGGAGTTGGAATAGCAATACTAATTGGAATCATTTCATTATATATTGGATTAATGATTTTATTATTAATTAGTGATATTACGAACAATAACCTACTTCTATTTACGACTTTAGGTCTTATGTTTATAGGTGTCGCTGGAGGATCTCTAATTCCTTCAATTATGTATTATAGCCAAACATTATCGAAGGAGAGACGTGGAGCTTTAGCAGGACTAGCGACAGCAGGTCAATTTATCGGAATTGCCCTCGTACCTATAATTTATGATTCAACTTTTCATGATAAAGGTATTAAAATGGTTTATTTTACTGTTTTTATAATATCTATCTTTCTTATTATTGTTTTTTCCTTATTATACACCTTAGGAAAGAGAACTTATAAATAGATAATAAGAAATAAATAAAAATTAGTTTAGATTTAAGTTTTCCATTTATAAAAAAATCACTTAATTATTGTAAGTTCTGTCCCATCATCATATTTTTCCTCTGATTTTGCTTTTTCTAAAAAATATGGATCAATTATAGCAGAGATTTGTTTAAAGTCATAATGTCTTGCATCAATTGCCTTTAATCGACAAGTTGCAGAACATTTTCCACATCCTTTACATATAGCAGGATTAATGATAGCTTTTTTAGTGGCAATACTAACATCCTCATATTCTTGTTTAGAATCTGTAAGTTTTATTGCTTTGAATTGGCAAACTTCAGCGCATCTACCACAACCATTACATCTTTCAGCATTAACTTTCATATCTTTGAAGAAACACTGAATAGAGAGCATAAATGAGAGATATTCCAATTTTGTCGTTGAAATTTGTTTTACACTTAAGAATCTACTTGCCCGACCAGCTGCTGCATTTGCCTGTGATATACAATCTTGTATATTTTTTGGCCATTCTGCACATCCACAAACAAAAATTCCATGCCCTGCAAAATCTAAAGGTCTTAATTTTGTATGTGCTTCAATAAAAAATCCATTTTCATCAAGAGGAACATCAAGCATTCGTGACAAGTCCTTTAAATCATCAGGTGGGATCATTGGAGTTGCTAATACAATTAATTCAGTACTAAATTCAATAATATTATCCGGATTAGAATCATCTCGCAATTTTATTATGTATTTTTCTGGATTCTGGCTCATCTTAACAACTTCAGGGATGTTTTTTAAATTATATCTAATATAATCTGCGACTTTTTTCCTTTCACTAAATAGATCTTCAAACTCTTTTTTAGCCATATGAAGATCTCTGAATAAAACAACTATTTTGATTTTTGAATTAATTTCCTTTAAAATTTCAATATTTTTTATAGTATTACTACAACATACATTTGAACAATATGAGAATCCTTCCTTTTGTCTTGCTTTAACACATAAAATTATAGTAATATGTTTTATCTTGGTAAGCCAAGAATTATCCTTACTTTTCAGCTTTTTCTCTAGTTCTAAAAGAGTTAAAACATTTTTATTATTTTTATTGTATTGAAAAAGACCTATCGGCTTAAATTCTTGACTTCCTGTAGCAATGATTATCGTTCCGATTCTAATATTATGGATTTTATCATTTATATCTAAAAATGATACATCATAATTCCCAATTGACCCTGAAATACTTTCAATTTTTGAATTTAAAAATATTTTAATATTTGTATTGATTCTTACCTTTTCTTCAATATTAAAAAGGAAATCTGAAGCACTTTGTTTAGTAGGGTACAACAGATTAATATAATTTATATTTCCTCCTAATTGATTCTCTTTTTCTAAAAGAATAGTCTCAAATCCTTGGTTACTTAGATTTAAGGAAGCTGTCATACCAGAGACTCCACCACCTATAACTAATGCCCTTGGAGTAATATTAATTATATCCTCTTCTGGTAAGATATCAATCCCCCTTTCTTTTATTTGCGAGTATCTGGCTGGATTCAATATCGTTGCTACTTCCCCTGCAACTCCGCTTGCATTAGCAACCGTTTCTGAAATATTCACGGGACTTTGACAAAAACCACATAGATAAATCCCTTCTTTAGTTGATAAAGATTTATTAAAGTAAGATTTTGATTGGAGAAAATTGTATTTATCTAATTTAATTCCCAAGATTTTAGCTAATTTCTCTGTCCCCTTTGAAGGTACCAATGGTGCTGCCAGAACTACTAAATTTGCTTTATAAGTTTTATCTCTTCCAGATTTCATATCTCTATAATATATAATTATATCGTTTGTTTCTGGTTCTTCTTCAATATTTTGTATCTTACTGTTAATATATTTGATACCATATTCTTCTTGAGCATTTTTAGTATACTCATAAAAATCTCGACCAAAAACCCGAATATAATGTCTAAAAACTGTAATTTGAGGAGTTTCGGCATAAATTTTTGTTAAAATTGCATTTTTTGCTGTATACATACAACATACACGGGAACAATAAGGAATCTGATTTTCTTGATAACCTGATCCTGCACACTGTATAAATGCTATTTTCTCAGGCTCTTCTTCATTGCTTGGTCTTAAGATATGGTTACCAAATGGTCCTGTAGGGCATAAGATTCTTTCATATTCTAAACCATTTACCACATTTTTATATTGATACCCCCATTTTGAAGATAAATCTTCTCCAAGCATGTCAAACCCAGTAGCAACGACGATAGCACCTACACTCAATTCAATTTCTTGAGATTTTTGATTAAAATTAATTGCATCACCCTTACAAACTTTTTTACATACCCCACATACACCTCTATTTAAAAATAAACATAATTCCGGGTCTATTATATATACAGGAGGAGTCGCTTGAGGGAAAGGGATATAAATTGATTTCCTTTTTCCTAACTTCATGTCAAAAATATTCGGAGATTCAATCTTTGGGCACTTCGCAGCACAATCTCCACAACCCTTACATTTGGTTTCGTCAACATATCTAGGGTTTTTAACTATCGAAACTTTAAAATTTCCTTGGTTTCCGCTTACTTTTTTAATCTCAGATAAAGTAAATAATTCAATATTGGGATTCTTATAAACTGCAACCATTTTTGGAGCAAGCATACATAAACTACAGTCGTTTGCAGGGAATATTTTATCAAATTGAGCCATATGACCGCCAATTGATGCTTCTTTCTCTACTAAGTAAACTTTAAATCCTAATTCAGTTAAATCTAAAGAAGTCTGGATTCCAGCTATTCCTCCACCAATTACTAAAACAGAACCTTCCATAAAAATTACCTCATAGAAAAATGAAATAACTTAATTATTCAAATTTATTAGAAAAATTTCTTAACAATCTGGTCAAGAAAATATTTGCTAATCATAAAATAAGTAAAAGCCTTTATTTAAGTATTATGCTCAAAAATGTCGAATTCCATTAATAACATAGTAGATTTCTGAAAATTTTTCAGATATTTTTTATTGAAATCGGAAATTTTTTCAATAGATGGCTATCGTTTTAGTAAATTCTGATCGATATCAATAAACATTTCCTTATTATTTATCGTTATTAATAATATTAACTTCTATTTTTTATTGAATTCAGTCATGATAATATGGAACTTGAGGTTTATATAAAAAGAATTTATTCTTGAATGGGTATTAAAAAATTAAGGATTATAAGAAAAACAGGATTCTTCTTTTATCTTTAAATGATTTTAACTAAATTACCTTCAAAGGTCCTAATTCCTTTATTTGGTTTGTAAATTCTGTAATCAAATCAGCAAACCGCTTTCCCTCTGATGCACTTACCCATTCTAACCTGACTCTTTTTTCATTAATACCTAATTGTTTAATTATAATTTCATGTAATCGTCCAAATCTTTCTTGAGCATATTCATTTCCAGAAATATAATGACAATCTCCAATATGACATCCTGTAATGAGCACTCCATCAGCTCCCTCTTTTAAAGCTTTTATTACAAATGCAGGATCAATTCTTCCAGAACACATTACTCGAATTATTCTCATGTTAGGCGGGTATTGAAATCTGGAAACCCCTGCTAAATCTGCTCCTGCGTATGAACACCAATTACAACAAAACACTAATATTTCTGGATAAAAATCCTTTCTTATTACCTTGGTTTTTGCTTTAGGCATAATAAATTACAGTATTAAATTTTTTTATAATTCTAATAAATATGATTCTATCATAGCAGTTATTTGATCAAAATCGTATTGCATTATAGATATGGCTCCATTCGGGCAAGTTGCAGCACAAGTACCGCACCCTTTGCATAATGCCGAATTAACAAATGATTTTCTTACAATTAAACTTACATCCTCATATTCTTTTACAGAGTCTAAAATATCAATAGCATTATAAGGACATACTGATTCACATTTTCCACATCCAATACAATATACTGGATCTACTTCTGCAACTATTCCTGAAGTTTTAATTTCTTTAGCGCTTAAAAATCTACTTGCCCTACCCGCAGCTCCATTTGCTTGAGAAATACTATCTTGTATATTCTTTGGCCATTGCGCGCATCCACATAAGAATATCCCATCTGTAGCAAAATCTAATGGTCTTAATTTTACATGGGCTTCTAAGAAAAAACCATTTTTATCTAACGGAACTTTAAGCATTTTTGTTAATTCTTCCAAATTATCAGCCGGAATTATAGGAGTGGATAATACGATTAAATCTGTATTAAATTCTATGAAATCTTGGAGATTAGTTTCATAAAATTTTATATTGTATTGTTCTGGATCATTGTTTACTTTACTGACGATTGGTATATTATCCAAGTCATATCTTAAAAACATTGCATCTTTTCTACGCTCACGATAATATTCTTCATACTTTTTTTTAGCCATTTGAAGATCTCTATAAAGTACCATAATTTCAAGTTCAGGCTTCAACTTTTTTAAAAGTCCAATGTTTTTAATAGAATTCCCACAGCAAATGTTAGAACAATAGGTTATTCCTTCAACTTGCCGTGCATTTACACAGAGAATTGATGTTATTCTATTTATATTATCAAGCCAAGATTTTCCTTTTTCTTTTAGTTTTTGTTCTAGTTCTAATTGGGTTATAACATTTTTATTCTCTTTTTTATATTGAAACAGATCCTTAGGTTTATATTCTTTACCTCCAGTAGCAACAATTATAGTTCCTATACTTAAGTCGTGAGACTCATTTTTAGAATCAACAATAGATACGATGTAATTACCAACATATCCTTTAATCTCTCTAATTTTTGCTTTTAGAAAGATTTGAATATTTTTATTTTTTTCGACCTTCTCGATAGTCTCATTTAAGAAATCTAAGGCACTTTCTTCAATAGGGTATAATACATTTAGATAATTCAAATTTCCTCCTAAAACTGTCTCTTTTTCTACTATAAATGTTTTGAATTCTTGATCAGCAATGGTTAGGGCTGCGCTCATGCCAGCAATTCCACCCCCGATAATTAATGCTGTTGGAGTAATTTTTAATAACTCTTCTTTCAAAGGTTTTAATAATCTTGCTTTAGCAATAGCCATTCTTATCAAATCTTTAGCTTTTTGGGTTGCTGCTTCTGCATCGTCCATATGAACCCAAGAACATTGATCTCTAATATTAACCATTTCGAATAAATATTTATTTAAACCTGCTTCTTGACAGGTTTCTTGAAATAAAGCTTCATGGGTTCTTGGTGTACAAGAAGCAACAATAAATCGGTTCAATTTGTGATCTTTAATTAATTCTTTAATTCTCGTCTGCGAATCAGAGCTACATGAGTATAAATTATCTTCACAATGAACTACATTAGGCAATGTTCTTACATATTCAGCAAGTAAAGGTACATGAACATATTTACCTATATTAATTCCACAATGACAGATTAGAACCCCTATTCTTGGATCATCAGTAGCTTTTATATCTAATTCGGGAACTTCAAACTCCTTCTCTTTTATATTATCAAATTTGACAGAACTCAAGAATGCTGCAACTTGACCTGCTACTCCACTTGCATCAGCAACAGTTTCTGGTATATCCATTGGACCTTGACAAAATCCACATAAATATATTCCACCTTTAGTTGATTTAGATTTATTAAAATAATCTTTTTCTTTGAAAAAATGATATTCATCCAGTTCTATTTCTAAAATCTTTGCTAAATCTTTAGATCCTGTTGAGGGGACTAAAGGAGTCGCTAATACAACTAAATTAGCTTGAAAATCACTGAATTCTCCTGTTTTTAAATCTTCATAATGAATAATTAAATCATTTGTCTCAGGAGCCTCTACTATTTTACTAATCTTTGTTTGAAAATATTTCACACCATATTCTTTTTGAGCTCTTTGCGTAAATTCATAAAAATTCTTACCAAATGCTCTGATATCATGTCTAAACACATAACATTGTGATTTTTCGGAATGCTCTTTTGTTATAATTGCTTCTTTAGCAGTATACATACAGCACACACTAGAGCAATAAGGCACACCTTCATGTAAATCTCTTGACCCTGCGCATTGGATAAATGCAATTTTTTCTGGTTCTTTTTGATCACTTGGTCTTAAAACATGACCCCCAAAAGGTCCAGAGGCGCATAAGATTCTTTCGTATTCGAGTGCACTTACTACATTTTCATATTGATACCCCCACCGTGAAGATAAATTTTTAGCAGGCATATCGAATCCAGTGGCAACTACAATCGCTCCAACTTTTAATTCTATTTCTTGAGGTTTTTGCTCAAAATCTATAGCTTCAGCTTGACATACTTTAGCACATACACCACATACTCCTTTATTTATTTTTAAGCATATTTCAGGATCTATTAGATAAACTGGAGGAACTGCTTGAGGGAAAGGAATATATACTGATTTTCTCTTACCTAAATTCATGTCAAAGAGATTAGGTACTTCTATTTTTGGACATTTAGCGGCACAATCACCACATCCTTTACATTTTGTATCATCTATATAGCGAGGTTTTTTAAGAACATTAACTGTAAAATCTCCGGGTTTACCTTTTATTTCTTGGACTTCATGATATGTCATTAATTTGATATTGGGATTTCGAAATACTTCTACCATTTTAGGGGCAAGGATACATAAGCTGCAATCGTTTGTAGGAAACGTTTTGTCAAGCTGAGCCATGCGTCCTCCAATTGAGGGAGTTCTTTCCACCAAATAAACTTTAAATCCTAATTCAGTAAGATCTAAAGACGTCTGTATGCCAGCTATACCTCCTCCAATTACTAAGACTGAACCTTCCATTATTTCTTTTCCTCACTTTTGATAACAGGTTTAATTAACTTTATATGTTTAAATAGAAATTCTGAAAAATCTAAAATTTCTATTGAAGCAACATCTTCATAATCATCCTGAAGACAGCTAAGGTGTATTCTACATTTTGGACAGGATGTAACCATAATATTTCCCGCCGATTTTGCTTCTAACATTCTTTTATATCTTAGTGCTTTAGATTTTTCATTACAATTCATCCAAGAACTTACTCCACAACATAAAGCGTTTTTTTTATTATGTTCCATTTCGTTAAAATCATAACCTAATTCTTTGAACTCTTTAAAGATCTCTCGAACTTTTTCCATAATATTATTATCTTTAGGTAAAAATCTACTTAACCTACATGGATCGTGATATGTGAAGGGTATTTTTTCACTTTTTTTATTCGGATTTTGAAATTGAATTTGATTTTCTTTCCATTTATCATAAATATATTCAATAATGTGTTTTACATCGAATTTATCATTAAAATCTTCAAATATATTTGGATAATCAACTTTAAATGTCCTATAACATTCAGCACAAGCGGTTACTATTTTGGATATACCAGCTTTTTCAAACATCTCCTTATTCTTCTTAGCAAGCTTTATAAAGGTTTTCAATTTACCTTGGCCCCAATAAATATCATGACCACAACAACTTTCTTCCTTTAACACTACAATAGGTTCCTTTTCAATTTGGCATAATATTTTTAATGTGCTTTTCGCAATAGAATCTAAATTCTCAAATTCATAATTAAAAAAAGATAAACACCCAACATAATATAAAACACTGCCTTTATCTGAAATTTTACATCCTTTAGGAACCCAGTCAAGTGATCTTTCTGGCGTTATATAGGGACGACTCATAATCTCAGATATAGTGGTATAAATCCCTTTATGAGCAACAATTTCTTCGGGTTTTTGATTAGCAGAATGTCTCATTTTATATCTTGCAATCCTTACGATATCCGCGAAATTAATGTCTTCAGGACAATCTTTAAGACATTGATTACAAGTTAAACAATCCCACAATTCGCCACTTTCTAGTACTCTATCTTCAAAACCTTCTAATATTAGTTCAATTATTTTACTTGGTGTATATTTTTGAACTTTACTTAATTGACATACTCCACTACACCGTCCACACTGATAGCATCTTTTCAGAAGATTTCTTAAATCTGGCTCATATATCTTTTCCAAATAATCTAATGTATCAGAAAACAATTTTCTCCGTTCTTTATCTCTTTTTGATTCTGTTATTATAAACTCCTCTCTATTTTAAATTATTCATGAAATTTTGTTGACGTTGTAATTTTGATTGAGAATATTGGCTAATTAAATCAACCATTTTTTTCTTTTTTGCTTGATCTAAATCTAAGTTTTTAATTATACCCGCATCTAATGCTTTGGTGAAAATATTTTTTCCTTTTTTAGTTCGTGTTATAACAGTGGTATATTTATTAGGAGATCCTAAACCTCCAAAAGAAATATCAGCATAGATATTTGTAAAATCACCACATGCATTACAAGCAGGACGCATATAATAATTTAACCTATTAAAAGGTATATGAACTACCTTATCACCTTTTAATCTAAAAATTAAATCTTCCTTAATGTTAATTTTTTCGATATCTGTAAATTTTATTTTGAAATCCTTCTCAAGTTTAGATACTTTAGAGATATCAAATAAAAA
>JBHLMP010000077.1:0-10833 GCA_048938025.1 Promethearchaeota archaeon
GAAAATAATATTTTTAAAATAAGATATCATAAAGTGTATTAGGTTAGACTTTTACATATCTAATTAGTTAATTGTTTAGCCAAAAAAAAGCAAATTTATAGGGATGTGGGTTGGAATACAGCTCAACTTTTAAGATAGTGATTTTTGGTGATTCAGGAACGGGTAAGACTACATTAGCTCATAGATTTTTAACTAATCTTTTTAAACAAGATATTTCTATGACGTTAGGAGTCGAATTTATGTTAAAAGATATTGAGGTTGACGGGGAATTCGTTAAATTACAAATATGGGATTTTGCTGGTGAAGAACGGTTTAGATTTCTTTTTCCTTCTTATCTAAAAGGAGCTAATGGTGCGATATTTATGTATGATATTACTAATTATGGGTCATTAGCTCATGTAGATGATTGGTTTGCTATAGTGGAGGAAAAAATTGCTAAAAAGGAAGTAGATAATTATTTGCCAATTATCTTTGTTGGTGGTAAAGTAGATTTAATTCACTTAAAAGAAATATCAACTAAAAAAGCAATGCAAATTGCCAAATCAAAAGAAGCACACGGTTTTATAGAATGTAGCTCAAAAACAGGTGAGAATGTAAATAAAATTTTTGATCTATTGGCACGGTTAATCTTTAGAAATAAAAGATCATTGGAAGCTTTCTCTTAGCTATTATTGCATGAATCAATAATTCCTATAAATTATCTAAACCTAAGCTTTCAAGTTTAGCTTTACTTATTTCTCCCGTAGATAAATCCCATTCTCTAAAATTGTAAAAATTTTCTCGTAATAATTCAAAATTTGGTGTTTTTCCTGCCGAACCACCTTCACTAAGCGGTCTTAATAAAATTTGAGGTATTTTATCCATCTTAGGAGTAATCCCCATTTTTAAATTAAACAATCGTTTCATATTTAGAATTCTTTCACCATATAGTTTTATCTCATCTAGACCAAATTTTAAACCAGTAGCATGTTTTATAATCGTGGCGATTTGTGATGGCAATGGGTTACAAAAGGAACAAATTATCAGTGAACTATATAAAGCTCTATAATCCATAATGATCGAACAGCACTTAGCCATTTCTAAATCATTTGCATAAGTATCTAGACTTACAGTGGGGGCATCGATTTCTTCAAATGGATAACCCAATAAGACAAAATACATATCACATAAATTATGAGAAGGTCCTTTATGGGCAGCACCGATTCCATAGGCAATTGACATTCCAAAATTTGAACGCATATCATGGTAAGTGATTTCTAATCCATCAATTGTTGCTATTTCATCTTGAGGAATATTAAAATATTCACCAAAAGCGTTAGATCCCTCTGCTAATATATCACCTATCCCCTCTCTATAAACAATTTTATTTAATAATTGTTCTACAGTCTCAATATTACCCCAATTTGGTTTTAGTCCATCAATATCTATTGATTTAATATTTCCAATAGTATAATGGTAAATAATACAAGCTATAATTCCACTTGAGCTAACTGTGTCTATTCCATAATCATTACATTTTGTATTTATATATGAGATAAATTCAAGATCATCATTTAAAATCAGACTTCCAAATCCGCATATCGTCTCATATTCAGGTCCTTCGGTTTCTTCGGTTTTATATTTCCCCTCCTTTATAGCTATTCTTCTCCCACATCCAATCACACATGAATGGCAGAACCGATTTTTTACAAGAATAGTTTGGGCCATAGCAATACCAGAGATCTTCGTAGCGTTATTCCATTTTCCTATTGTGAAATATTTAACGGGTAATTCTCCTGTTGAACTATACAGATTCACTGTTCCTGAAGTACCAAAATTAGTTATTGCCAGTGATCCATAATTATTTTTTACATTATCCCTAGCATCCTTTATTGCTTTTTTTAATTTATCTTTATTATGTACATCTAATTGAAGATTATTACCCCTAACTATTATCGCTTTTAGTTTTTTTGAACCAAAAATAGCCCCCATACCTATACGACCTGCTGCTCGTTGTTCAGATATAACATTAGCATATTTTACAAGGTTTTCACCAGCTTGTCCTATACAAGCAACCTTCCCATGATCATCACCAAAAATATCCTTTAACATCATGGTGGTATATTCAGTACCTCTTCCCCATAAAAATCTAGCATCCCGGATTTCCACTTTATCATCTTTAATTTCAATATAAACAGGTTCTTTTGAAGCACCAGATATAATTATACCATCATATCCTGCTTTTTTAATTTCAGCACCAAACCAACTCCCGCAATTAGATTCCCCCCACATATTAGTATATGGGGACTTGGAACAAATGGTCCACCTACCTGAATTAGGTGCAAATGTACCATTTAAGGGACCTGTCATAATCATTAAGATATTTTCAAGAGATAATGGATCAGTGTTTTTATCCAATTTATCATATAAATAACGACATGCATAACCAGCCCCTCCTAAGAAATCTCTTGCATAATCATCATTTAATGGTTCAATTATGATTTCTTGATTTGTAAGATTTACATGTAATAATTTTCCACGAAAAGATTTTATAATGTTAAGCGCCCCATTTCTTTTAAAGAATAATTTTCATTATTATTTAAGAATTTAATTTTCATATATTTTTTTTATTATAATTTTCAATAATCACATATGAAAATTTATAGATCATTAAAAGAATTTTTTTAATAAATGAAATTTCAATAATAAATATGAAATCGCAAATGAAATTAAAATGGAATGATTTAGTATCTCCAACAATGACCCCAGATGAATACTTAGATACTTATGGCGACAAGATTGCTGATAACTACAAAACTTATGAACCAAATCCAGCCATACTCGAGAAGATAAAAGCTAATTTAAAGAATAAGAAAGAAAAATTAAAAATTGTTGCTCTAGGTGCTGACTGGTGTCCAGATTGCTCATTAAACGTACCACGGATGATAAAAGTAGTAAAATTGATGAAAAGTAATGATATAAGTTTACATATTCTATATGGAATAATGGTTAATGCTTTACACAAGCCAGGAGAGAAAATATGGCATAAAAAGCGATCTCCTCCTGAAGCAGTTGATCCAAAATTTAAATTAAAAGCTATTCCAACGTTCTATTTCTTCAATGCTAATGGTGACTTCCTTGATGTTATAGTAGAGAATCCAAAAGCTTCAATTGAAGAAGATACTCTTGAGATCTTAGAAAAAAACATGTAAGGAGTTTTTTCTTTACATCTTATTTTCAAGCTTATTTGTTAACTCCTTTCTTCTCAAATTCATCAACATTTAAATTTGTATTTATGTATAATAATTTTATGTCAAAATTAAAAGTAAAAAAAGTTATAATTTTCAAGCACGGTGTTTCATATTATATTCTCGAAGGAATAATAAAAGGAACAGATTCGTTCGAACTTGAATTTAAAGTTGATGAGATGAATGATGTACTAAAATCTCTTTTTGTATTAGACACTAGTGAAAAGGGGTATATATCCTCAATTTCTTATGATGCTGCTTTAGACACTTTTCAGTTATTAAAATCAATCATGTTAAATATTCCTGATGAAGACTCGTTTTCTTCACTAATAACACAAATTAAAGGAGCTAACGTCAATCTAACAATTGGAGCTAGTAAACAAATTTCAGGAACGATAATGGGCATTGAAGAATTTGAAAAATTTATTAAGGAAGAAAAATTAGTCGAGAAATTATTGATAATGTTACAGGATGATGATCTTATTACCAAAATTCCCTTTTCAGAGATTAAATCCTTCGATATATTAAATGAAGACATTAAAAAAGATTTAAAATTTTTTCTTGATACTATTATTGCTGGAAAGAAGAAAGATGCTAAAAAAATAAAAATTAATTGTGAGTCAGGTGGAGTAGATAATGTTGAACGAAGTATTTTTGTATCTTATATACGAGAAAGCCCTATCTGGAAAACTTCTTATCGATTAATAATGAGCAAACAACAGGCATTAGAACAAAAGTGTCTACTTTCTGGTTGGAGTCTTATTGAAAATACAACAAATCAAGATTGGGAAGATATTGAATTATCTTTAGTAGCAGGAATGCCTGTATCTTTTAAATATGATTTTTACAGACCTATTTTTATACAACGCCCTGTTATTCAACCACCAAAAGTTTTGAGTGCTAGACCCACTGAAATAGAAGAAGGGTTAGAAATGGAAAGATTTAAAGACTATGCTATGGCAGAAGCAGCACCAAAACTTAAAGCTATGAAGAGTCGTGCAAGAATGGCAGCTCCATCTGCCCCACCAGTAGGTGCAGCTGGTGGATTTGGTGTTACAGGAGCTACTATATCTGATGATGTTTTAATGGACAAAGTTAAATCTCAGACAAAAACTCAAACCAAAGATTTAGGAGAGCTTTTTGAGTATAATATTTCAAATCCTGTTTCCATTAAAAGGAAACAGTCAGCTTTAGTTCCAATTTTAACCGAAGCAATCAAAGCTAAGCGAATATTATTGTATAATAAAGATGAGCATAATAAAAATCCTAATGCTTGTCTTGAAATAACAAACAATACAGATTTAACTCTCGAAAGGGGACCTGCTACAATAATCTATGATGATAATCTTGCTGGAGAAGCTATTATCCCCTTTTTAAATAAAGAGGATACAAGAATTTTAAATTATGCTGTTGAACAAGCTGTAATCATAATGCATGAACAAAAATCTGAAAATTTAAGTGTTCATAAAGTAACATTCGGGAGCGGTTATTCTTATGAATACTATTATACCAATTTAATGACTGAATACAAAATAAATAACAAGACCACTGAAGAAAAGGAACTCTATCTTGATCATCCTAAAGCCTCTGATTACAAATTTATTGAAAAGCCTGTTGAACCAGAAGAAACTCCGAACTATTGGCGCTTTAAAATAACCTTAAAACCTAAAGATGCAATTATTTTTAAACTTAAAGAACAAAGAGAAAATTACTCAAGCAATTACTTATGGAATTGGTCCAAAGACGATATTCTCAAAAGAGTAGGGTTTTATGTCAAACATAAATTCATTGATCCAAAACTCGAACAACAACTAAAAGAAATTGCGGAATTGATTCAAAATTCAAATGATTTAAGAAACAAGAGAGAAAAATTACATGAAGAACGAGATGTAATGACTGATGAACAGGTAAGGCTAAGAGAAAACATTGCTGTTTTAGGGACTGATAGTCAATCAATTACATTAAAAGAAAGATATATAAAAAAATTTAATGATCAGGAAAGTAGATTTGAAGAAATTAGTAAAGAACTTAAAACATTAGATAAAAAAATAGACACTATCACTAAAGAAATTGAAGAAAAAATGCAAAATCTTTCTCCTCCTTAAAGTTTCTAATAAAAATTTATTTTTTTATTAAAATAATGACATATAAATCTGCATTCCAAGGATTTAGAAGCCTAATGTATCGAAGTGGCAGAGTTTATAACTTCATATCAAACAAAATCTATGATATTAAGCGAAAATATTTAACTATTTCAAAATTAATCGGTAAAAACAAGCATGTATTGGATCTAGCCTGTGGAACGGGATTTCTTACTCGATTTATACATCCATCAAATATCTATGAAGGTTGGGATATAAATCATAAATTCTTAAAAAAATTAAAAAAGGATTGGAAGCATGGAAAATCTAACATTAAACATCTAATAGTCAAGCAGAAAGACCTTTTTAACTTTCATGAATATCCAGATGAAAAGGTAGATGTTATTGTCTTATGTGATATTTTACATCATATTAACCCTTTGCATTTTGCTTTAGTGGAAAATGCTAAAATATATGCTAGAAAAGTAATAATCTGCGAACCTATTGCAGTAAAACCAAAAGATATTAAAGCAAACACTCGGTTTATTAGAATATTCGTGAGAATTGGTAGATTTTTTCCCGAAAAGCTTTACAAATTGATAGATTTTCTATTTCTTGATAATGACGGAGTAAACTCTTATAAAAAACGATTAACATGGAATCACAATAACAGAAGTATTAAGACTCTATATAGCTCCATGGGATTTGAAAAAATTTATAAAATTAAGGATAATTATATTGGTGTCTGGGATTCCAATAACTAACTTCTCTATTTTTTCAACATTCTTTTTATTAATATAAAAGTTATTTTTTGATAATTTACTATAAGTATTCAATGAGAAGAAAAATATTGCAAATAAATTTTATCTGAAATAAAAATAATTGGAGTTTATTTCCAACTTGAAAATTACACTCAGCCTTTGGGATATTGCCGGACAAGAACGTTTTGATTTCTTTAAAACTGATTTCTATAAAGGTGTTGCTGCCATAGGATTAGTTTTCGACTTAAGTCGTCCTGATACTTTTGATAATATTGATGTATATTTCAATGACATTAGGGATAGTTCAGGAAACATCCCTATTATCTTAGTTGGAAATAAGAATGACTTAAAAAAAGATTTGGGTGAAATAATACCTCGAGAAAAAATAATACAAAAAGTTAATCAACATCATTTACTTGAATATATTGAAACTTCAGCTTTAGAAAACGAAAACGTTGATAATTTGTTTAATCGCCTTGCTATTGTTGCCTTATTAGATCTACAGCCTAGAATAGGAGAATTTGTTGATATAGATCATTTTCGATTTAAAGTCCTATTAGTAGGAGATGCATCAGTAGGGAAATCTTCATTAATTAAAGCTTTTGCTAATAAAGAGTTCACAGAAGAATACAAATTAACTGTTGGCTTAGATTTTATGACTCAAAATTTTGAAATACCCGATGAAGATTTACCAAAAGAGGTTCAAGATATAATTAAAAAGTCTGTTAAAACTTTCAGAAAGAAATTTAAGAGACTCTATAAAAAAGAAGAAGTTCCAAAAATTAGTTCAATTAGAAAAAAAACACCAACTAAAAAGATTTTGCTTGAAACGGCTTCAGATCAAGAAAATGATAAAATTAAAAAGAAGGCACATTTTTCCAAGAAGATTCTCCTTTTTTCTTTAACAATTGTAATAATTGCACTAATGATAATTATTTTCTTCTTCTTTTTCCGTTAATTAATCTAAAAAGTTAATGCTTCATCTGATTCTAAGTACTCACTTATCTTTAATTTATATAATTCAAATTTTTATAGCAAAAAAAAATAAACTATATTTTCTTTTTTATCTTAATATTTTTTGGTGTGATATATGAGTATTGAAGAACTTGAAGACCAAGTTGAAAAGTTATTAGAAGAAAGGGATCAACTAGAGGAAATCTGCGATACGTTGCCAAAATGTGAAGAAGATGATGCATGCGAGACTTGTGAAACATATAGGAAAATTGCACTGATTGATGAGAAAGTAGAAGAGTTAGAAGATAAAATCGAAGAATTATTAGGAGAAGAAGAGGAAGAAGAGTAAAAATTTAAAAACTAAATAAAAAATCTTACATTTTCTTTTATTTTATTTATTTATCTTTTACATTTTAATTTTTAATTATCTCATATTTACAGAAATTTGAGAATGCAAAACTAAAACTATTTTAATTGATTAAAAGAAATTAATATAAAAAAATAACAAATTAAAATAGAAAATTAAATATTGAAATAAAAAAGTGAATGTATTGATGCAAAAACCTTCTAAATTTAAAGTACAAGCCATTAATGATGAAATTTTAGTCAAGTTAAGTTTGAAAAATAGATATAATTTTGTAAACAGTAATTTAATGCCTATTTTAACGCAAGATGAGTTTGATTTTCTAAAGAAGGTCCAGCAATTTTGCTTAAAGTTTGAAAAAGATAACAATATCACCCATGGACCTGAAGAAGATATATATGATTGGATCCCCGCTTTTGGAGCAGAAGGTTATATTACCCGTCAACATGCTTTTAAATGCATTGATTTAAATTATGAAAAATATGGATTTATTGCTGACTTTTTAAGAGTACTCGCACTAGATATATTTGATCCACAATTTGCTATGAGTGGCGGAGCCACAGTAATTTGTATTAATCCAATTTATGAACATCATGAAAATTTGCCGATTAGATTGGATGCATTGAAACAATTAGTTACTGGTAAAACACCTGGATGTTTATTGATTACAGAACCAGAAAGAGGATCTGATGCGGTCCATATGTTAACTACTTGCGAGGAACAAGATGATGGTAGTTTCATTTTAAATGGAGAAAAAATTTACAATACCAATGCACCAAAAGCAAAATGGGCTGTAGCATATGCTACTGCCGAAAAAAACAACGGAAATATGATGGCTCAATTCTTAATTAATACTGATTGGGATGGTTGGCATTGTGAGAGAGTTGGAATCCCCTGGGTTCCTAAATTATATTTAGGAAAAGAGCATCTTGAAAATCTACGTGTTCCGAAAGAATATATTCTTGGGGGAGTTGGAAAAGGAAGAGAATATCTTTTCGAAGGCTTAGTACCTGAAAGAGTTGCAATAGCCATGAGAGGTATAAGTGAATGTTGGGGCGCCTTATCACATGCATTTATCTATTCGAATTTAAGAAAGCAATTTGACCAAGAAATCCTAAAATTCCAAGGAGTTGGCTTTCTTTTAACAGATCTATGGGCTAAAACCACGAATTTAACTTTAGCTATGCTTAAGTATTGTGAAGTTTATGATGAAAAAATGAAAAAATATGGAGGAGATTTACCCCAGCCTATTTCTCAATCAATGGTGGCAAATGCATCTCAATTTAAATATCAGGCAGCGCTGTTATCTAAAAAAGTTTGTTATGAATGCGCTAATTTAATGGGTGGAGCTGGTCTTTGTGATAATACATTAATGCACGATTATTTAAATATCTCTAGAATACAAGAAATTATTGGTGGCTCAAGACAGATTCAACAATATATCATGTCCCTAAATTTAAGAAGAATGTATAGATCACTTGAAACTTTCTAATCGTAAAATTAGTGTTTTTTTCTATTTATTTCCTTGCAAGATAGATAAACAAATAAAAAGAACTTATAATTTGATATTAATATTTACACAGAAAAAAGAAACTATTTAAAGAAAACCAATGATATTTATTTTATCTAAATATAATAAATAACATAATTATTCTCTTTTAACAATTAAATTTAAAATTAAATAAGTAATCAAAAAAATGTGTTCAAAAAATGTCTAATAAAAAATTTGAAGTTCAGGCTATAAATGATGAAATTCTTGAGAAATTGAGCCTTAAAAATAGATATAAATTTCTCTATTCCAATTTATTGGGGATCCTTTCTACTGAAGAATTAGATTTTTTCAAAGAAGTTCAGAAATTTTGTCTTAATTATGAAAAGAATAATAATATTACTCATGGCCCACATGAAGATATTTATAAGTGGATTCCTGATTTTGGAAAGGCGGGATATGTTTGTAGAGCTCATAAATTTGAAGAATTGGATCTTAATTATGAACCTCATGGTTTAATGGCTGAATTTCTTAAGACACTTGCAGTTGATAATTTTGATCCTCAGTTCACGATGGGTGCAGGAGCAACTATATTAGCTATTAACCCTATTCAAGCTCATCATGAAAAAATGCCAGAAAGGCTTGATGCATTAAGAGAATTAGTTACTGGTCAGGCTCCAGGATGTATATGCATAACAGAACCTGAACGAGGTTCGGATGCAGTACATATGTTAACAACCTGCGAACAACAGGACGATGGAAGTTATTTATTAAATGGCACTAAAATTTTTAATACCAATGCCCCTAAAGCAAAATGGGCAGTAGTATATGCAACTGAAGAACAAAATAACGGGAATAAAATGGCTCAATTTTTAGTTAATACCTCCTGGGATGGGTGGTTCTGTGAAAGAGTTAATATTCCCTGGGTCCCTAAAGTTTATTTAGGTAAAGAGACTCTAACTAACCTTCGAGTTCCAAAAGAATATATCTTAGGTGGTGTAGGAAAGGGTCGTGAACACCTTTTTGAGGGTCTTGTTCCTGAAAGAATTGGAATAGGAATTAAAAGCTTATGTGAATGTTGGGGATCAATAGCTCATGCTATTATTTATGCTAATATGAGAAAACAATTTGACCAAGAAATTTTGAAATTTCAAGGAGTAGGTTTTCTTTTAACTGATTTTTGGGCTAAAACTACAAATTTAACTCGTGCTATGGTACAATTCTGTAAATTTTATGATAATTTAGTCGAAAAGTTCGGGGGTGATGCTAATATTCCTACGAGTTTTCGTCATGGTATGGTCGCTAATGCTTCACAACTAAAATATGAGGCAACTTCTCTTTCGGAGAAAATTTGTTATGAAGCTGGAAATCTTATGGGTGGAGCAGGTCTATGTGATAATACTTTAATGCATGATTATATAAATATGTCCAGAATTGGTGAAATTGTGGGAGGTTCAAGACAGATTCAACAATACATTATGAGCATGAGTCTCCGCCAACTTTTTAAAATACTATAGAATTAAGAGAGAATAGATTCTTAGTAATTTAAATCCTTCTTTTTTCTTTTTTTTTTGAAAAAAAGTTTTAAAACATTATCTATATTCTACTATGTAATTAATTAAAATTTGATAATATTTATCTAATTGTGTAAATAAGAATGTCGAGCAAAAAATTTAAAGTTCAAGCCATTAATGATGAAATTCTTGATAAATTTAGTCTAAAGAATCGATATAATTTCTTGAATAATAACCTAACTCCAATACTTTCACAAAAGGAATTTAATTTCTTACGGGAAGTCCAAAGATTTTGTTTACGCTTTGAAAAGAAAAACGATATCATTCATGGACCCGATGAAGATGTATATGATTGGATCCCCGCTTTTGGAGAACAAGGATATATCACTCGTCAACATTCATTTGATATGGTTGATGTAGTTTATGAAAACTGGGGTTTGGCA
>JBHLMP010000078.1:0-10793 GCA_048938025.1 Promethearchaeota archaeon
TGGGCTGAAAGTAGTGCTGTTTGTTATGCTAACTCAGTTATTGGAGCTCGGACTAATCGTGAGGGGGGACCAAGCGCATTAGCAGCAGCTTTAATTGGAAAAACTCCTAAATACGGTTATCATTTGGATGAAAATCGTCATGCTCAAGTTCTCTTTAAGATAAATGCACCAGTTAAAGGTACTGACGAATTTGGCGTATTGGGAAAAATAATTGGCGATAAATTGGTCGAATTAGGAAAAAAAATACCTTATATCACGGGAATTCCTTCCGCTACTGTTGAAGAACTTAAGTCATTTTGTGCTTCCGTTGCTACTTATGGTGGAACAGCATTATTCCATATGGAAGAAATAACTCCAGAGTACAATAAATACCCTAAACCTAGCAATATTGTGTTTGAAATTAATCAAGATGACTTAGATAAAACTCGTGCTGAACTAACTGATGACGATATTGAAATAGATTTTGTAAGTATTGGTTGTCCTCACGCTTCAATTCACGAAATTGCGAAAATAGCGAATTTATTAAGAGGAAAAACAGTAAAAAAAGAATTTTGGATAACAACTGCTCGACCTACAAAAAAAATTGCAGATGAAGTTGGTTATTCTAAAATTATTGAAGATGCAGGAGCAAAGTTTGCAGCGGATACTTGTTGTGTTGTAGCCCCAATTAAGGAACGCTTCAAGGGAATAATGGTGGATTCTGCAAAGGCATGTTATTATGGACGTGCAAAGAATAAATTTAAAGTAAAAATTGGATCAATTGAAGCTTGTGTTGAAGAGGCGATAAAATGAAGTTAGAGGGGAGAAAAATATATAAAGGAACTGCTGAAGCAGAAGCTATTGTAACTAAAGATGCTATTTCGTTTTATGGGGGTGTTGATCCTGATACTGGTAAAGTTGTTGAGATTGGACATGAACTTGAAGGTCAATCTATAACTGGAAAAGTTTTAATATTTCCAACTGGTAAAGGTTCAACAGTTGGATCATACACAATGTATAGAATGAAGAAGAACAATACGGCTCCAGTAGCTATTGTAAATAACCAAATTGACACAATCGTGGCAGTAGGATGTATAATTAGTGAAATTCCCTGTGTAGATAAAATTGATATTAGTAATATTCACACTGGACAAAAAGTAATTGTTAATGGTTCTGAAGGGATCGTAGAGGTAAGATGAATGGGATCTGGTAAGGGATATGGAAAAACAATATTATTCGGAGAACATTTTGTAGTGTATGGATTACCAGCAATTGCATCGGCTTTAGGATCCTATACAATTGCCAATGTTAAAGTTGTCGATGGTAAGGGTTGGTCTGTCGATGATCAGAGACCTGCTACTCCTGGCTACAAAAAAAAGAAATATAACGAGGCAATGCAATCAATTACAAATATAATTGAACACCTAAAGGTGGATATAGAAAGTCAAAAGCTTGATATAACTTTTTCCGGAGATTTAATTGCGGCAAGCGGAGTGGGTGCTTCAGCAGCTCAATGTACTTCACTTGCTCGTGCTTTGAATGATGTATTTAAGCTAGATTTAGATGATGAAAAGATTAATGAAGCAGCATATGAAGGAGAGAAAGCTTATCATGGAACACCTTCTGGAATCGATAATACTGCATCAACTTATGGTGGATTGATTTGGTTTATTAAAAATTTAAACGGTGGAAAAAATACAATGGATCTTCTTCAATCACCAAAAAAGATGCCATTAGTAATTGCCAATTCGGGAATCACAGCTTCAACAGCAGAAGTAGTTGCTGATGTTAGACGATTAAAAGAAGAAAATCCAAAAAAATTTGATAAAATATTTAGTAAATATAACAATTTAGCAGAGGAAGCAAAAAAAGCCTTAATTAACGGAGATATAGTGGTTATTGGCAATTTGATGAATCAAAATCACAAATTGCTACAAGAGATCATGGTTTCTGGAGAGATAAATGATAAATTGGTTAAGATAGCTCTTAAAAACGGGGCAATTGGAGCTAAAATAACTGGAACTGGACGAGGTGGCTTAGTTATTGCTTTAGCTGAAAATGAAGAAATTCAAGAACAAATAGCTAAGGCTATTGAAAAAGAAGGATTTGATGCTTGGAGAACAATGATCGGATGAGAGTGATAGGAAATTGAAAAATAGTAATGAAATAATTCTCTTAAAATTAGGTGGAAGTATATTAACTGATAAAAATAAACCTTTTTCTATTAGAGAAGATGTTGTAAGAAGCGTAGTTCAGCAAATAATTGATGCTAATAAAAAAATAATATTAATTCATGGAGGAGGATCATTTGGTCATCCACTTGCTAAAAAATATAATATTTCTACAGGAATTGATTCATCTATCTCAAATCAAATTCTTGGACTTTCAGAAATTCACCAATCAATGAATAAATTTAATTCTTATATAATTAATTTATTTTTAGAACATAAATATCCTGCCTTATCTGTTCAAACTTCCAGTATTTTTATCAAAGATTCTCAAATTATCTCAACATATTCTATTGATATTATTGAAACTGCCTTGGATCTTAATATATTACCTATTCTATATGGTGATATTATTCTTGATAAGCAAGGTTCATTTTCAATAATTTCCGGAGATAGGATTATTTTTGAATTATGTGAAAATTTAAATAAGTACAGTGTTTCAAAAGTCATATTTACGATGGAAACTGATGGTTTATATATTCAAGATAATGATAAGAAAAGTATATTGGTTATAGAATGCAATTCCAACGAATTAGAAAGTTTAGAATTAGCAGCTCTGGGACAAAAAATTGATGTTACTGGAGGTATTAGAGGAAAAATAAATACTATAAAAGAAATATGTAAATATAATATTCCTGTTCAAATTATTAATGGTTTAGAAAATGGAAATATAATAAAGGCTTTAAAAGGTCAAAAAATTAAATGTACAGAAATTAATCCATCAAGACATGATGAAAATCAAATTATCAGTAATAGAAAGATAGAACATCTCAAAATACCCATCAAATATAATGTTCAACATTTCAAAAATTATTTTAGATATATAGAGTTAATTCATCATTCATTACCTGAAGTTGATCTTAATGAAATTGACCTATCTGTAAACTTTTTTAATAAAATTGTATCAGCACCAATATGTATCGCCGCAATAACTGGAGGGCATCCCTTATCAAAAGATTTGAATGAGATCCTCGCAACCTCAGCTGAGAAAGAAAATATAATCATGAGTGTTGGAAGTCAACGTGCTGGATTAATTAATCCTGAGAATCAAGAATCATTTCAAATTGTAAGAAAAGTAGCTCCTAATATCCCTATTATTGGAAATATTGGTATTGGCCAAGTTGGAAGTCCAGATTTTAAACTAGAGGATTTCACAGGATGTATTGATATGATAAATGCTGATGTTATGGCGATTCATTTTAATGCTTTACATGAATTGGTTCAGGATAAAGGAGATATATCTTTTAAACTGTTTAAAGATAATTTTAAGAAAATTCGTGAATCTACTAATATTCCAATAATAGCAAAAGAAGTGGGATCAGGATTCAACAAGGAACTTGCTAAATCTCTAGATGACCTTGGTTTTGATGGATTTGATGTTGGAGGTGCAGGAGGTACTAGTTTTGCAGCCATTGAATCCTATCGTAATAAAAATGGCAGTAATATATTTAATCGAAAATTATCAGATGTTTTTAGAGAATGGGGTATCCCTACACCTGTTAGTGTGCTAAATGTTAGAAATGTATCTAAAAAACTAATAATTGCTACAGGAGGGTTAAGAACTGGAGTAGATATTGCAAAAAGTATTGTATTGGGTGCTGATATCGGAGGATTTGCATTTAAATTTTTAAAATCTTCATTAATTGATCAACAACAAGGATCCATTTCTAATACTATAAAAGAAATAAAGACTCTCAAAAATGAGTTAAAATCTTCTCTCTGGCTCTTAAACCTAAAAGACATTAATGCTTTAAAGGGGAACAAAAATAAAAGAGTAATTACTGGAAAACTTTCTCAGTGGATAAATCAATAGGTTTATAGAATTATCCTTTTTAATATTTAGTATCAAAAATTTTGTTATATACAACTTACTTATTTCCCCATCTTTTTATATCACTTTCTATACCCATCTGATCTAATAACCTTCCAACAGTGTATTCAATTAAATCATCCACACTTTTAGGTTTGATGTAATAGGAAGGAACTGGTGGTGCTATTACAACCCCAATTTTTGCTAATTTAAGCATGTTTTCAAGATGGATTGCACTTAGAGGACTTTCCCTTACTACAAGAACAAGTTTTCTTTTTTCCTTAATCATTACATCTGCAGCTCTAGTTATCAAATTATCTGCAAAACCATTAGCTATGGCAGCTAATGTTTTCATGGAGCAGGGGACAATCATCATTGTATCTATCTTATACGACCCACTCGCTGGAGGTGCTGTAAGATCTTCTACATCATAGTTTTTATCAGCTAATTTACGTATATCAGAGAGATTATAATTCGTTTCAATATTGATTATTTCCTCAGCTATTTTTGAAATGATTAGTTCGGTCATGATCTCTTTTTCTTTCAGCTTTTCTAATAACTTGATAGCTATTTGAACTCCAGTTGCACCTGTAATTGCAATTAACACTTGATTCAATCACTTCTCTATGTAAAATTTTAATCTTAACTATTTTTAAATTTTCAGATTCTTATATTTTTCCAATTTAATACAATTAATATCAATCAAAAATCTCTCTTATATGATTTTTTTAGAATGTCTATTTTTAGCTTATTTTATCATAACATTTAAATATTTTATTTTTATTTTTTAATTTAAGCTAATGACAAAATTGTAAAATCTATGAGAAGAACAAAAATTTGGACAATATCAATATTTTTAATCCCATTGCTAATAGTTATTCCAATAAATATGATAATTACTCCTTTAACTACTTTAGAAACAGAAAATAAAGACATCAATGAAGAATTAAAAATTTCTACGGAAAGTGGTGGTGGATACCTTATGAATACCGATGCTACTTATTCTTGGATCGAAATCCAGAGTACAGGGAATCTTATGACGATATCTGATGAGGATGATGAATCTGAAGGAATATCCTTTATTGCTAATGGATGGACTTTTCCTTTTTATGAAACCCTATATGATGCCATTGTTGTTAGTTCTAATGGATGGATGAGTTTTCCTGATTTAGGGGATACTAATTGGCTTTGCAATTATATACCTAGTGTTGAAAGTGAAAATATCGATTGTGTTGCTTTATTAGCGGAAGATTTATATCCTGGCTATTCTGGAAACATTTATTATCAATTCTTTGATAGTGGACCAAATAGATATTTAGTGATAGAATACAGTCAAATTTACAATCTTGAAGAAGAATTAGTAGGGGATTTTGAAGTCATTTTTTATGAGAATGGAAACATTAAATTTCAGTACAAGATTATACATGATATTCCATGGTTATATCCGATTATTGGATTAGATCATGGAGATCTAACAAATTATAATAGATACGATGTTGAATTACCATTAAGCTCGAAAGCCATTGAATTTACCTTTAATCAAATGATTGAAATTGAATATGGATTTAACTTTAATATAGAAGACACTTTTTCTTGGCTTGTATTGGATGTTGATCATACTAAGATGGACCAAGCTTTTGGAATTAATTGGGAAACTGATTTTGGCTTGTATCCAGATATGTTGATTAACCAGAAAACTAAAATAAATATCTCATCTATCATGGAAAATTCTACACATTGGGAAATTAATTATAATTCATGGGATTGGATTAGTAAATACGATACCTTTAGTAGTAGTTATGATGGCATCGACACCATATCATATCGGAAAGAACCTCTTAATTATACTTCACCCCATCTATTACCAAATTACTATCCATTTCTATTGCCAAATCATACAATAGTGTACCTCACAAGAGCAAATCTCGATTATTATTATGACCAACTTCAGCTATCTAATTACGGTAATATAATTCTCGAAAGTCATATTAATATTGGTCCGTTAGAACATATTAATGTTGAAGCTATTTATACATCTTCCGGAATATTAGATGTACTTGAAATTTCAAAATCCATATATATGCATATTTCAGAATCCATATATAAATCATTCAAAGAAGTTATATTCTTAATGGTTAGATATCTTGAAGGGCCAAAACCCTTTTATGTAGGAGTAAATGAAGGCGAAGTTTATGAATATGGAGCGTATTACAGTGCTAAGAATGCCCTGCCATATTCTATGCCACCACCAGAAGAATTACCTGATAGAATAAGGATTTCTGTTGATTTTATTGGTGGAGAGGATCCTGAGTTTAATAGGTCTCTAGTAATTACTACATTATCAGAACGGTGGAATAATACTTGGAGGAATTCAACTATATATGAAAACTATCTTTATAGGAATATCGAGAATATAGAATTAGTAGATTATATGCTGAATCAACCTATATATGTTGAACCAACCAATATTGATTGGGATTCTTATGCATTAAAGATTCAAGATTGTTTTACCAGAACTGCAATTAGTTTTACTGTAACTGGTTTAAATAATGGTATAAAATTGTCTATTGGTGTACCTGGATATACTTCAGAGATAATTGCGACTTATAACTCATCATCAGGCGTTTTAGATATTTTGTCATATAGGGTTAGTGGCAAAGAATTCCTTACATATAGATTAGATGATTTTGATTATAAAATCAAGGGAAAGGAAGTTATTCCTGGCATGAATTGTTTCATTCTATATTTAATTCTATTAATGGGAATAATAAGTATAGCATGGCAGATCAAAAGAAAAATTACCTAAATTTTATTTTTTTTATTCTTTTTAATATTAATTGAAATATAAACGAATTATATTATTTGAAATTCTAAAATTTTTTACTTATTCTAATTTTATTCAAGATTTATTGATTAGAAATTTCTTTTAATAACAAATGTCAATAAATCTTCAAAAAATTCTGATTCGGATTGATTTATCGTAGATTTTAATTCATCTAATGCATTTTTAGCTTCAATATAGTAAGAATTTGCTAAATTTTTACAAAAATTTGATACATCTGCTTTTATAAACAAATTTTTAACTTCTTGCACTTCACTTTGGGTCATATCAGTCTTTCCAATTAACTCATCTAGATATTTTTTATCATTATTTTTCAATTTATTTAACGCCTCTATCAATAAACAAGTCTTCTTACCTTCCCTGATATCTCCATCTGTAGGTTTTCCAGTAACTTTTTCGTCTCCAAATGTTCCTAAAATATCATCAATTATTTGAAATATAATTCCAAGATTTTTCCCATAAATGGAAAGATGTTTTAAATAATTTTCATCAACCCTAGCATAATTAGCTCCTATTAATATAGATTTTTCAATTAAAGCTCCGGTTTTAAGTGAAATCATCTCAATATAATCGGACATTGTTAGATTTTTTTTATTCACCATATCCGTTTCAATTAAAACTCCATTAGCAACTTCAATAAATGCCTGTTCATAATAGTTAATTGCTTTTAGGTTAATATCTTTCTCAAAATTATTGTGTAAATATGCCTCTAATCCTAAGAAAAAGGCAGTATCACCCCCAATTATTCCTATAGAATTACCAAAATCCACATCCATCATTTTTTTCAGATTATATTTTTTATGGTAATTTCGAAATCTGAAATGAAAAGCTGGTTGACCTCTCCTGAAATCATCTTTATCAATAATATCGTCATGAATTAATGATGCATTATGAAGAAATTCAATCCCTATACTAGGGAATATAATCCTTTCGTCAACATCGGTATGAAAAGCGTTATATGTAGCAATACAAATTAAAGGACGTATTCTTTTACCTCCTGATAAAAAGTAGTTCTTCAATTCAGAATAATAATCTTTTAAGAATTTATTTGTCAGACTACTTAATTTTTTATGATAAATTGATTTGATTGCTTCATTAATCTTAGGTATATATTTTTTTGCATATTCAGTAAATTTCATTAAAAATCACTTTACTTAATTATAAAAATCTATGTTCTACTCATATTATATTACCTTTATTTTTTTCAATTAAAAGTGAATTCAGATTTTCAATATTCTTAACTACTAGAAAATTGATTAAATAAGATCTAGGTATCTCAGCAATTATCTTTATGAATCTAATACTATACATCAAAAAATAAAAAATATCCATGTATCTTTTAATCACCTTATAAAATTAAACTCAAGTTTAATTGTAGCAATAATATATGGTTCCATTGTAATTGCAAGTTCATTTTGGTAAAATTTATTAATATTTGCCTTGATTTCATTTTTCGGTCTTTCTTCTAAGAAATTAACTATTTCCGCTTCCTGTATAGAAATATCTTTATAAAAAGTCAATTTAGTTTTTTGTAAAAAAGGAGATATGTTATAAATCCGAATTATTAAGCAATCACCTTTTTCTGATTTTTTTAAAGCACTTAGCATAATATTTTTATTCTCTATTTCAAGAAAACTTAATTCACTTGGTAAACAAGGGACTATACTTTTATCTAGAACTCTATTTGAATCAGTTAATAAACCCATTCGTGTTAACATTAATAATTCTGGGTGGTTTAGGGTTGAAGATAGCATTAATGGAAATATAGGTTTTAAAGGACAATTAAATTCCTTTCCCTTAATGTGGACTTCTGAATCAAACCAATATCTCTTGTAATCTTCTACAACTAACGATAACTCAAAAGAATAGTTCCCAATACATTGGGCACCAGGAGTCTTAAGACTTGGTCCAGCATCATTTCTTCTAGAATCTAAATCAGGTCTTGAAAGCCAACCAATACTGCGTAAAAGCGTTATTGCCACTGTAATTGTTCCATCTTCATTCTTTATTGCCTCATATTCTGGTAATCCTCTATTTAATATGGAATAACTTTTTGATTCATCATGTAATGCAATAAAATCCTTTTGATGGCTTGTTTTTGATGGCTTTTGCCTCCATTTTTTACCATTTGGTATAGTAATATTTCTAGGGACAATATAAAAATGTCCATCACAAAATACTTTATCTGATATAATTTTCGAAGGGAACAGAACCCTAATTCTATGATCTTTGCATTTATTCTCCAAATCTATTTTAAAATCTATGCGATTAATACCTTTATATAAAGAAACATAAAGAGTAATGACATTTTCGAAAAGATTTTTTTCTCTTTTTAAACGATCTGGTGTTAATGACTCTGGTAAATTCAGGATCATTTTCATTTTTATAGATTTTTGAGAAGGTCCATTTAGGAAGGGAATTAATTCTACGATTTTAGCATCATCGGTAGTATATTTTTTGTCTACTTGGTTACGTGTTGGTCCTGAATAATCATATTCATCTCCCCAATCCGCTATATCCTCGAATTGACATACTTTTTCAAACCATATGTTTCCTTTTTTATCAAGAATATTAATTTGCCCATCATTTTTTACCTCTACTTTATAAAATTCATTTTCAATTGAGTTTTCGCCCAATATAAAATTAATTTCATTAATAATGTCTTTTTTAGCTGTTTCTTCAAGATTTATATAATATACTTTATAGCCACATGCTGGAACCTCTGCTAAAAATGAGAATTGATAACTAATATCAATTTCTCTAGAAAATCTAGGTTCTCCTTGTATAGGGTAATCCTGATATACAATTTCATTATTATCGGAATCTGTTAATTTAAAGTCTTTAGGAAATTTTTGCTGTAAATTGTTTGCTTTTGAAATAGCATTGAAAATTACAATATCTTTGCGTTTCCATGGTAATGGATTAAAGATTATTAACGCAATTCTATTATTTTCTTGTGGTTTGAAATTAATTAAACCAGAAAGATACATAAATGAGTGATTAAATACTTCAATTCCTATTTGTTCCGCCCAGTCAAACCTTGTTTTCATTTCATTATGAACTTGGTCGATACTACAGCCACAGATAGAATCATGAGGATGATTTTTAATTAGCCATTTTAACCCATTTTGAATATAGGAATAAGGATAATTGAATTTTTGAGATTTATCAAGAACCATAGTAATTGCTGAAATTGGTTCAGTATATTTCTCAAATAAATATTCAATCTTTGTATTTCTCTGCTTTATCCACATTCTAGCAGACAATACTCCAGAGAGGATAGGTGAGTATTTACTACCTCTGAGTTCACCTTCAAAAGATTTTAATTTTGGATTTACTGAAAGAACTTTATCAATATAATATTCAAAGTCATTTTGCTCCAATAGTATATCAGGATGCAACTCATTCCATTGCTTAACTATTTCAGGAATTTCTGGATATGCCTCTCGATGATCTGAACCATTATTAAGTAATACAATTGGAGTTGCTGTATAAATTTCTATGTCGTTCGCTACTCTCTTTATCTTTTCCATTGCCTTTTTGTACTTTCCATCCTCTAAAATAGTATCTAGATATACCAAAGAGCTATATCCTCTAATTAAATGAATGGCTAAAACTGAAGCTGCATTTCCCGGAGATTCCCAGATAAATTCCATGTTCAAATTATTCTCTTCAAATTCATTACCAAAACCTCTTTCAAATATAATTGAGGGAATCTCAAAACCGCTTATAATTTGGGGTAATTGTGCAATATGCCCAAAGGGATCAGGAATATAGGCTGCCTTCATAACTCTCCCGAATTTTTTAGCAATTTGATTCCCAATTAGTAAATTCCGAATCAGTAATTCACCACTTATTAAAAACTCATCAGGCAATACGTACATTGGACCTATAGAGAGTCTTCTCTCTCTTATATATTTTTTAAGTTCCTCTT